>NZ_JBDNIJ010000453.1:0-6691 GCF_041688325.1 Ilumatobacter sp.
CTAGGCCGCCACCGAGGCAGTAGCCGAAGAGGGTTGCGATCGACGGCTTGCCCATGGTCTCGATCGCTCGGAGTACTCTGAGCCGCTGGTCGAGCACCGCGTGCGTCCCGCCGCGTTCGGCTGCCCCGGACATCAACTGTTTCAGGTCCATCCCGACCGAGAAGTGTTCATCACCCATGGCGGTGAACACGAGCGCCCGGACCGAAGGATCGTTCGCTGCGGCGGTGACGGCCTGCTCGACGGCGTCCATGTACTCGAACGTCATGCGGTTGCGGGGCGGATCGTTGTTGGTCAACGTCAGAATGCCCCGCTCGAAGTCGATCGACAGTGCGTCGCAACCACCGGCGACAGTCACTGCTCATCATTCTGACGCGCGTCGTTCGCGTTCTCGCTCATGGTGGCGCCGACGACGAGGTGTAGCGCAGCGATCGTCCCTGACAGGTGGCGACGGAGTTCGGCTGCTGCCGCGGCGCCATCGCCGGCCAGTGCGAGGTCCTTGAGGGTTCGGTGCGCAGCGGCGGTGTCGTAGTCGTCGGGCCGCGATGGGAGGCCGACGGTGATCATCAGGCCGGCGCGGTCGGCGAGCGTCGTCGCCATGCGGAGCAGCCATGCTGAATCGCAGGTGGAGAGCAGCGCCCGGTGGAAGGCGGCGTGGTCGCTGGGCGAAGCGATTCGCGTGGCAGCCAGTGCTTTCCACGCTGACTCGACCCGGTCTCGGTACCCGTCGTCGGCGTGTCGGACCGCGCGTTCGAGAGCGACCGGCTCGAGCATGAGACGCAACTCGTAGATCTCGTTCGCTTCATGCAGGTCGACTTGGGCGACGCGGGCCTTGCCGTGGGAGTGCAGTTCCACGAGCCCATCGGCGGACAGGTTGCGCACAGCTTCGTGAAGCGGTGTGGCGGAGAGACCCATCTGCTCGGCGAGCGTGGAGATGACCAGCGCGTCACCGGGGCCGAATTCACCACGGAGGATGGCGTGGCGGAGACGCTGCTCGGCCCATTCGGTTCGAGTCGGTGGCTGGTCACTGCCGAACACTGCATTCGCGAGCATGGAACGTAGTCTGCCACATCTCCGTCTTGACATCGATGATCGATCATATATGATCGATCATCTTACGAGGGAAGGGCAATGACATGGGATTCCGTCTCGCCAACATCGCCGGGCGTGCAGCACTGGTCGATGGTGACGACTACTTCGATCTGTTCGAGATCAGTGGAGGCGAGCTCGACACCGACCCGATGGTGGCCATCACGATGCCGCACCGTCTGGCGGAACTGTCCGCCACGCTGCACGAACACGAACCAACGGGTCGACTGTCGGATGCGTCGGTCGGGCCGCCGATCCCGCGACCTCCGAAGTCGTTCGCCGTCGGATTCAACTACCAGGCGCACGCCGACGAAGGCGGGGCCGCGACACCGACGGTTCCGCTGGTGTTCACCAAGTTCCCGTCATGCCTCGTCGGCCCCACCGCCGACGTCGAGTTGCGCAGCGACTTCTGCGACTACGAGGCCGAACTCGTGGTCGTCATCGGTCGCGGCGGCAAAGACATCGAACCTGCCGACGCGTGGGATCACGTGGTCGGCGTCACGGTCGGCCAGGACATCTCCGATCGCGTCGCCCAGTTCGTGGCGACGCCGCCGCACTTCGACCTCGGCAAGTCCTTCGACACGTTCGGTCCACTGGGGCCAGTGCTCGTGTCCGTCGACGAGTTGGCCGACTGCGACGACCTGCGCATCGTCTGCATGGTGAACGGCGACGTCCGCCAGAGCGGCTCCACCGCCGAGATGATCTTCGATGTCCCGACGTTGATCAGCTATCTCTCACGGATCACCACCCTGACCCCGGGCGACACCATCTTCACCGGCACGCCGGACGGGATCGGCGCCACCCAGGGCAAGTTCCTCGCCGACGGCGACGTGATCACCACCACGATCGAGGACATCGGCACGATCATCAACCGCTGCGTCCGCGTCAGCGACTACCAAGGAGAGACCAACTGATGGCACTGAACGGATTGCTGGACATCGAGCTCAGCGTCCCCAACCCCGACGAACTCGTGGCGTTCTGGGAGCGACGCGGCATGCTGCAGACCGCCGACGGCGTGCTCGGCACCGCTGATCGAGATGTCCAGCTGCGAGTCGCCGACGGCACCTACCGGCACATGTCCGAACTGCACATGAGCTGCGAGACCGATCAGGACCTGGCCGACATCGCTGGCCGGATCGCCCAGATGGGTGTCGACTCGCAGATTCTCGACACTCGGCTCACCTGCGTCGACCCGGTCTTCGGACACCGCGTCGTGATCGACGTCACGACACCGCACCCGCTCACGCCGACGCAGGCCCGAGCCTGGAACCACGCCGGCACGCAGGAACGGCTGAACGCTCGCTCCGACGCCGTCACCGAAGCGCACCCGCGCGCCCCGCGCCGGCTGGGCCACGTCGTGCTCGGCACACCGCACTTCGAGAAGGCGACAGCGTTCTTCTTCGACGGGCTCGGCTTCAAGGTGTCGGACCAGATCCTCAACGGCGTGGCCACATTCGGACGCATCGAGTCAGATCATCACAACTTGCTCATCCAGCCCGCGCCAACCTCGTACATCAACCACTACGCACTCGAGATGGACGACATCGACGCGATCGGCAAGGCCGGACAGTCGGTGCTCGCCGAACGCGCCGACGCGAACGTCGTCGGCGTCGGCCGCCACCACCTCGGCTCGAACATCTTCTGGTACCTCACGGACCCATCCGGCACGATGTTCGAGTTCTTCTCCGACATCGACCAGATCGTCGACGACGAGGCCTGGGAACGCGACCACTGCAAACGCGACTGGATGGGTTCCGACGGCCCCACTCCGGTGTCGGTGTGGGGACCCCAGGAACCCGAGACGTTCCTGAACCCGGCCGACCTGCCGGCCATCGGCGCCGCCCGCGAAGCCCTGGGCCTGGACTGATCGAGATGGACCTCGGCATCGGCGGCCGCTCGGCCGTCCTCATGGCATCCAGCCGTGGCCTCGGACGAGCGTGCGCCGAGAGCCTCGCTCGCGAGGGCGTGCATCTCGTGATCAACGGCCGCACGCGCGCCGACGTCGAGCGGACGTGCGACGAACTCCACCGGACCTTCGGCGTCACGACGACACCGATCGTCGGTGACGCGACCACAGCACGGGTACACGACGAGTTGCTGGCCGCGTGCCCGGAGCCGGATATCGTGCTGCTCAACGGCGAGGGCCCACCGCCCAGTGCGTTCAGCGACATCGACGCCGACATGTGGGCCGACACGCTGCAGCGAACGATGGTGTCGCCGCTGCTGTTCGTCCAACGGGTGATCGACGGCATGCAGCAACGACGCTTCGGTCGCATCATCGCGGTCTCGTCGGCGATGGTGAAGTCGCCGAACCCACTGATGAGCATGTCGCACGGTCCGCGGCTCGGGCTGACCGGCGTGCTCAAGGGCCTATCCAAGTCGGCCGTGGCGCACAACGTCACGATCAACACGCTGCTGCCCGAGCGATTCGACACCGGCCGCCAGCAACAGATGGCCGAGCTCGTGATGCGCCACCGCGGCATCACCTATGACGAAGCCCGCGCCGAACAGGTGGCCTCGATCAAGGCGGGTCGGCTCGGCCGACCGGAGGAGTTCGGCGACACGTTTGCGTTCGTGTGCTCCGCGCAGGCCGGATACATGAGTGGCCAGAGCATCCAACTCGACGGCGGCAGCTACGACGGAGTCTTCTGATGAGCAACACCCCAGCGTCTGCATCCGTCGACGTCGTCATCGTCGGCGCCGGCCCCGCCGGTCTGACCGCTGGCCATCTGTGCCACCGGCTCGGGTTGTCGGCAATCGTGCTCGAACAACGCGACGGTCCCCAACGGAGCCCCGCGGCCCACGCAGTCAACGCCCGCACGTTCGAGATCTGGCGCCAGGCAGGCGTCGACATGGATCGGGTGCTCGCAGCCGCCCTCTCTCCCGACGAGGCAGGCCTGGTGCACTGGGTGACGAAGTTCGGCGGCGAGATCGTCGGGACGCTGCCCTATGAACGCCAGGGCGACGAGATGCTCGCCATCACACCGACCCCGCTACGCAACCTCAGCCAGCACCGCCTCGAGCCGCTGCTGCTGTCGCCCGAACTCGACGTGCGCTACGCCCACCGTTGGATCGATGCCGAGGAGACGGCCGACGGTGTGGAGGTGACAGCCAACGGGCCCGACGGACCGGTCCACTTCACTGCCAAGTACCTGTTGGGTGCGGACGGCGCCGCCAGCGCAGTCCGTCGTTCGCTGGGCGTCGAGCTGATCGGGCCGCGCTCGTTGCAGTCGTTCGTGGCGATCCACCTGGCCGCCGATTTCCGTGCGTTCATGGGCGGAATGCCCGGTGTCCTCTACTTCGTCCTCGACCCCGCCAGCGGCGGCACGTTCATCTCTCACGGCTGTGAGCGCGAGTGGGTCTACATGCACCCGCGGGACCCCGACACCCAACCGGCCGAGAACCTCACCAGCGATCACGGTGCGGCGCTCGTACGTGCCGCGCTGGCCGATCCCGGCGCCGCTTTCGAGGTCCTCACCATCGGCACCTGGCACATGAGCGCCCAGATCGCCGACCACTACCGCAGCGGCCGAATCTTCCTCGTCGGCGACGCCGCTCACCGGTTCCCACCGACCGGCGGACTCGGGTTGAACACCGGCGTGGCCGACGTGCACAACCTCATCTGGAAGCTCGCCGCTGTCGAGAATGGTCGGCTGGGCCCTTCCGTGCTGGACACCTACGAAGCAGAACGCAGGCCGGTGGCACAGTTCAACTGCGACCAATCGATGCACAACGCATTCAAGCTCATCGAGATCCCGATGGCGCTCGGCGCATCCGACGATGTCGAGGAGTCGACAGCCGCGATGCACGCCACACTGGCCGACCCGGCCGGGCGAGCAGCGGTGCAGGCAGCAATCGCGAACCAGGCGATCCACTTCGACCTGCTCGGCCTCCAACTCGGCCACACGTATTCCGGCCCGCTGGTACTCGATGACGGTACTGCGACGCCGACCCTCGACGAACCGGCGCGGGACTACGTGCCATCCACCCGCCCCGGCGGACGCCTTCCGCACGCCTGGCTACCCGACGGCCGCTCCACCCTCGACCTGATCGACATCGCGCTGCCGACACTCCTCGTGCGCGACGGTTCACCGTCGGGCGCTATCGGCGGATCGTGGCTGGAAGTCTCGTGCCCAACCGGCGTGTGGGACGACACGTTCGGTCTCGCCGCTGACGAATGCCTGATCGTGCGACCCGACCAACACGTCGCCTTCCGCGGCGCCATCAACGGTTCACGCGCCGCGCTGACGAAGCTGCTCGGCTCGCACGACGACGCGCCCGCGCGGGAGCGGTGAACGCCCCGCGACCGAATACGAACTCAACGGGGCATCGTCGCCGCGGTCGGCACTGGCGTCGGCGGTGTCGTGGTCGTCGGATGAACGAGCCTGGACGACGTGACCGCTGCGGCGATCTCACGCATCGCTGCGTGGGTGTTCTCCTCGTCCTCGCCTCGTTCGACGTCCACTGTTGTCAATACGCGACGTCGCTCAGAACGCTCAACTGTCTGAGTCCCGACGACATCGGCGTGGCTCAGAGAAATGTTTCGTGAGGCAGAACCTTGGTTCAGGTCTTGAGACAGCGCCGGATAGTGCCAGTGAGTGACACCCAAGGACGACGTTTCCCCTGGTAGCGAGACTGTCGCCTGGCGGAGCGGGCGGGATTCGAAGTCGACTCAGCGGGTCCCACGGTCGCAAGCGGAAACTGCGAGCGCGCCGACCTACGGCAAAGCTGCGACGCCGAGCCCTTCGGTGGGAAGAACCACTCGTACGGCATGGCCCCGAGGTGGCGGCCGCTGGCATCTCGTCCGCGTACTCGCAACCAGCGCCATGCGTTGGGGCCGGCGCTGATGAGAGCCGAACGGTCGCCACTCAGCGCGGCGGAACTCGCCTGCTCGCCGTCTCCAGACAGCAGAACCGCAACAGCGAGTGTCGTGGCCGCGTCCCACACCCGCACCGTGGCGTCGTCGCCGCCTGACACGATGCGGCCACCATCACGAGAGGTGCCGCCCGAGGGCGTCGTCGCCTCGGCGCTTCCCACCTCGCCGACAAGCTCGTCGCCATGACGAGCACGTTCGCCGGCGACCGACCCAGCACGCGATACCGAGATCTGGTCGACATCGTTCTGATCGCTCAGAGCCAAACCGTCGACGCCACCGAGCTTCGAGTCGCCGTCGAATCCGAATGCCACCATCGAGGTCACTCGCTGCCGCTGCAGCTCACCCTCCCGGACAAGACATGGAGGAACGGGTACTCAGCGATCGCTCGAACCGTGCCGGACCTCAGTGTCCAAGCCGCTGACGATGCGTTGACCATCGCCGTGTCGCTCTTCCAACCGATCTTCGACGGTCGAGCTGATGGCACCTGGGAACCCTCTGAACAGCGATGGGTCCGACTCGCGCCGGCGTGCCTAATTCGTGCCTACAACAAGGCTCAACAGGGTGCAATATGGCGCAACAACGCACAACAACTGCACGTTCGAAAACCGTTGTCGACCTGGACAAACACCTCATACGCAGGCACGATGCGTCCAGCTCGGAAGCGCTTCCCAAGCTGAATACGCGGGTTCGATTCCCGTCATCCGCTCCATATAACACCTGGTCAGAGGC
>NZ_JBDNIJ010000454.1:0-3435 GCF_041688325.1 Ilumatobacter sp.
GTCGGTGGCGGTCATGTGAGCTCCTCTTACGGTGGGAAAGGGGGATTCTTTATTGGGGGATTTTGGGTGGTGTCTGCAATCCAAATCAAGGGTATGAACGAGAACGTAAAAGTCCGACATCGCAGTCATTTTTGCGTGCACTTTGACGCGCGATCGCATGCAGTGAGCTGTCGTGCCCTCCCAAGGGTTCTTTTGCTTCGTTGACGGAACGTCAGTCAGTTCCCGACGAGTCGGGCTCGACCGATGGCAGCCGCACCCACGATCCCGGAATCGTCCCCGAGCGCAGCTGCAACAAACTCCAAGTCGGGGCTCGGCGCGAGAATCCAGGGCATCGCGGCAGTGCCGATCCGATCAGCCAATGACTGGCCGAGCTTCTCGGCGAGTCCGCCACCGACCACGATTCGCTGCAGATCAAGCACATTCACGACCGAGGCGACACCGATGCCGACGGCCTCGACAGCCTCGGAGAACAACTTCACAGCGAGCTGGTCCTCCTCTTCGAGAGCCTTGACCCAGACCTTCGAGGTCGGCCTCGTCTTGCCTTGCTCCTCTTGGATCTCGAACAGCCGGCTCTTGCGACCGGCGCGCTCCATCATCGAATGAGCGGTGGCGGCCATGCTCCGTCGCCCTGCGTAGGCCTCGACGCATCCGCGTCGACCGCAGGTACACATCGCACCTCCAGCTCGAATGATGACATGGCCAATCTCGCCTGCTGCACCGAGCGCTCCGTTGAACGGTGCGCCGTCGAGGATCAAGCCACCACCGATCCCGGTGCCCATCCAGACCCCGAGCACGTTGTCGCAGCCTGCGGCTGAGCCGGCAACCCATTCGCCGAGGAGGCCGACATTTGCGTCGTTGCCAAGAGCGACGGGCAGATCGAGCCGCTCAGAGATCTGCCCGGCGACATCGATCGACTCGTTCCAGCCTTCGAGGTTCGGGACCTGGACGACGACGTTGCCCTGTACTGCGCCGGGGATCCCAACCCCGACCCCTGCGATGTCGACGTTGAGATCCTCGATCAGGCCGATCACGGTGTCGATGAGGTCATCGGGTCCGCTGGTCGGCGTGTCCGTCTTTGCTCTGGCGGCGACTTCATGGTTCTCCTCGACTGCTCCGACTGTGATGTTCGTGCCGCCGATGTCGACTCCTGCTACGAGCACGGCTGGACCCGACGAGGACGGAACCTTGGGCTGACAGTCGTTTTCATACTCAGACGGTCAAGCTGACAGGGGTGTCGATGTACAGCTCCGCCGGCGGAATACCCGAGTCGAGTGCGCCGTACGACCAATCTGGCTGCTTGTCGGCATGCATCACGTCGATCGTTGCGGCGCCATCGACAAGATCGACGATCGGCGCGACGAGCAATGGCCCGGCAGGTTCGATCGATCGCGCCAGATGACGCTCGACCGTGCCAACGGCGAGAGTGACCAAACTCTGCACGCAACGGCTCTGCTGGAGCGCGAGACCGCAGCGAGCTCCGTCGCCCACCGTGGCGAAGCGGCGGTTGAGTTCGGCGAGCGTCCGCGCGTCGCCCGACGCCGAACATACGTCAGCGAGCAACCGGGCGATGCCGATGCCGTCGTCCTTGCAGGGCAGGCACTGACCACACGACTCAACAGCGAGGAAACGCGCAACGGCTTGAGCGAACGCAACGAGGTCGGTGCCATCATCGATCACGATAAATCCGGCCGATCCCAAACCCGAACCGGCGGCTGCCATGTCTTCGTACGTCACCGGGGTGGTGAACTGCGACGCTTCCAACACTGAATTCGCCGTACCCGACACCGCTGCGATGAGCGTCTGACCGACACGCGGCCCGCCGCCGAGTTCATCGATGATCTCCCAAAGCGGAGTGCCCATCGCGAACTCGCCGACTCCGTGGTGGTCGGTGTCACCGGTGATGGTGCACACGATCGACCCGGGGGAATTATCGGTCCCGATCTCGCGAAACCAGTCGGGGCCGTTCAGGATGATGCCGGGCACATTCGCGAGCGTCTCGACGTTGTTGACGAGAGCAGGCGAATCGGCGGTGCCACCCGTGCCGGCCAGACCGACAGTTGCCGCAGAGTTGCCGGCGCCGCTCTCGCCTTCGTCGATGCCTCGTCGGTAGGGCGGCGTCACCCGAGGAAACGGTTGGCGGCCCTCGACGACTTCGAGCATGGCTGATTCCTCGCCGAACAGGTAGGCGGACGGACCGACGGAGATACGCATCGCGACATCGTCGATCCCGGCTGCGGACAGTTCGTCGATCGCGTGTTGCACCCGAACCCGTTCCTGTTCGAACGACGCTTTGAGTGCGACGACCACCTCGTGCGCGCCAACCGCGCGAGCGGCAATCAGTGCACCCTCGAGCACCCGGTACGGATTGGCACGCAGAATCGCACGATCCTTGAACGTGCCCGGCTCGCCTTCGGCCGCGTTGACGATCACAGCAGTCGGCTCACGCACTGATCGGTTCTCGGCGACGGTCTGCCACTTCACGCCGGTCGGGAATCCGGCACCGCCACGTCCTCGTAGACCGGCATCGGTCACGGCGCCGATCAAGTCGATCGGGTCGATCGACGCCGCCACAGCCAGAGCATTACCGCCGCATCGGGCGAGATGGTCGGCCAGATCAGCCACGGGTTCGAGATCGAGGACACGGCGAATGAAAGGCACGATTGGGTTGTACCCGGCTCCAAACACGATGAAACCACGCCACCACAGCCTCACGGCTTGAGCGGAGAGGCGGAGTTCAGGACGCCGCTGGAACCAAACATTCACCGATTGTCGTGGTCGTCAGCCGACCTCCTGGTCGGGTGGGACCACGTGGTCTTGCCGAGATTCGGTCACGGTGCCGTGATCCTCGCCGTCAGCCAGATCAGCTGCGACTTCGGTCGGTCGCTCCTCAAGTTCAATGTCGATGTGGCGAGCAAGCTTGCGTGCGACATCGTCGCTGATGCGCCCCGAGCGCGATGCGTCGGACAACGCGCGTTTCTGCACCGCTGCGAGCCGCCTCGCCGACACCCGGATCTGACGATTGCGAACCCCCTCCACGTTCTGCGTCAACGCGGAAACCTCTGCCTCTTGCGTCTCGAGCCGCTGAGTAAGGTCATCGTTGAGTTCCTTGTAGAGCCGCTCCGTGATCTCGCCGCTGCGCCGCATCGTCTTGAGTTCGGACAGTGCAGCCCGAATCGCGAGGGTCTCTGCCAGATGCTCTTCGTATCGGTTCAACTCGTCGGTCTGGGAAGTGAGCCCGAGACGGTCGAGGACCGGTCGGTACGTGACGCCCTGGACGACCAGCGAGAAGAGCACGACGGCGAACACGACGGCGACCGCGTTGACGCCAGCGAACTGCTTGACCGGCAGCCCGAGAACCAAGGCGATCGGGATGGAGCCCCGCAGCCCTCCCCAGAAGACCGCGGTCATCCACGACGTCGGCACCGGCGCAATCGA
>NZ_JBDNIJ010000100.1:0-18382 GCF_041688325.1 Ilumatobacter sp.
CAAACACTGGGCCGACGGCGGATCAACCGATCAAACCAACCTCGTTTTGCTGTGCTGGTTTCATCACCACCTGTTGCACGAACAGCACTGGAGTATCAAGCCCCTCGGGGGCGGCCACTTCACACTCCAAGATCCCCACGGCCAAACCCACCAAATGCGACCGCCCCAGATCGGCCTCACCCTGCCACCGGCTCAACCCCTCAACGAGCACCCGGTAGCTCCGCTCTTCAACCCGCCGGTCTGACCGCGGGCTGGCCACTCGGCGCGGCACACTGTGCATGTGGAATTTCCGCCGCCCTCGCTTGCCGGCCGCGTCGCGACACCGCAGCCATCGCCTCTACGCATCATCGGGCTGACCAAGGCGTTCGGAACGAAACAGGCCCTCGACGGGCTGACGTTCGAAGTGCCGCAGGGCGCTTGCTACGGCCTGGTCGGGCCGAATGGAAGCGGCAAGTCGACGACCATGCGGTCAGTCGTTGGCCTCGTCCGACCCGATGCGGGCTCGATCGAAGTGTGCGGCACCCTCGTGGCATCCGATGTGATGGCCACTCGCCGTTCGATGGGAGTGATGCTCGACCCGCTCCAGCTCTTCGATCGGCTGACCGCCTGGGAGTTTGTCGAGACGATCGGCACACTGCGCGGCCTCGACACCGACACAGTCCGCGCCCGATCGACCGAGTTGTTCACCGTCCTCGACCTGATCGACGACGCCAGTCGGCCGATCGTTGGCTACAGCCACGGGATGCGCAAAAAGACAGCACTGGCCGCGGCCATCCTGCCCAGGCCGCGGCTGATCATGCTCGACGAGCCATTCGAAGGCGTCGATCCTGTCGCAACACGTGCGATGCGAACGATGCTCGACCGATTCCGTGCCGGCGGCGGCACGGTGGTGCTGTCGACACACGTGATGGACATCGTCGAACGAGTCTGTGATCACGTTGGCGTCATCGCTCACGGGCGCCTCGTCGCATCGGGCCCAATTGATGAGCTGCGGAACGGCCGCCGGCTCGAAGACGCGTTCATCGACGTCGTCGGCGCCAGCGACATCGATGCCGGAGCGCTCAACTGGCTCACCGAATGACACCGGTGTCTGGGCAATCGATCAGCACATCGACAGTCGTCCAGGAATTCGTCAGGTTGCGTTGGCGAGCGCTGCGGGGCGCGTTGCGATCCAGCGGCACACAGAAGTGGACGGCGACCGTCGGGCTACTCGCCTCGGTGCTCGTCGGGGTTGCGGGTGGCGTCGGGCTTGCTGTCGGCGGCCAGAGGTCAAGCCAACCCGACGTCCTGTTCGTGATCGCCTGCACCGTCATCGTCGTTTCGGTCGTAGCGATCGGCGTGATCGCCGGAATCAGCCAGCCAATCGATCCGCGAGTCCTTGCCACCGAGCCGCTCACGGAGCGCCAGCTGGCACTCGGGTTGCTGGCGGGAACGGCGGTCGGCCCACCCGGCATCTCGGGCGGACTCATCGGGCTGGGGCTGTTTGTGGGCGCCCTGAGCGGCGTGATGGCCGCTCCGATCGTCGCGATCGCAACGCTCTCGTTTCTCGCCACGATCCTGCTCGTCTCGCGCTCGACGATCAATGCACTCGGTCTCTTCGCCACCCGCTTCCCCCGATCCGGTCAGATCACCGTCGGAGTGTTCAGCCTGCTGTTCTACGGCGGATTTCAGTTTCTGCCGCGATTGATCGGCGGACTCGATGCCAACCAGCAGCGGACGGTGACCGACATTCTCCAGTACTCACCGCCGGGCCAGCTCGGTCAGGGCCTTGCGAAGGCGTCGACCGAGCCATTGATGGCAATCGGGCACGTGGTGATCGGTTCGATCTGGCTCATTCCACTCGCCGCAGTGTTCGTGTGGACCACCAGTGCGCTGCTCGTGTCGGTCCAGCAGACCAACGTCGGCTCGCAGAGGTCCGGCCCGACGCGTCGCCAACCGATCCGCCATCTGGCGCGCCGCATGTGTGGCACCGGGCCGACCGGCGCCGTTGCATGGCGAGGCATACTCACTCGCGTGCGGACACCCCGAACCGCATTGGAGACCTTCACCGGAGCGGGCATTGGTCTGGCCGTCATACTTGTGCCAACCCTTCTGCGCGACGGCGCCGGTGCGGGTGCCGTACTCGTTGGCGGAGCGGTACAGCTGGCTGTGCTCTTCATGGCAGGCAACAGCTTCGGCTCCGACGGACCGGCGATGAGTAACGAATTGTTGACAGGCGTCGACCCCGCTGTGCTGGTCCGGGGCAAGGCCCGTTCGGTCGCGATCGTTGCGTCGCCCATCGCATTCATCGGGCCAGTCATCGCTGCGGCGCTCACCGACGAATGGCGCTATTTCCTGGCCGGCTTGCTCGTCGGAATCGGTGGGCTGTTCGGCGGAACCGGCGGGGCAATTGTCCAGTCGGCGCTCGTACCAATCGCCATCCCCGAAGGCGACAATCCACTCGCCAGTGGCGACTCGGGGAAAGGTTGCCTGGCTGGCTTCATCCTCGCCGGGGTCGTCCTTGCACTGGCCGTCGTGACGCTGCCGGTTGCGCTCGCGCTGCTCTGGGCGCTCGATCGCGGCTCGCTCGCACTGGTGACAGTGTTCGCATTCGCCACGCTCGGGGCCGGTTACGGCGTGTACCGGCTGGGGATCCGCTTCGCGACTCGCTACTGGCGCAAGCGCGAGCCAGAGATCTACGCCGCCGTCATCCCGGCTCGTTGACCGAAGTCAGCTGTCGACGGGAAGCAGCGTGACATCGTCGCCGATGGTCATGCTCCCTGGCGTGGCAACCAGCGATCCGATCGACAAAAACGTTGCGCGGTCACGATTGATCGTCTTCAGCAGTTCGATGTCACGGCCGAGGCCTGGCTGCGGACGGGCGACCATCACGCAGCGATCGATCTGTTTGGACACGGCGAGTTCGACGCCAGAACCCGCTGGACCAATCTGTAGATGGTGACCAATGAAGTCGTCCTCACCCGACCCGCTGACAACAATGTTGGTGCGGAAACGGCGCAGGTCCCAGTCGCCGAGCGTCCCGGTCGACACCAAGGACACGCGGCTCCACTTGGAGTCGTGCCACGCACCCGCAGGGCCCGTCCACGACACCCAGTCGGCATCACGTTCGAAATCGAGCGGGACTTCATACGTGCCCCCGACATCGCCAGCGGCCCGGAGTTCGACCTCTTGGCCAAGCCAGCGGGACAGCGTCACCGAAGCTTCGCCTGATGCAACTTCGCCGATCTCCGGGACATCGATCACGACGTCGCCATCGACCACTCGGGCCGAAGCGAAGAGCAGCTGCGGAGAACGGCGCGCCGTGAGGACGGTGCCGGTCGCCACATCGAAGACGCCCCATCCTCGATCCCCCGCAATCCCGAGTTCGCCGACACGGGTGCTCTCGAGTTGCTCCCCACCCATCGACTTCACCGGATAGCGCCACAATTCAGTCACGTTCATGGGCCCCAGCCTGGCACAGGGCTGCCGGCCGGGCGGCCGAGATGGTCTGGGGGATTCGCACCACGCGTTCGCTCTGCGGCTGCCTGGTCGGTAAAGTGACAAAATGAACGAACCCACGACGACTGTCGCCAAGAACGCACCAACCGCCGATGCGCCGGCAGTCGAGCTCGTCGAAGAAGAACTGCTCGTCGAGGAGATCTCCATCGACGGCATGTGCGGCGTTTACTGAGCCCCGTAGCGGACTCGACCAACATGACCGACTCCCTGCTCGAGCAGCGACTGACGCTGCATCCGCAGGTCGCACTCCGCCCGGAACCGTTCGGCGCGCTCGCGTACCACTACGGCAACCGCAAGCTGGTCTTCCTGAAGCACCCTGACGTCGTGCGGCTTGTCCAAGCCCTCGACGGCACCGGCACCACTGCCGAGAAACTCTCCGAGTGTGAAATCGACGCAGCCCGTTGGCCGTCGTTCGAGCGTGCACTCGCCAACCTCCATGCATCGGAGATGCTCCAATGAGCAAGTCCCAACTCGTCGAACAACTCAAGAGTGGCCTCGACGCTCCTATCTGTCTCACGTGGGAGTTGACCTACGCCTGCAACCTCGAATGCGTGCACTGTCTCTCATCGTCGGGTCGTCGTGACCCACGTGAGTTGACGACCGACGAGGCCAAAGCCGTTCTCGACGAACTGCACGACCTGCAGGTCTTCTACATCAACATGGGGGGCGGCGAGCCAATGATCCGCCGCGACTTCTTCGAGCTGCTCGAGTACTCGATCGGCCGAGGTATCGGCGTCAAGTTCTCAACGAACGGAGCGTTCATCGACGCCGAAAAGGCCAAGCGCCTGACGGCAATGGACTACCTCGATATCCAGATCAGCCTCGACGGCACCGATGCAGTCACCAACGACGCCGTCCGCGGTGAGGGCTCCTACGACACTGCAATCCGGGCGATGAACCATCTACGCGAGGCAGGCTTCGGTGAGTTCAAGATCTCCGTGGTCGTTACTCGCTACAACGTCGATCAGCTCGACGAGTTCAAGGCGCTCGCCGACGAGTACGGCGCCCAGCTTCGCATCACCCGCCTGCGCCCGTCGGGCCGTGGCGCCGACAGCTGGCACGACCTGCACCCCACGCAGGCGCAGCAGCGTCAGATCTACGACTGGTTGGTCCTCAACGGCGAGAACGTCCTGACCGGCGACTCGTTCTTCCACCTCAACGCGCTCGGCCCAGAAAGCGGAACGGGACCCCTGCCGGGCCTCAACATGTGTGGTGCAGGCCGCGTGGTGTGCCTGATCGATCCAATCGGCGACGTCTACGCCTGTCCATTTGTTATCCACGATGAGTTCAAGGCCGGCTCAGTCCGCGACGAGGGTGGCTTCAGCCAGGTGTGGAAGCAGAGCGATCTGTTCACCGAACTGCGTGAACCGCAGTCGGCTGGCGCCTGCTCTGCCTGCGGCGAGTTTGACGCATGCCAGGGCGGCTGCATGGCCGCCAAGTTCTTCACCGGCCTCCCGCTCGACGGCCCCGACCCCGAATGCGTCAAGGGCCACGGCGAAGCCGCGCTACTGGCAGCGTCGTCGGTGCAGGTGCCGAAGCCGATGATGGACCACTCCAAGCCGAGCCGCGTTCCGGTCACCATCGGACGCCGCTAGCTCGTTTGTGTCGAGCTTTCCGTGGATCGGTCCGCGGAAACTTCGACGCAAACGGTGATGGTCGGTCAGTCGGCGGCGAGATCGGTGGCGTAGGAGCCCTCGAGCGCTGTGCGCAGCCCGTCGCTCTCCATGTTGAACTGGGTACCGATAATTTCGGCCAAGTCGGGTGTGTCGGCGAGGTCAGCCCACGACTCTGGCTGCCAGACCTTGCCTCGGCGGAACGACTTGGCGCAGTGGCTGTACAGCTCGGCGACTTCGACCACGATTGCTGCCTTCGGTCGGCGTAGTTCGACGGTGAAGCCATCAAGAATCGCTGCGTCGGTGGTCACCGTTGCGGGCCCGTTGATCCGGACTGTTTCATCTTTACCTGGCATGACCAACAGCAGTCCGACGAACGGATGGGCAACGATGTTCTCGAGCGTGTCGAGCCGGTTGTTCCCGTTCAGGTCGGGGATCGCGATGTGGCGATCGTCGAGCCGTTGCAGGAACCCTGGTGGCCCACCGCGCGGCGACGCGTCCATGGAATCGCCGCCGTTGGAGGTCGAGATGACGATGAACGGACAACGATCGATGTACGCCGCCGACCTCTCATCAATCACATTAAACGCCTTGTTCGCGACGAGCTCATTTGGTTCTCGATACAGCTCGCGGAGGCCGGCCCGGTCGGTGATGCGGTCGGTGATCTGCATCCTCTGAGACTAGGCGGAACGGTCGGGCGCGATCACTGCGGGCGGGGCTGCGTCGGTGACGAACTCAACCTGCTGCACGGCGCGAGTGATCGCAACGTAGAGCAGGCGTGCGCCGCGTGGTGTTGGCTCGTCGCCGTTTTCGTGCAGGATTTCGTGCGGGTTCACGACGATGACCCCGTCGAATTCGAGGCCCTTGACGGCCTCGGCCGTGAAGACCGGCACCTCGGCTCGTTCGAGGTTGTGCACGTGGTCAGTGCCGACAAGATTGTGCTCGGAGAGTGCTGCGATGATCGACTCGTGGAGCGCTGCCGGCGCCACGATGCCAGTCAGCTTGTGACGCGACTTCATGGTTGCTGTTGATGCCGCGACTGTTGCGGCGAGCTGGTCTGACGGGCAGCGAACCCAGCTCGGTGGCTCACCGGCGATTCGAACACTGCGGCTCTCGGTGGCATCGACGCCAGTAAGGGGAAGCAGGCGGTTGGCGATGCGCAGGATTGGTTCGGGGACGCGGTAGCCAATGGTCAGGTCAACAACGATGCCGTTCGAGCCGGCGGGCCCGAGGTGGCCAAACACTTCGCTCCACCGCTCTTGACCGGCAGGCGTCGTCGACTGGGCGACGTCGCCGACCAGCGTCATCGATGACGACGGGCTACGACGCCCGATCACGCGCAGGGCGACGGCCGAGTGGTCTTGTGCTTCGTCGACCACCACATGACCGTAGGTAAACGGCGAGCCGTTCAGCAGTGAGTTGGCCTCGTCGATGAGGAGTTGGTCGGCCCGGGTCCAGGCGCGCTTCTTACCCCTTGGGCCCGGCAGCAGGTTGTCGACGAGCTTCGCGGGCTTCTGCATCGGCCAGGCCTTGTTGATCGCTGTCTTCAACGGCCCGGCTTTCGACCAGGCACCGTCATCACCGGTACGCCGGAGCAACTCACGCTTCGCAAGCGCGGTGACACGGACACGCCGTTCGTTGATCGGGCTGATGCCACCCTTGGCGACCTGGAGCCAGCCGGCAATCTCGTCGGACGTGAACATGTGGTTGCGAGCGCCAATCGGCACAACAAGATCGTCATCAGGCGGAACGATCGCAGCGAGGGCAGCCGCTTCGAGTTCGCTGAGTCGCTCGGCTGAACCCTTCCAGCGGGCGAGGTCGGACTCGTCGATACCGGTGATCTCGACGCGGGGAATACATAGTTCGTCGACGGTCGCCTGACGGACGCGGCGCTCGCCAAGCGACGGCAGCACGTTGCCGATGTAGTCGAGGAAGGCTTTGTTCGGCCCGACGACGAGGACACCGTCGCGTGCGAGGCGAGCGCGATGTTCGAAGAGGAGGTAGGCCGCGCGGTGCAGCGCTACCGCGGTCTTGCCGGTGCCCGGACCCCCCTGGACAATCAGCACCTGGTCGATGTCAGAACGAATGACCACGTCCTGCTCACCTTGGATCGTCGCAACGATCTCACGCATCTCACCGCTGCGTTCGGCGCCAATTTCGGCGAGGACCGGGTCAGGAATCCCACCGGCGACATCGCCAGATTCGGGATCGTCGAGTTGCTCGTCGAGATAGGCGATCAGGTCGCCGTCGTTGAGGGTGAAGCGGCGGCGGAAATCGATCCCGAGCGGGTCGATCGCCGTCGCTCGATAGAAGGGGGCGGCGATCGGAGCACGCCAGTCGACGACGACGGGGTCATGCGCATCGTCTTCGATGTGGCGGCGACCGACGTACCACTTGTCGTCATCCTGATCGATCCGACCGAAGAAATCGCCAGAACCGGGCCCCTTGAGGTCTTCGATCGCCACAGCGACAGTGACCTCGATGTACTCCTTCGTGATCGCATCGGCAGCACTGTTGGGGTCGACGGCCGACAGCCGTTCGATCATCCGATCACGCGATTGGCGTGCAAAGGCCAACCTGGAGCGCTCGTTATCGAGGTCGGGGAAGAGGTTGACGCTCACAGGGCAGACGAGGGTAGTCCCCGGCAGATGGCCCGACCCATGAAGTTTCACTCACACGTTGGTTGGGCGCAGTCGACAACGTGCGAGGATGCCACCCGTGTTGGCGGTGCTGCTTATTTTCTTGTCGTATGCGCTCGGCACTTTCCCGAGTGCGATCATGGTTGCTCGCTCCAACGGCATCGACATTTCCACCGTCGGATCGGGCAATCCTGGCGCTTCGAACGTCACGCGGGCACTCGGTTGGAGGAAGGGCGTGTGGGTCTACGTGCTCGATTCGCTCAAGGCCGGCCTTGCCACTGGCCTCGGCTTGGGGATGGGCTTCGACTGGGCAGGCACGGGCCGGCCGCTCGGCTACGTCTGCGGGGTTGCGGCTGCGCTCGGCCATATGTTCCCGGCCACTCGCGGCTTCAAGGGCGGCAAGGGAGTGGCCTGCGGATCAGGCGCCTTGATCGTGCTGCAACCAATTATCGGAATCGCTGCGCCGATCGTGTGGTGGCTGCTCAGCAAGATGACCGGCAAGGCCGCTCTCGGCTCGATCCTGACCGTGGGCTCCGTACCGATCGGCCTCGTGCTGACCGGCCGTCCAGCCTGGGAGTTCGGGGCGATGGCGGGCCTGTGCGGCCTCATCCTCGTGAAGCACTGGCGAAATTTCGGTCGGTTGATCCGACGCGAAGAGCCGGGCCTCCGCAGCTGAGCTCATTGTGTCAGGCGGGAACGCCACCGGCGGAGAACAGCGCCGGCCAGCCGCCTGTGTGAATGAACACAATGTCCTCGTCAGCAAATCGGCCTTCCTCAGCGAGGCCAAGGGCACCAGACAGGCCCTTGCCCGAGTAGGTGCGATCGCACAGCCAGCCACCGTTTGCCGCCGCCCAGCGGACCGCGTTATCGCCAGCTGTGGTCGGCACCGCGTAGTCGTCACCAATCCAGCGCGTGTCGACTTCCACGTCGACGGGGTCGATGCGCACAGCGGTGAGCCCCATGAGATCGAGCGTCTGATTCGCCAGGTTGGCAATGTCGGGCAAGCCGATGTTCACTCCCTTGGCGACGCCGATGGCGACGATGCCAGGAACGGCCCGGCCCGCGGCAGCTGCCGCGGCGCGGCCAGCGAGGAGGCCCGCGTGTGTGCCGCCGCTCGACGACGTGAAGACAACAGTCGACGGCTCGATACCCGATGCGTCGAACTGGTCGAGTAACTCGATGAATGCTGCTGCATAACCGAGCGCTCCGACTGCGGTGCTGCCGCCGATCGGGATCGAATAAGGCGCCAGGCCAGCGCCACTCAGCTCGCCAGTGAGTAATTCACGTGCGATCTCAAGTTCGCCCCAATGGCTCTGCGCCGTACCGGTGAAGTGCAGCTGGGCACCGAACAGCATCGACAGCAGCTGGTTTCCGGTCGCTACGTCCGGTTCGTCCCCAGAGAGGACCAGATGGACTTCCATGCCGAGCCGGGCACCCGCAGCAGCAGTCATCCGGCAGTGATTCGACTGTGCTGCACCGACCGTGATCAGCGCCCGAGAGCCGACGGCAAGTGCATCACCGCACAGGAAATCGAGCTTGCGAGCCTTGTTGCCGCCCCCACCGAGCCCGGTCAGATCGTCCCGTTTAACCCACAGCCGCGCTCCCCCGCCGATCACTGGGCCCTGCTCCAAAGGTGTCGGCGTAGTGGCGAGCGTTGCTCGCTGGAGGTGATCGAACATGGCTTCCATGCTAGGCACAGATGTTGATGACCACCGATTGGAACCCGCTGCTGCGCGCTGAATTCGAGAAGCCCTACTGGGCAGACCTGCAGAGGTTCGTCGCCGCTGAGCGCAAAGTGCACTCGGTGTATCCACTCCCTGACGACGTGTTCGCGGCGCTGCGCCTGACGTCGTACGCCGACACGAAAGTGATGGTGCTCGGACAGGACCCGTATCACGGCCCTGACCAGGCCAACGGCCTTGCGTTCTCGGTCCGGCATGGTGTCCGAACACCGCCGTCGTTGCGGAACATGTACAAGGAACTCCACGCTGACCTCGACCTGCCGATCCCGCCCCACGGCAACCTCGAGGGCTGGGCACGCCAAGGTGTTCTGCTCCTCAACACGCGGCTGACTGTCCGGGCCGGACAGGCCAATTCGCACCAGAAGCAGGGGTGGGAGCAGTTCACCGACGCAGTGATCCAGGTGGTCAACGACAAGAAGGACCCCGTGGTCTTCGTGCTGTGGGGCAACGGGGCTCGGAGCAAGACGAAGTTCATCGACCGGTCGCGGCACACCGTGATCGAGTCGCCGCACCCCTCACCACTCAGCGCGCACAACGGATTTTTCGGAAGCAAGCCGTTCAGCCGCACCAACGAGGCGTTGATCGACGCCGGTCGTGAGCCAATCGACTGGGATCTCTCCACTGATTCGGTTGAGGATTCAGTCGATGACGAACCTTGCGGGGCAGACTGACGAAATGGCGTGGCAGACCAGCAACAGGGTGACGAAGATCCGACAGAAACACCGATTCGTCGACATCACGGTGGAGACCCTGCACGGATGGAGCCGACATCTATCCGGCCGTAACGCATGGGTTCTGGCGTTCTTCACATTCCTTTCGATCTTTCCCCTGATGCTCGCCGCAACGACAATCCTCGGTTTCGTGCTCGAGGACAATGACGCCCTGCAAAAACGGCTCGTTGACGGAGCGGCCGACAGAATCCCGATCCTCGGCGAAACCCTCCGGAACGACCCGCGATCGCTGAACGGATCCGTCATCGGTCTCGTCATCGGTCTGGCAAGTGCAGTTTGGTCCTCCACCAAGGCATTCGTCGGGCTGCAGGGCGCGCTCGATGACACCTGGGAGATCGGCATCGACGATCGTGCAGGGTTCGTGCCGCAGCGCGGAAAGGCCATCGCCGGCATCTTGATCCTCGGAGGGGCACAGGTCGGCAACGTGGCACTTACGTCGGTGGCGAGCGCCCTCGGACTTCCAGCGATCAGCCAGGTCCTGATCTTCTTCGGCACGGTCGCGATCAACATCGTGGTGATGGCTGCGATGTTCCGGTTCCTCACCTCGGCAAGCCCATCGTGGGGTGACGTCTGGCCCGGGGCGATCATGGCCGGCGTAATCTTCGCCATCCTGCAGCGGCTCGGGCCGGCCATCGTGCAGCGATCGACGGAGGGCGTCGCGAGCGCCTACCAGACGTTCTTCGTCGTGATCGGTTTGGTCACCTGGCTGAGCTTCATTGCCATCGCCTTACTCATGGCAGCCGAGCTGAACGCTGCAATCGTCCGGCTGCGCAAGGGCCCACCCGATGCACACAACGCACACGATCTTGGCCCCGACTTCGATCTCGCCGTCAGGTGATCATCAGGTAGCCGTCGACTTCGGTGATGAGCTCCGACGTCGGCCGGTTGAGTTCGAGTCATGGAGTCCTTCTTGTCAGCTGGCAGCTGATCTGGCCGCCTGTTTGCTCAGCTACTTCGAGTGCACCTTCGATGTGGCCCGGGGACGTGCTGGCTGTTTCGGTCGATGTCCGGTACAACCGACCGTCCAACGACGCGTCTCGAAAGGCCTCGTGACCAAACATTTGATAAGCAGTCAGGCGCTCAACACCCGGCGGCGACATGAACGGTTCGGCTCAACGTGGCTGGCCGAGCGCGAGGCCGCCTGCACCGACGATCGCTACATCGCAGGTGGATTCACTCACCATGCTCAGGCCAGGCTGGTTGCGATGACGCTGGCGTTCTCGAGGGTCCGATGGACGGGGCACTTGTCGGCGATGGCGAGCAGCTTGTCCCGATCCCCATCGGTGAGATCGTCGCCGTCGATGGTGATGACGCGTTCGAACCGGTCGATCATGTTGGTGCGTCCGTCGGCGATGCCCGAGAACACCGCATCGTTTTCAGCACACTCGAAGCAGTCGTCGGCGTGGACCTTGCCGTGGGAGACCTCGACGGTGATCCGATCGACAGGAAGCTTCTTGCGGTTGGCGTACATCCGCAGTGTCATCGAGGTGCAGGCACCGAGAGCGGCGCCAAGAAAGTCGTACGGGGCGGGGCCAGCGTCGAAGCCACCAATCGAGGTCGGCTCGTCGGCAAGCAGCCGGTGTTGACCGACCACGACATGGTTGAGGAACGGGCCCTGCGTGGTCTCGGCAACAACCACCGGCGCTGATGCCTTTGGTGCATCGAGGGCACCGCTCTCGTCGTCGACATAGCGGTTGGCGAACCCGGCGATCATCGATGCGGCGAAGGCCGCGTCGCTTGCGTTCGTCAGCAAGTGGTCAGCACCGTCGAGCGAGACGTAGCTCTTCGGGTGTTTGGCTGCGTCGAAAATCTCGCCGGCGTTGTCGATCCCAACCGTGTTGTCGATCGGCGAGTGCAGTACGAGTAGTGCCTTCTTGGAAGTTGCGACACGCTCCACAACGACGTGATTCAGTAGATCGTCGAGGAACTGTTTGCGGATGGTGAACGGCCGACCAGCAAGTTGCACCTCGGCCTGCCCCGACGCTTCGATCTCTTCGACCGACGACTGGAAGATGCCAGTGACGTGAGCGGCATCCGACGGGGCCCCGATGGTTGCGACAGCCCGGACCTCAGGGATCTCACCTGCAACGGCGAGCACCGCCGCTCCGCCGAGTGAGTGCCCGATCAAGAGTTGCGGGGCCCGATGCTCGGTACGCAGCCAGTCGACCGCTGCCAGAACGTCGTCGGTGTTCGACGTGAAGTTCGTGTTGGCGAACTCGCCCTCGCTGTGACCAAGCCCAGTGAAGTCGAACCGGAGTACACCGAACCCGGCGTCGGTCAGTGCGGTAGCGATCCGCGATGCCGCCTTGATGTCTTTGCCGCAGGTAAAGCAGTGGGCGAAGAGGGCAAAAGCTCGAGGCGGCCCAGCGGGCAAGTCGATTCGGGCGGCGAGTTCAGCGTCTTGACTGCCGGGGAAACTGATTCGTTCGATTCGTGCGGTCACGTCGCGAACCTAACGCTCACCGGGGCCCACCGTTCACCCGTATCCAGCAGGCCATTCACCTGGCGATTCGCCTGGTCGAAGACAACACGTCGGAAGGATCGCCGCTACTATCTCGCCAGATGGTGGCTCTCACACCCGGCGGCCAGCGCCGATGATCGTTGCATTTGCCACCTCCGGCCTGTTTGCGGCAGGTGAATCGACGATCGGGCCGACGCTCGCAATCATCGTCGGTACCGGCATGGCAGCTCAGTGGATCGCCTGGCGAACCCAGATTCCGTCGATCATCGCCTTGCTGCTTGCTGGCCTGCTGCTCGGTCCAGTCACCGGCATCATCGACCCAGATGAATTGCTCGGCGGCCAGCTCTTCCCGCTCGTGTCGCTCTCGGTAGCCCTGATCCTCTTCGAAGGCGGCCTCGACCTTCCCCCACGCGAGTTGCGCAACACCGGCATCGTCGTCCGCCGGTTGATCACCGTCGGCGCGGTGATCAGCTTCCTGATCGGATGGTACGCGTCTCGCGAGATCTTCGGCATCTCGAACCAGGCTGCAATCGTGCTCGGTGCCGTACTTGTCGTCACCGGCCCGACCGTGGTCGGTCCGCTCCTGCGCTTCGTCCGCCCCGCCGGAACGACCGGCCCGATCCTCCGTGCCGAGGGCGTGCTGATCGATCCGATCGGCGCCACCGCTGCACTGCTGGCCTTCGAAATTGTGTTGCTCGACGGCGCGAACGAGGCGATCATCAAGGTGGCGGGCATTCTGGCGCTCACGATCGTTGCGGGCGCTGGCATTGGCCTGCTTGCCGCATTCGTCCTCGACGAAGCGCTCCGCCGATTCCTCATCCCTGATCAACTCATTGTTCCGGTCACCTTCGCTTTCGTCGTGGCCACGTTCGTCGCGGCAAACGAAGTCCAGGAAGAATCGGGGCTGCTGACGGTCACCGTGCTCGGCATGTATCTGGCCAGACGCGACACGTCAACCGTACGACACGTTCTCGAATTCAGTGAGAGCCTCCGAACGCTGCTGATCTCTGCGCTGTTCATCCTCTTAGCGGCCCGAATCGAAGCCGATGCACTACGCGACGTCTTGCTGCCCGCACTCGGCTTCCTCGCCGTCTTAGTGCTGGTGGCTCGCCCGCTCACGGTGCTGGTGTCCACGGTCCGTACGTCGCTGACGTGGCGCGAGCGGGTGTTTCTGATGGCGATGGCACCGCGCGGCATCGTGGCCGCTGCAGTGTCGGCCATCTTCGCGATCCGCATGGAAGCAGAGGGCATCGCCGATGCCGACAAGATCGTGCCGATCGTGTTCCTCGTCATCATCGGAACGATCGTCGTCTACGGCTTCTTCTCCGGCCCGGCGGCGCGCTTGCTCGGGCTGGCCGAGGCGCAAGCCACTGGCGTCCTGATCGCCGGCGCTCACGCCACCTCGCGAGGCATCGCCCTGCAGTTGAAGGAACATGGCATCAAGTCACTCCTCGTCGACACCGACCCATACAACGTCACCCGGTCGATCTCGAGTGGGCTCACTGCACGTCGGTTGAATGTGCTTGCAGAAGATGCCGCGCACAACCTCGACCTTCGGGGCATCGGCCGGCTCATGGCCTTCACGTCAAACGACGAGGTCAACGCGCTGGCCACCGCCCGATTCGCCCGCGAGTTCGGCCGCCGAGAGGTATTCCAGCTGTCACCGAGCAAGCAGCACTCGGGCGAAACCGGTGTTCCGTCCGAGTATCTCGGCCGTCAAATCGGCATCAACGGCGTGACCTATTCGACGATCGATGAACGGGCGCGCCAAGGCTGGAAAGCACGGAGCGCCGAGGCCGGCCTGCACCTAGACAGCGCCGTCGATGACGACCTCTTCCTACCGTTGATCCGCGTGATCGACGCACAGATGGCGTTCTTGTGCCGCAACGATGCGCTCCCCGGCGAGGGCATCGTGATCGGCATGGCCGCTCCGTCGTTCCAGCGCGAACTCGACAACGCAGCAGCGGAGCGCGTCGAGCCCGTCGAAGACTCAACTCCCGGATAACCGCCGCGCTCGGTCCACCCCATTTTGTGTGAGCGATAGCGGCGTCGTTGCCCACTTCTCCTCACACAAAACTCGTCCCCCATTTCTGTGTGAGCGATAGCGGCGTCGTTGCCCTCAATAGCTCACACAAAACTTGGCCCGGCTTATGCTCAGGTATCGAAGCCGATGCCGAGTCGGCCGAGGAACTTGAGCCAGACGTTCTCTCGGCCCTGCCGATCATCGGCGCGTTGAATCGATTTCTTCGTGATGCCGACGACAGCTGACCGCAGCGGTTCGGGCGGGAACGGGAACGGTTTCGACCGGACCATCTCGAGTTCGGTTCGCTCGGTTTCAACACCGTCCACGAGGTCGAGGGCGACCTGCGCACCGAAGCGGCTCGCGGCGACACCCAGGCCGGTGTAACCGCCAACCCAGGCAAGCCGGTTGTCAAACCGCTGCCCCCACGCACAGGTGAAGCGCGACGTGGTGCCGATCGGGCCACCCCAGCGGTGGGTGAAGTTGAGGCCCTCGAGCTGCGGGAACGTCGAGAAGAACTGCTCGGCAAGTGCCCCGTGAGTTTGTGTGCTCTGCTCGTGCCGTGCGTCGACGTTGCTGTTGAAATGGTAGGTGGCGTCGTAGCCGCCCCACAGAATGCGACCGTCAGCGGTGCGCCGCGTGTAGTGAAACTGGTTCGCAGCTTCGTCGATTCCTTCCCAACGGCTCCACCCGATCGACGCCTGCTGCTCATCGCTCAGCGGCTCGGTCATCAGGACATGGTCGTAGACCGGGATGATCCGTCGGCGGCTCGCACGCACCGGACTGGGATACGCATTCGTCGCGACAATCACGCGATCGGCACGCACCGAGCCCGTCTCGGTCAACACGCTGAGCCGCCCATCGAGCTCGTCGATGTCGACGACAGGGCTCTGTTCGAAAATGAGACCACCGAGGTCGAGAACGAGTCGGGTCAGGCCCCACACGAACTTGGCCGGATCGACGAGCCCGCCGTAGCCCTCTGAAAGCAGTGCACCGATATAGAGCGGCGAGTTGATTCGGGCACGTGTCTCATCAGCGTCAAGCATTCGGACGCTGTCACCGGTGCCGATGAGCACGGGGATCCCTGCAGCGAGGTCCTCAAGTTGCCATTCCTCAGTGGCGACGTCGAGCCAATCGACCGAGCGGTAGTCGGCATCGATGTGATGGTCGATGAGGCACTGTTGGAGTTCGGCGAAGTTCTGGTCGCCGAGGCGGACGATCGAGTCGAGCTCGTCGGGCCAGTGCCGGTGGGCATTCTCGGCGCCATGCGCGATCGATGCGTCGAGCATTCCGCCGTTACGCGTGCTCGCTCCGCAGCCCACAGAACCCGCTTCGACAATCACCACTCGGCGGCCAGGTGTTGCGGTCAGGGCGTGGATCGCCGCCCACAGCCCGGTGAATCCGCCGCCAACGATGACGAGGTCGGCGTCGATCTTCCCGCTCAACCGCTGCGCGCCATCTGGGGCATCCGGGCGATCGGTCCAGAACACCTCGGGACGCGCGCCAGACAATGCCGTCTCAGGTGACCATCCGTGTAGAGCCATGTGTCATTCTCTCAACGTGTCGACTGGAAACAGCGGAACTCCGCCGCTCTCTCATCTTTTTGTGTACGGAACTCTGCAGCCGGGCGACGTCCGCTGGCACTTCCTCGAGCCCTTCGTTGTCGACGAGGGCTGGGCCGACACTACGCCTGGGCAGGTGTTCGACACCGGCCTTGGATATCCCGGCGCACAGTTCGACAGCACGAGTAGCAGCGCGGTCATCGGGCGGGCATACGCGCTGCTCGAATCATCGATCAGCCAATGCCTCGAGGTGCTCGATGCTGAAGAAGGAACGGTCGGCGGCGATTACCGCCGCATCGCGATCACCACTGCCAAAGGCGTGCGTGCGTGGGCCTACCAGTACGGCGGTGGGCTCGAACTGACGCCGATCGAAAGCGGCAACTGGTTCGAGCGCTGACGAACGCCTGGACCGCTTGCGTCTACTTGTACCCAATCAGTCTGGTTGGTCGACGCGGTGTGCTTCTTCACTGACCGTCGCACTTGCGCTGATGCTTCCCACCATGTCGGCGTGATCGCCCATTGCGCCGAGTCCGTCGCTGATGACCTCGGGATCGTTCTGCACACCTTCGAACACGTCGGAGAGTCGAAAGCCGTTACCGAGGTTGCCATCGTGACAGTCGAGCCGACCTTGAATGCAGGTCTCGAGAATCGCTTCCATCACCGATGGGTGCCAGCCGTTGAACCAGTCGGCATGCAACGCTGCGCCGCCCGGGTTGTCGCCGTCCACCGTGTAGGAATCAGCGGAGAGGCGCCATCCTGTGCTGGCTCGCGTCGCGGGGTCAAACACATCGGGCAGCACGCCGAATGCGTAGTGATAGCTCGGTCGCACGATCGGCACGGGATGGGAGTCGGGGCAGACCACGGTCCCGCTGTCGTCTTTGATCGGGTACGCCATGTGGCTCTTGCGGTCCTCTGAGTCAAGGTCGACACCGTTCCAGCAGCTCGGAAAGAAGATGTCCATACGGGCGCGGTCCGGCGCTTCGCATTCGGGGATCGTCGCGCTGAAGGTTGGGTTCGTTGCGTCGTTCGACTCCCAGCTCTGGCAGTGCCAACGGACAATGCTCGTGTCCTGGGGGTCGTCGGGGGTGGCCGTGGCATCGCCCGCGATCATGCGCAACCCTGCAGGGATCGGTTGAATCGACTGCAGATCGTCGACGCCAGCGGAGTAGTAGAAGACCTCGTGAGCCTCATCGTTGTTGCCGACAACCGCTGGCACCGGCGCCCAACCGTCAGTCGAGTCAGGGTCGGGCGACAGCAGTGCAGGCACCCAGTACGAGGACAGATTGAGCTCGTTGCCCTGGCAGGTTGACACGCCCTCGGTGTAGAGCGAACTCAGGGTCGTGTCGAAGTCGACCTCGGTGTTGCCGTAGAAGCGGTGCAAGTGCGCTGCACCCTCCTCGCCTGGGAACACAATTGGGTCGTCGTAGCTGCTGTGGGAGAAGTCGCAGTTGATCCGCAAGATGCCTCGCCAACTGTTCGGTGCCGCAGCATCAGGCTGCTTTGTTGCTGCGATCAGATCATCGGTCGGGTTGTCCCAGAGATTCAGCACTTCCCAGGCGTATGACGTCTCGGCACCGACCTGGCTGCTCCCCGCTGGTCGGACATCGAACGTGTGCGCTCCTTCGCCCACGTCGGCAAAGAAGACCGGCGACGTGCACGCTTCGAAAGCATCGCCATCGACACGGCACTCGGCGGGGTCATCGGCGAATGCGAACGAGGCGAACCGATCGATTGTCGTCGCATCTGGCCAGGTGGAGATCTCGATCGCTGCGGCGGTTGGCGTGTTGCCGACGGCCTCGACCGAATCGGTCGCGACCAATGCACTTTCGCTCTGGCCACATGCTGTTGCGGTGACGGCAAGCACCATCACTCCGAGCAGCCCGCTGGCTTGCCGATATCGCAGACCACTCGTTTGGTGTACCGGTGTGCTTCTTGGTCGGCTGGTTCGGATGATCGTGACGCTTCCTCCGTGGACGTTGAGTCCTCACGATGTCGGGACTCCTTAAGTGACCAGCGATGAAACGGTAAGAATCGTCGAACGTCAGCCTGCGTAGTAGCCGTTGACGTCAACAATGATGTGGGTTGCTGCCGAGGTGTACAGACAGACCTTGCCGCC
>NZ_JBDNIJ010000455.1:0-2015 GCF_041688325.1 Ilumatobacter sp.
TAGGCGGCCAGGATCCGCCCGAAGTTGGCGTCGGGATGCAGCGTCGCGACGAACCCGTACGCAGCCAGCGCGACGATGCCGGCACCGACCCAAGCCACACCACGATGCTCGCGCACGCCTTGCCAGATCAGCCACGCGCCACCGATCTCGGCCACCGCCGCAACAGCGAACAACACGATCGATCGAAGCGTCGACATCGAACCACCATACGAGTCTGAAGCCATTGGTCTGAGTGACCGGCCAACCATGAGGCGCAGGGGATCAGAATGTTCAGGCCGCTCGTAACGTTCACGCCGGAACCAACAACCCCCGCTCGTGATCCGGCACGACGATCGGTCTCGACAGTGCACGGCATCCGGTGGAGGCGACGCGGATTATCGAGTGCCTGGCTGATCCCGTACGTGTAGATATGTGGCACGTCAGTGTCGACTGGACTCGTGTCGATATGAGCGGCAACGACAATCGCCGTCGGGGTCGTCTTGTTGGCTTGCTGGAGCGTTTGTCGTGGGTCGGAGGACCTCACGGTTTGCCTTTCGCACCTTCCTTGTTCTTGCTCATGGTGCCAACCGTGGCTGTTGGTCTCGGGAACTTCCCTGGATCTCGTAGCGTCGAATGTTCATGGTGAAATCGGTGCCCGCTTCGTAGCGCTATTGCTCGTCGTTTCCGCGTGTGGATTGCAGGAAGCGTCGTCCGACAGCGAAACAACTTCGTCAACACCATCCGAAGCGGCTCCGCAGGCCGCAGAATCAGACTTGATTGAATGCGAGAACGCCGCGGACCTCGACGAGATCGTCGCTCTGCTTCGTTCGGGTCAACGAACCTACGACTATCAGCCGGCCGCGGATCTCGCCGAACTCGTTGACTGGGCGGACCTCTCAGTCGCCGGCTCGATCGATTCGGCCGTACGCGAAGTCAGCGGCGACAGTTCCTTCATGACGTTGACCGTGTCGGACGTGGAGGTGCTTGCCGGTGATGGCGACATCACGCAGTTCGCAGCGATGGCGCTCTGGGCGTCGGGACAGGGACCCGACCCGTTGATCAACGCTGTGAAGTTCACCGGGCTGCGCTTCGTTGCACTGCTCGACCAATTCCCAACCGCTCCAGGCGGGTACGCACCGTACGTCAAGGGGTTTGTCCTCGAATGCGGAGACGACAAGGTTCCAGTTCGTTCGCTGGCCGAACTGCCACCGAACGCAGAGGATCTCTCGCTGAGCAAACTCGCCGAACTGGTCCGGGCCGTCGCGGCCGGCCCCGCTCCCGTCGAAGATACGGCATCGAGCGCAGTCGATGGTCCGTTGATCCGCCACCCGAATCGATCCGACGGCGAGGACTGGCCAGCAGCAGAAGTGCGCGGCGTCCTCCAACTCGAAGCGGACTGTCTCTACGTGTTTCTCGACGAGATCAATGAGCGGTACCCGGTCGTGTGACCCGCCTCAACGGAATGGGTCAGTTGCGGTCGGGCGGCGTTGTTCTGAACTGTCATCCGAGTTGACTCTGGGGATGGCCCACCCGCTGCTTGATGTAATGACGAGCGCAGCACACGGAGTCTTTCCTCGCGTTGACGGATACGTCTCGTTCCTCCCCGACCTCCCACACGGCAATCGGGCGATCGTCGCACTGACCGGACACGCCTACATCGCTGCGGGCCTCACCGCCGACCACTTCAACGATGTCACCTTGGACGGGTTCGGTGAAGCGCTCGCGCCCGCAACAGTTCTGCGCGTTGCCGACGGCGGCGTCATTGGAGTGAACGACGTGATCCTCGTCGCTCCTGGCACTGGCACTAGGATCCAGACCCCTTCGACGTCAATGTGGGATGACCACGCTCGCGTGCGCCACGCTCGACACCTCCGAACCGCTGTTGTCGTGTACGGCGACGAGCGAGGATTCGTCACAGTGGGCCAAGGACTCGCCGGCCGACCAGAGATGAGCATCGGGATTGCGGAGACGAACACTTCCTCCGGCCTCGGCCGCCACCTCATTGGAGATGCATGCGGCGCGGTGCCGATAGGTCA
>NZ_JBDNIJ010000101.1:0-21046 GCF_041688325.1 Ilumatobacter sp.
CAGTTAAGCGAGCAGATCGGCGAGGGCTGTGGCGTCGATGCGGGCGAAGCAGCGCCGCTCATTTCCACGCGCCAGCTCCGCCACTTCGAGATCGCCCACTTCGATCTCTCGATCTGGCCCACTCAATGCTGCGAGACCGACACGAATCGCAGCGCCCCGGTCAAGCCCGTCAACAAAGGTTGCGCCGAGCCGACCACGAATTGCTTCGGCATCGCCACCGATCGCTGCGTAGTTGCGTTCGTCGACGACGGTGCCGTCGTAGAGCAAGTGAAACATCTGGTCGCCAGACGCATCGAGGCCAACTTCCGCGACGAGGATTTCGACCTCCATCGGTTTCATCTCGTGGGTGAAGATGTTGCCGAGCATCTGGGCGTAGCTGTTCGCCAGGCTGCGCGCGTCGACATCGTCCCGGGAGTACTGGAAGCCCTTGAGATCAGCAGCGCGCACACCGGCGACACGAAGCTGGTCGAACTCGTTGTACTTGCCGACGCCAGCGAAGGCGATGCGGTCGTAGATTTCCGAGACCTTGCGGAGCGTCTCAGATGCATTCTCGGCGACGATGACGATGCCGTCGTTGTGCCGAACTGCGACCAGGGCGCGTCCTCGCGAGATGCCCTTGCGCGCATAGTCGGCGCGGTCTTTCATCATCTGTTCGGGTGCGACATAAAACGGCTGGCTCATCGGCTACTCACTTCATTGACAATTGCTTCGAATCGAGCGGCAAGATCGGCGTCGTCGACACGATCCCACCCGTCGACATCGATCGCAGCAACAACCGGATAGATGCCGCGGAGTACGTCGGGCCCGCCGGTGGCACTGTCCGCGTCTGATGCCTCCCAGAGCGAGCGGCACGCCAGTTGGATTGCGTCGTCACGGGACAGACCGTCACGGAATCCGACCTTCATCACCGTGCTCGCATGCACGCTCCCTGAACCCGTCGATACGTGATTGCGTTCTTCATATCGACCACCAGTGGCATCGAAATCCCACAGACGACCAACTTCGCGCCGCACGTCATAGCCCGCAAAGATCGGTACAACGACCATGCCCTGCATCGCTGCAGGCAGATTGCCGCGGACCATTGCCGACAGCTGGTTCGCCTTGCCTTCGAGGCTGAGCGACGAACCTTCGACCTTTTCGTAGTGTTCCAACTGCAGCTGGAACATCTTGACCATTTCCATTGCTGGGCCAGCCGCACCGGCGATCGCCACGGCACTGTGCCGATCAGCCTGCACGACCTTCTCCATCGATCGGTGGGAAATGATGTTGCCGGACGTCGCCCGACGGTCCCCCGCCATGACAACGCCACCCTCGTACTTGAGGGCGACACACGTGGTCGCGTGCGGAACCGCGAAACTGGCGCCGATCACGGACCCATTGGTCGCAATGTCTGGCGACATCCCGATGCGCCGGAGGAGTTCAGGAAAGCTCGACCCCGGGTCGTCGCCCGGAGAGAAGAACGGCATCGACACGGGTTTACTGCCCGCCCTTCTGGACGTACGACTTCACGAAGTCCTCAGCGTTGGTTTCCAGCACTTCGTCGATCTCATCGAGTAGATCGTCGATGTCAGCCTTAATTTTGTCACCGGTTTCGGTAACAGCTTCTGCCGCTGTGTCGACATTCTCTTCGGTGTCTTGAGTGGGCTTGGACTTTTGGATCCGTTCGGCCATTTGATGTCTCCCTGATTGCTGCTGCTCGGTGACCGAGCACTGTGTCGAACTGTATTGAACTTTTGGCTACTGGCCCAGTCGATCGAGAAGTTCGCGTGCGGTGTCACACCCGTCGATCAGCGCTGCGACGTGTTCGGCAGTGCCTTTGAGCGGTTCCATCATCGGCACCCGACGGAGGGGGTCGCGCCCGACGTCAAAGACCATCGAGTCCCAATTGGCTGCCACGATCTCGTCCGGAAACTTGTCGAGGCAGGCACCACGGAAGTACGCCCTGGTCGTCCTCGGCGGCGCAGTCATCGCTGCAACTGCCTCGTCCATCGTGACCAGGGTGTCCAATCCGGCCCGATCAGCCAGGCACTTGTCCCGTCGTAAGTCGTGGTACTGCAAGTCAATCGCCTTGAGGCGAGCTGCGCCCGGAGCGAGGCCGTGTCGATCGGCGTATCCCTCAACCAGACGCTTTTTTGCAATCCAGTCAACCCAGTGCCCCATCGAATCGGGATCCGTTTCGAGCCCTTGGAGAACGGTCTCCCATTTCGCCATCACATCGGCACCCACGGCCTCTCCCACCGACTCGAGGCCGTGGTTCTGTGCGTACTTTTGGGCCCGTTCAAACAGGCCCCACTGGATTTCGAGAGCTGTTGCTCGGCTGCCGTCACGCAGCAGGATCGTCTGACGCAGCGACGGATCATGGCTGACCTGGCGAATTGCGGCGACCGGGTTGCCGAGGAGCCAGTCATTACCGAGTTCGTCATCTTCAATCATCGACAGGATGATCGAAGAGGTACCGACCTTCAAGTAGGTGGCGACCTCGCTCATGTTCGCGTCGCCCACGATCACGTGAAGCCGGCGATACTTTTGCGCGTCAGCGTGTGGTTCGTCGCGGGTGTTGATGATCGGCCGTTTGAGCGTGGTTTCGAGGCCGATCTCTTCTTCGAAAAAGTCAGCACGTTGGCTGATCTGGTAACCGATGTCGTCGTTCGGGCGGCCGGGAAGTTCGCAGCCGACCTTCCCGGCACCGCAGAAAATCTGGCGCGTGACGAAGTGCGGCGTGATTTGGCTCGCCATCCGGCCGAACGGCAAATCACGACTCAGCAGGAAATTCTCGTGGCAGCCGTAGCTATTGCCCTTGCCGTCCGAATTGTTCTTGTAAATGATCATTTCGACGCCGCCGGCGTTCTGCGTGTCGCTCGCGAGTACAGCGTTCGCGTGAGTCATCGACGCCCGAATGATCTCGTCGGCAGCACGATCCCAAACGACGGCTTCGCGAGCGTTGGTGACCTCTGGCGTCGAGATCTCGGGGTGCGCGTGATCGACGTAGTAGCGCGCTCCGTTGGTGAGCACGGCGTTGACAAGAGTGGTCTCTACCTCGGGGGCAAACGACTCGTCCATCGATTCACCGCGGGCGTCATTGGAAGGCTGTTCGTCTTCGAAGTCCCAGCCGATTCGGCCACGCTTGCGCGCAAGCGAAGAGATATACGCGTTGATCAACAACGACGACGCTGACACAGGATTGCTGTCGGCGCCACGAACGATGATTCCGTATTCGGTCTCGATGCCGAGCACCTTCGGGAGGGCCATGTCGTCAAGCTACCGGAGGGCGGTGAACTGCTCCGGTCCGTTCGATCAGAACGCCATCAAAGAATTTCAAAGGTCAGGCCCGCATGTTCGACGAGCGAATCGATGTACGGCGCGCCAAGCGCCGTCGCTGGTGTCCAGAATCCGCCTGCAACATCGGAGTCAAGAAGCGCCAATGCGGCCTCGCCGAGCATCTTGGACGTGGAGCCGTATCCGGGATCACGATCGCCGGTCACCTTGGTAATGATTGTGTCGCCAGATGCTGTTGTGCCGTGGAACCTGATGTCGAAGAAACCCGCTTTCTGAGCTTCCGGTGACGGTCCTTCACCGGGCTCCGGGAGGAACTTGCCCAGCACCTTACGCATCGGTCCGACAGACGCTGCGCCCATGAAGCCTCCCATGCCACCACTGAAGCCGAGCGCCTTGACCCGGCCGGCCATACCGTCACCCATCATCATTGCTTCGCCGTACGTGAAGTCGTCGCCCCAGACATGGTCGAGCAGCGAGTGCGTGCGAAAAACCACTCGAGTGTTCGTGCCAGCCATGACGAACGGAGCCAACCAGGAACCGAGGCCATCGTCGTGGACGGGCAGCGTGATGCTCGGCTGGTCCTTGCCCTCGCGATCGCCCTTCACTCCAAGTGCGTACGGGTTGGCGAGCACCTTGCGCAGGCTCGGGTCTGCCGACACCTCTTCCATCATGTTCATCATCGAGGCAACGGTGCCGCCACTTGCGCCACCCTTCATCGCCTTGACGCCCATGCTGATGGTCGTACATGGTGCACCGAACTGCTCGATTGCAGCCCGCTGGGTGTACCAAACGCCGAGGTCGCTTGGCACTGAATCGAACCCGCAGGCGTGGACGATCCGGGCGCCCGTCTCGACGGCGCGCTCCTGGTAACGGTCGATCATGCGCTGCATCCATTGCGGCTCTCCTGTGAGATCGCAGTAGTTGATGCCCGCTTCGGCGACTGCAGCAACCAGCTTCGATCCGTAGAGGGCATACGGCCCAACGGTCGAGATGACGAGCTTTGTGGAGGCGCACAGCGCTGCAATCGCGTGGGCATCATCAGCATCAGCAACGATTCGGGGCACATCGGCACCCGTCGATTCTGCGACAGCGTCGAGCTTCTGCGCGTTCCGGCCTGCGATGGCCCACTTGACAGTCTCGCCGTCACAACCGTGCCGGTCGACGAGATACTTGCAGAGGATCTGGCCGACGAAACTCGTTGCTCCGAAGACCACAATGTCGTGCTTGCGTTGCGCTGCCATGTAAGAACAGTACCCATATCGCACCAAACCAGTCCCTGCTTCTGATGAACAGTCGGTGATGAGGCTCCGAGAAAGTTCTCCAGACCGATGCCGTGATGCGGAAGAAACAACAGGCTCCGGATGTTCCGTTATGGCAAATCAGGCCGAGCGGGATTGAATCAACACCCGAACCGACCGTGTTTGTTAGCCCAATCTTCTGATCCGCCCTACAGGTACTGGCCGGTTTGGGCTCGCTCGATGGCCCGACCGCCAGTTGGGTCGTCAGGAGTCTCTTGGGTGACGAGGGTACGGATGAAGACGATCCGCTCGCCCTTCTTACCGGAGATCTTCGCCCAGTCGTCGGGGTTCGTTGTGTTCGGCAGGTCTTGGTGTTCCTTGTACTCCTGCTTGATCGAGTCGAGCAGATCCTGCGTACGAACGCCCTTCTCGCCGCCGTTGATGACCCGTTTGATGGCGAGTTTCTTGGCCCGGCGCACAATGTTCTCGATCATGGCTCCCGAGCTAAAGTCCTTGTAATACATGACTTCTTTGTCACCATTTTGGTAGGTGACCTCAAGAAACTTGTTGGCCTCATCTTCCTTGTACATCTCGCGGACTGTGGCATCGAGCATTGAGTCGATCGACTCAGACTGGTCAAGCGGGATCTCATTCGTGAGGTACTGAGCGAAGATTGCGCGAGCGCCAATTGCGTTCGGACGCTCGATCTTGATCTTCACGTCGAGGCGGCCCGGGCGCAGGATTGCCGGATCGATCAGGTCCTCACGATTGGTCGCACCGATGACAATCACATTCTTCAGGCCTTCGACGCCATCGATCTCAGCCAGGAGCTGCGGGACGATTGTCGACTCCATATCGGAGCTAATGCCGGTACCGCGGGTGCGGAACATCGAGTCCATCTCATCGAAAAACACGATCACTGGCCAGCCCTCGTCGCTCTTCTCGCGGGCACGCTGGAAGACAAGTCGGATTTGGCGTTCGGTCTCACCGACATATTTATTGAGAAGCTCGGGACCCTTGATGTTGATGAAGTACGAGCGGCCCTTGCCCTCCCCCACCTTTTCGGCGACCTTCTTCGCGAGGCTGTTGGCAACGGCCTTCGCAATCAGCGTCTTGCCGCAACCAGGAGGGCCGTAGAGCAGGATCCCTTTCGGTGCCGGCAGCTGATGCTCGGCGAAGAGGTCGTGGTGGAGGAACGGCAGCTCGACAGCGTCGGCGATCTGTTCGATCTGCTCGTCGAGACCTCCGATATCGGTGTACGAGATGTCGGGAACTTCTTCGAGGAGCAGGTCTTCGACCTCGGGCCGCGGCAGCTTCTCGAGCAGCAAGTTCGAGCGGACGTCGAGACGCATGTGGTCGCCGCTGCGGATGAGCGTGCCGCGCAGGTTGTCGGCCAGCTCACAGACGCGCTCTTCATCGGCGCGCCCCACAACGAGCGCCCTGATGCCGTCTTCCATGACGTTCTTGACCGTCACGACCTCGCCAGTAATCTCTGACGCACGCGACATCACGACGTTGAAGCTCTCGTTCAACACGACCTCGGCGCCGCGGTTCAGCAACTCGTGGTCGATATCGGGGTGGAGCGACACGCGCATCTTGCGGCCGCTCGTGAGTACGTCGACGGTCTGATCGTCGTTCTTGCCAACCACGACGCCGTACGCTGACGGCGGCTGACTCAGCTTGTCGACCTCGTCGCGCAGCGTTGTGATCTGCTCACGGGCCTCGCGGAGTGTGTAGGAGAGCTTCTCGTTCTGACCCACGGCCTGTGCGAGCTGGCCCCTCGTTTCCAGCAGCCGCTCTTCCAGCGAACGCATCCGCTGAGGCGCATCGGACAGCCGACCACGAAGATGCTCGATCTCCTCGCGCAGGCTGGCCACCTGCGCATCGAGGTCAGCGGTCGATTCGTCCGGGCTCGCCATGCTCCGAATGTACACCGAGTGGCTCTCCCCATGCCCGACGCACCGCCACCTTCGGATGCATGTTTACATGTTGCAGTCCGTGTAAAGTCGAGAGGTACATCGGCAGGCCTTCTCAAGGTCTCGCCATCGCCCTCTGAGCGCCAGCTCAAGACCTAATACGAAACGAGAGCCAACTGACATGAAGGTCTGGATCGATCAGGATCTCTGCACCGGCGACGGTCTCTGCGAGGAAATTGCACCCGACGTCTTCACGCTGCTGGACGACGGCCTTGCATATGTCGTCGAAGGCGACAAAATTTTCGCGAAGGCAAAGGGCAACCTCGAAGGCGCTGAGGGCCTCGCCGAATTCCCCGACAAGTTGCTTGACGCTGTTGTCGAATCCGCCGAGGAATGCCCCGGCGAGTGCATCTACATCGAGCCGTAGCGCTCCGCTGCTGCTGAGCAGCACCCAGTTCTTGACGGCCCGCGATCTTCTGATTGCGGGCCGTTGCGCGTGCACCCCTCCACCGCATCGCCTCAAGTTTTGTGTGAGCCATCACGGCGTCGTTTCCTGCAATGGCTCACACAAAACTGGACTGCCCCGTTTGTGTGAGCGATTCCAACGTCGTTTCCTGCAATGGCTCACACAAAACTCGGCTAGCGCGTTTGTGCGAGCGATTGCGGTCCGTTTGGTTGACACGCGTGCAGGTACGATTATTTTGATGGCCGGGGCGACGCAGAATCAGAAGGAACCCCGCCAGCGTTATGCCCGAGGTGAGGGAGCCAAGCTCCGCGTTGACCTGCTCGAAGCTGCTGCTGAGCTGATGGCAACACACGAGTCGATTGAGGCGATCTCGCTGCGTGCAGTCGCCCGCCGGGCCGGCGTCTCCCCGACGGCGGTCTATCGCCACTTCGACGATCACCTCGACTTGCTCGCTCAGGCCGTCGACTACTGCTGGACCAACTTTCGCGACGCGATGCAGCAGGGCAAAGACAGCTCAGCCGATCCGTTCGTCGCCTTCCGCAACACAGGATTGAACTACATCGAGTTCGCCATGCGCCACCGTGGGCAGTACCGGGTGATCTTCGCGAACCGCCTCGACCTTGGCCTCAAACCGAATACTTCGGCAGTTGAGGCGTTCGACATTCTTGTCGACCTCATCGCACAGGTGCTCGAAGCAAACGCCGACGACCGTGTCGCCTTCGACGTTGCCATTCAGGCGCACACGTGGATCCACGGCATCGTCGACCTGGTCGGCGGCAATCCAGCGATGCCCTGGCCCGACACCGAGACGATGCTCGACGGCCTCGGCGAATCTCTTCGACTCATCCCTGCTCCCTCGGCAATCTGTCACACCGAGGTCAGCTCGGTGTGACAGATTGCCGAGGTGACAATCAGGCGATGAGCTTCGGGCCGCGTTCGCTCTTGCCCAGGAACCGAGCAATGGTCAGGAACGCTGTATGGGCGACCATGCGATGGTCGGGCCGCACAGCCTGTCCTTCAATGTGCCAGCCACGATGCAAGACCTCAAGCGTGCGAGCGTCGATCCACCTCCCCTTCAAGGCTTCGCGGACCTTGGCAGCCTGCGTGATCGACGGCGTGTATGCGACGAGGATCCCACCGGCGCGCAGTGCCGACTCGGCGTGCGGCACGACGTTCCACGGCTCAGGGATGTCAAGCACCACGCGGTCGAACGGTCCATGCGCGGGGTCGATCGGCTCGTAAGCATCTCGAATGTGGATGTCATAACGGGACATCGCTTCGGTTCCGAGAAAGCTCTCGACGTTTTTCTTGGCACGATTCGCGAAGTCTTCACGTAGTTCATAGCCGACGATCTCGGCGCCGTAGCGGAGCATCGTCATCGACAACGCTCCTGAGCCGATACCGGTCTCGAAGACCTTCACGCCCGGGCCAATGTCGGCCAACATGCAGATGGGTCCGAGGTCTTTCGGGTAGATGACTTGTGCGCCGCGGGGCATCTCGACGACAAAATCCTCGAGCGTTGGGCGGATGACGATGTATTCCGACCCCTTCGTCGAGTTCACGAAGACGCCTTCGGGATTGCCGATGATCTGGCTGTGCGAAACGAAGCCGTTGTGGCTGTGGAATTCGCCATCGTCGGCGAGGTCAATCATGTAACGGCGCTTCTTGCTGTCGAGCAGCAACGCCTTTTCGCCCACGGCGAAGAGTCCAGTCATCAATCAGATCCAGTGCTTGTCAGTGTCGTCGACGACGTTGCTTGAGCACCATCTCGACAGGAACGGCCTCATGTGTACCCGACTTCTCGAGCAATCGGCAGAACGCGTCCACATCTCGGTCGGTCGGTGCGCCGAACGGATTCTGGAGTGCTCGATCTCCCACTTCGGATTCCGGAGCAACACGCGTATCAGTTCGCTCGCTGAGCGGCCTTCTTCTGGGCACGCGACATCTGCGCACGATCGGCCTTGCGGCGATCAACGGCAGCCATTGTTGCAGTCTTCTGGGCGCGCTTGACGATCTTACGCTTCGGCTTGGCAGCAGCTTTGCGTGCCCAAGAATCAGCGACGTCAGCGCTCGCCTGCGCCTTGAGCCCAGCCTTGGTCAGGCCAAGTGCCTTGCTCTGCTTTGCCGTCATCGGCTTGTCGTTGAGCACGTTGACGAACGAGTTGAACCCGACCTTCTGCTTGGCAATCGCCTCCGGATTCTTGCCGAAGAACTTCTTGATTGAGCCACGCCCGAAGACGACCGCACCGATGATTTTCCAGAACGTGCTCGGCCCGAGGAATCCGGACGAGATCGCTGTACGCCGAATGATGACGGACGGGCGGAGCGCGCGAGGCAGCAGAGCCATCAAGACACCGCCATCAGACGCGGCGGATCTCGACGATTGCGCTCTTTTTCTTGCCTGAGCGCTTGCCCAGAAGGAAGAAGATGATCAGAAGGACCATGCCGCCGCCCGCTGCAATGCTGGCGATGGAGGTCTTTTTGTCGTCAACTTTGCCCTGCACATCGCCCTGGAGACCCTGCAGCTTGCCGCGCAGGTCGTCAGGAGTGATCGTCTTGGGTGTTACGGGGGTGCTCTTCTTTGCCATGATGACGGTTCCGGCTTCTCTCAGGACTTCTTCGGGAGGGGCTCTTTGTTCAGCGTGGCCTTCTTGATCCGCAGGATCGTGAGGAAGAGCAACGCCACTGTGACAATCAAGGTGAATCCGTACGCCGACCAGGACCAAGCGCCGCCGGTCGTCCAGCTGATCTCAGCCTGGAAGAGCCGGAGTAAACCAAGCATCAGCAAGAGCAGTCCGAGACCCAACGCAAAGGCCCCGGCAACGCCGTAGAACAGCCAGGAGCCAGCGCCCTTCAGCGGACCAAGCGTCTCCTGCTTTGCGTAGGCCTTGACAAACTCAATCACCTCACCAAGCGAGGCATCGTCTTGCTTGCGGGGTGGTTTCGTCGCGTCAATGCTGTCTGGCACGGATCAGGTTCTATCAGATCAGCGGGTGATTCAAGCCATGCACTCAGGTCAGCACAGGTCAGGTCAGGCGGAATTTGAGCATGGCCTCGACGTCATCGAGGACTTCATCGAGTATGTCGAGCCGTGCCGCTGGCCCAGAAGCGCACAACAGTCGATAACGATCGGCCGGTCCAATCGGTGCCAACGACGCCAAATGATACGTGGCGACGAGCGGATCATCGGAGATTTCGGATTCAGCAAGATCAAGTGGCACGTCGCCCAACTCGGCAGCGAGCGCCAGCGCTGCCCGAACTCGAGCGTGCGACGCAGCGACGTCCAATGCCAGCGTCGGCGGGTCGGGGTCTTCGTCTGGCCAGTCGTCGACGTCGGCAAGCGGATACGGCTCATCGGGGAGCCAGGCGTTTATTCGGATCCGTCTGGTGCCGACGGTGACCATCGAATAGCGCTCTTGATCGAGGGCATCGACGTTGATCATCTGGGCAATCGTGCCCACCATGGAACGCTCATCGCCGCCGCCAGCTTCGGATCCGTGCGTAATCAGTGCCTGACCGAACTCTGGTTCACCATCCTGTTGGAGGCAGTGGACCACCATCTCGCGATATCGCGGTTCGAAGACATGCAAGGGAAGAACGCCACCCGGCAGCAAGACCATGCCGAGCGGGAACATCGGGATCACCGCCATCCGCTCACCCTTCCACGCCAGTCAGCGAGGCGCCAGTTCAGCGGCGTCGGGACCGGCTGGATAGCTGTCGAATCGTTCTGCGAACACCTGCCAGAGCGAGGCGTATGTTTCATCGGCAATCTCGTTGTCGTTGAGGATCAGCACAAACTCAAGAGTGTCCCCGTTCCCCGCATCCACGTACCCGGCGAGCGCCTTCGATGCGAGGGGAGGCTCATCGACGGGCGGATTGCCGAGCGTTCCGGTTTTGGCGAAGAGCTTCCCGACCAACGGTGAGGTGAGAAATTCGCTGCGGAGCGTTCCTGTGTCGCCTGCAATCGGGAGCCCGGTCGCCACGGCACTGCCGCGGACGCGTTGCAGCACTTGGAGCATTGCTTGGCAGGTGACGGTGTTCTGCGGATGAAGCCCCGAGCCATCGAGTAACCGGACTCCATCGAGGTGAATACCCCACTCGGCAAGCGTTCGATCGATGACCCCGAGCCCTGCGGCCCGGGTGCCCTGCCCCGAGTCGGCGACCCCGAGTTCTTTGAGCAACATCTCGGCGGTGTTGTTGTCGCTGTTGATCAACATCTCGTTCACAATGTCGCTGAGTGGCGCTGACGTCACTGTGCCGATGACCGTGACCAGCGTCGATGCCTGGCCGCTGCCCCACCCGTTGTTGACCCGCACGCCGCGGTTGCTGAGCAACCTCGCCAGCTCGCGTGCAGCGGCACTGTTCGGGTCGTCTTGCGTACCGCTTCGGTCGCGGACGCGCGAGTCATTGACCAACAGCGCGTCGTACGGGCCAGCATCGTTGAAGGCGACGCCATCACCCCACCCCTCAACCACGAACTCATCGTCGTAGCGCGATCCATCGCCGATGACCCTGCCGTTGATCCGCTCAACACCGTTGGCAACGAACGCATCGGCGAGCACATCAAGCGACGTCGTGTTGAACGCCGGAAACGAGTCGTTTTCGATCGAGTAATCGTCGGCGGTCAGGAGCGGATCGCCGCCACCGACCAGGAACACATCGCCGTCGACCACGCCATCGACAACAGGCGGGATACGGACAGTCGTCGCGAACGTGTAATCGGAGCCAAGCACCTCGAGCGCCACTGCAGCAAGAACGAGCTTGAGGGTGCTCGCAGGGACCACAGGAAGTTCGCCTTGGTACATCGTGACGTCGACCCCGTTGGCCGAGACAGCGAAGCATGATGTCGGGTTCAGAAATCCGAAAAGCGGCTTGATGTTCTCTGCGAGCCGATTGGCGTCCGCAAGGTCAGCGACGGGCTCGGGCATCCGGCGATAGTCGAACAGCGACGTGCTCAACACAGCGCGCTGAGCTGCTGTGGCAATCGAGCGCGCCGATGAGTCAACAGGACCGCTGCTACCACCCTCTTCGAGTTCGGCGACCGCAGCACGACTGTTGTCGTACCGGTCAGCCTCAGCGTCGAGCCATTGCCGCCCAACCAGCAGCCCAACTGCCGGAACGATGGCCAGTCCAACGAGGAGGAACAATGGTGCGCGCCGGTAACGCAGTGGTGACGCCACCACATCGACCCGCATGTTCACGACTGCTGTCCATCTCGGAAAATCAGTTGGCATGAAGCGCCCCGATACATCAGCGAGGACCCAGCTGGGCGGGGCTGGCACCCGACGGGTAGGTGTCGAGGGCCTCGGCCAGGCCATTCCAGATCGGCCGATACTCACTCTGATCAGAAATGGTTGGTCCGTTGAGTATGAGCGAGTACTCGACTGCCGTACCGCCCTCGACCGGCAAAAATCCGGACAGCGCCTTCACTGCTGGCGGATCGGCGTTGAATGGCGGGTTGTTGAGCGTGCCGGTCTTGCCCATCAATCGTCCTGCGACCGATTGGTTGGTAAAAATGTCGCGCAGCGTGCCAGTCTCACCGGCAATCGGCAAACCCAAGCCGAGCGCAGACGACGGGCCGTGTCGCTGCAGCACAGCAAGAATCGCAGCGCACGTCAACCTGTTATCAAGGCTCAAGCCGGACCCATCGGACAGCACGATGTTGGTGGTGTCGAGACCCCACTCATCAAGCTTGGCAGCCATTACTCGCGCACCGGCTTCTCGGGAACCAATCCCTTCACCGACGAGCCCGATTTCCTTCATCAACAACTCGGCGGTGTTGTTGTCGCTGTTCGCCAACATCTCGGCGATGATCTCAGCGACCGGCGCAGATTCGATCGATGCGATGACGGTTGCCTCGGGCGTCGCCCGACCAGATGACGCTTCGCCTTCGATCGCTATGCCGCGCTCCTGCAACATTCGAGTGAACTCACGTGCCCCGCCTTCGTTCGGGTCACTGGCGCGTTGGTCGTCGTTGAGTACTCGACTGTCGTTGACCATCAAGGCGTCGTACGGACCGGCTTCGAGGCCGGCCACCCCAACGCCCCAGCCGGGTGCAAAAAACTCGTCGTCATAGCGGCTGCCGTCGCCGACCACGCCACCGGAAATTTGGGTGATTCCGGCGTCTCGCACCGCATCTGCCAAGGTGTCGAGCGATGTCGGTGACAGCACGGCGTACCGCTCGAGATTCGACGTCGGGTACCAGTCAGAAGACAGCAGCGGGTCGCCCCCGCCGACGAGGAAGAGGTCGCCGTTGATGACGCCATCGACCGGCGCCGCTGCAGCCGACACCGAGGTTGTCAAACGAGTCTCGGTACCGAGCACATCGAGCGCCGCTGCTGCGATGACCAACTTCTGGTTGCTCGCAGGGATCACAGCGAGGTCGGGGTTGCGTGCCCCGATGAGAATGCCATCGACCGAGACCGCTGCACAGGATCGATCGTTCAACGTAGCGAGGAACGGAACCACGGCCTGCTCAAAGTCAGAGATGTTGAGCTCACGTGACAACACCGTCGGGAAACGGCGAAACGAGAGCATCGACGTCGACAGCGCCGCAGGCGGCGGCGGTGGCGCAACCAGCGTGCTCGGCGGCGGCGGCGCCGGTTCGTTCTCATCGACGGTGCCTTCGGCCCAGTTGAAGAGAACAAAGAGCCCCACTGCCGGAATCAGGGCGAACACCCCGAGTACCAATAGTGGGCCGGGCCCGCGCTCACGCTTGGATCGCCTCGTCGCTGGTCGCCGAGCACCCGACGGGATCGGTCGATTCACCGACCGCGCGCCTGTCGAAACGCCTGATGCCTCACCATGTGGCCGAGTACCGTGACGGCCTGGCCGCCGCTCGAGTAGCAGAGCCGGCCCGTTGCCCGAACGGTTGCGGGCCCGGCGTTATCAGGATCGGCCAACGCCAGTTCGGTACAGGTGAGAATCGGCTTGCCTGTCGAAACGCTCAGCTCGTGGGCGGCCTCGGCGAAACGGGCGTCTTGACGCTCGTGGTAGCCAACGATCCGTTCGATCCCGTGGTCCGGGAAGAACTTGCCTTCGCGCATCATCCGTGCCTGGTTCGACTGGATTCCCAGGCCGAGGTAGATGATCGAGTGAACTTCGGGATGGTTTGCACACAGCGCCATCACATCGGGCACCGTGTCACGTGTTTCACCGCCGGCACAGTCGATCGGATTGTTTTTACTCCAGCGCGGCGGAAGCAGTTCGTCGATGGCCGCTTCGAGATCGGCTGGAATGCCCATCAGGTTCAGATCGCGGTCACGAGTGATTGCATCTGCGGTCACCACGCCCCAGCCGCCGACGGTTGTGAGAACCAACACATTTGGCCCAGCGGGGAGCGGCTGGGTCGCGAACGTTGCTGCGGTGTCAAACGCTTCCGTGACGGTCGCTGCCCTGGTGATCCCAGCGCTGCGGCACGCGCCGTCAAAGATCTTGTCGTCGGCGGCCAATGCTCCGGTGTGACTGGCGGCAGCCTGCGCACCGCCTTCGGTCGCTCCACCCTTGACGAGCACGAGTGGCTTGCGCGCTGCCGCTCCGGCGAGGCGCTCCATCAAACCTTTGCCGTCGTTGATGCCTTCGACGTACGCGAGCCCAACGGTCGTTGCATCGTCGTCGGCATACCAATCGAGGTAGTCGGCAACGCTGACCGCGGCAGCATTACCCGCCGAGATCGCGCGGCTGATACCGACACCTGACGCCCGAGACATATTGAGGAACGTCGACACGAAGTTGCCGCTCTGGCTCGCGACGCCAATGCCTCCGGCTGGCGGGTTGGGCGCCACGATCTGAGCGCAGAGGTTGACCGGAGTACTCACGACCCCCTGGCCATTCGGCCCGGCGAGCAAGATGCCAAGTTCGTCGGCCAGCGCCACGAGCGCATTTTCAGCCTCTTGGCCTGCTTCGTCTGACTCGCCGTACCCGGCTGAAGTGAGGAAGGCAGCACCGATCCCCTTGGCCGCGCACGCCCGGAGGAGATCGGGGTTGGTCGACGCGGGGGTACAGACGAAGACGAGGTCGGCTGCGCCGTCAGGAATGTCAGCGATGTCAGCAACCGTTTGGATACCGAGCACTTCCTCGGCCTTCAGGTTCGTCCCGAAGACCGCTCCGGAATACCCGGACGCCAAGATGTTGTGCAGCGACACGAACCCAAACTTGCCAGGGTGCGTGGATGCACCGGACACCACGACGCCCTTCGGTTCGAACAGCGCTTGGAACTGCTCATTGCTCGGTCGAGGCCGCAGCGCTGCCCGCGTGGTCGACGGTGTCGCCAGCTCGACGAGAGCGTCGACGGCAACAAGCGCGCCGCTCGGCTCGACGATCAGTGGGTTGATGTCGACACTCGCAACATCGTCACGGTCTACGGCCAGGCGTCCCAACCCAACGAGTACTGCCGTCAGTTGTGCAAGGTCGACTGCTGCCTCGCCTCGGAAGTCACCGAGCAACTTCTGCGTTGCGAGATCGCGGATCATGTCGGCGGCAGTCTGTTCGTCGAGCGGCGCCGGACGGAAAACGACGTCCGCCACAGCCTCGGCGAGGATGCCGCCGACACCGAGCATCACGGTCGGACCAAACTGTTCGTCGCGGATCACACCGGCAATCAGTTCGCGGTTGCCCGAGATCATGGGAGCCACGAGCACGGTCACGTCACCGTCTTCAGGTCGTGCCGCTCCGAGCAATTCTGCCGCAGCAGCCTCGACCGCAGAGCGATCTGCGAGGCGTAAGCGAACGAGCCCACGTTCGGTCTTGTGTGCGATGGCGGCGCCGTTCAGCTTGGCCACGACGGGATAACCGAGCGCATCGGCGGCATCGCCTGCCTCGGCGGCTGAGGCAACGAAACGCTCCGCAGCGATGGGGATGCCGTATTCGGCGAGCAACGTCTTGCTCGCCTGTTCGGACAGGGTGGTGGAATCGTATGCGTCGGAGGCCATCAGTCGGCCACCGTAGTTTCGCCAGCCTCTCCGTTCGGGGCTCCCCGCCGGAAATCACACGTGCGCTGGGATCGCGGCGCACCATCTGGTTATGCGGGGACGAGCGCCGCCTGGAAGAACTCGATGATGTGCGCGCTCCGTCGGTCGAGCGCGCCCGACGACAGCGGGTTCTCATCGAGTAAGCCCTCGAGGAACGGAGCATCGGAAAAGTAGCTGAGCAATGCGCCGTATCCGGTCAGCAACAACTGCTCGGCGTTCTGCTGGCGGAACGTTCCGGCATCCATCTCCCGGCGGAAGTAGTCGGCGGCCTCGTCGAACATTGGTCGAAGCACCGCAGCGAGGTCGATACCGAGGTGGACGCCACCGTCGATTGCCTCGCGCCGCATGAGGATCACGTAGTTCGGGTTGTCCGCAAAGAATCCAAATCCGGCGCGCAACACGCCTTCGACCTTCTTCCAACCTGACGCCGGCACATCGATCGCACCGATGAGCCGCGCGAACCAGTCGCTGAGCAGCCGTTCGAAGACCTCCCCGTACAGCGCTTCCTTCGAGGCGAAATGGTGCAGCAGACTGGGCCTGCGGATGCCAACCTCTGCCGCAATGTCATTCAGCGATGTGCCGCTGTATCCGGCATATGCGAAGCACACCAGCGACGCGTCGAGAATCTGGTCGCGCGTCGACCGCTCGACACCGGCACCAACAGGAACCGCTTCGGTGATCGCGTGACTCGACATGCAAGCTGCAATCTAGCTGCTCAGTCGGCGAGGTGACCGGCCGAATGCGGCGCCGACACGAAGAGGTCGGCTCGACCTACCTACCGGTCGGTAGGGCTGCTACGGTCCGGTAATGCGTACTGTTCTACTGGGTGGCGGCGTTGGTCTTGGACTCACGTTGGTCGCCAATTTGTGTACGACCGTCTATTTGCATCGGGCGCTCGCGCACCGTGCGGTAACGATCGCCGCGCCGGTCGCGCACGTCTTTCGCTTCGTACTGTGGCTGTCGACAGGCATCTGCCCTCGCCAATGGGTTGCAGTCCATCGGAAGCACCACGCCTTTACTGATGTCGAGGGCGATCCGCACTCCCCCGTGCTGCACGGCTGGGTCAAGGTCCAGATTCAGAACTACTTCATGTACCGGCGCGAGGCGAACAACCCAGACACTGTGGCTCGATATGCGAAAGACATGCCTCCGACTCGCCTCGACCGCTGGGCCTACGACCGCCCACTCCTGGGCCTCGGCCTCGGCATCGCAATCACGGTGAACGTGTTCGGATGGCAGGTGGGGCTGCTGGCTTCGTTCCTCCACTTGAACTTCTACATCGGTGGCTCGGCGGCGGTCAACGCAATCGGCCACCACTTCGGCCGCCGCCCCTACAACAACGGAGCCGGCAACCTGCAATGGCTCGCCTTTCTCACCGCAGGCGAAGGCTTGCACAACAACCATCATGCAGCGCCGACGTCGGCTCGACTCTCGCACCGCTGGTTCGAGATCGATCCCGGCTGGTGGCTGATTAAGGTGCTCAGCTGGGTCGGCTTGGCGAAGATCCGGCTCAGTGAACTCAAGCTTGCAGCTGATCAACTCCGGACCAAAGCCCAGCAACCAGCCTGACGAGCGAATCCAGGCCGGGCCACCTCGCAATCTGGCCCGACCCGACCCCACCCCACCCAAAACCGAGACCGTTCTGCCTCAGCAGCGCGCAGTAATGGTCTCCATTTTGGGAGATGGGGGTCAGATTGGGGAGACGTGGGCCGAAAACGACGAAAGCCGCCGCTCCCATTTCGGAAGCAGCGACTCTCGACTTTGCATCATGTAACGCCGCAGTCGGCGAAGCGGGCCGAAATTCAGGCTGGAGGGTAGACGCCCATTCCAGCAGCCTTCTCGGTGCTCCAGAAAATTGTGGCAATTTCGTCGATGTAGTCGACGAGCTGCTGGCTCGCAGCCGGGTCCATCGACTTCTTGGCCTCGCCACCCTGGTGAACGGCCTTCCAGAAGAGCTCGTGGAGACCAGGGTTGGCGGCGAAGTGGTCCGGCGCGAAGAAGTCGGCCCACAGCACCATCAGGTGATGCTTGGCGTTCTCGGCCTGCTGTTCCTTGACCGAGATGCAACGGGCGCGAAAGACCTCGTCGTCGGACTCGGCGTACTTCTTGGCAGTCTTGACGCACGAGAGTGCGGCAATCTTGGCCTCGGCGGGGTCATAGACGCCGCAGTAGAGATCACAGTGCGCGTGAGCGACTGTGGAGGAAGCAAAAAGCTTGGCGAACATGGGTGTCTCCTAGGGGTTTGGGAGGTGGGAACACATCAAGCGTACCCAGAATCAGTGAGTCAAAACATACACTGCGCCATCGACACTGGGCAGAGACCAGAGCCAAAAATCACATGCCGCCCCGCATCCACCAAATCGTCCCTCAGCTCATCCATCAAATCGTCCACCAACTCGTCCCTCGTCGATTTCTGACCGCCGACCGCTCGATGGAGCCGACACTCGTCGACGGACAGGGCCTCATCGGTGTCCAGTGGGGGCGGCCAGCAGTCGGCCAACTCCGGACGTTCGAACATCCCGATCGCGCCGGGTTTTGGCTCGTCAAGCGAGTGACTGCTGTCAGCGGTGACTCAATGATCGTCGAGTCCGACAACCCCCACGTTGGTGCAGTGGACTCACATCATTTCGGGCCGGTCAACGTCGCAGGTTCCTATCGGATCGTGGTCCGCGTCCCACGGCGCTGGATGTAGGCCCGATCGTCAGTCTGCGGTGCAGCGGGCTTGGTCTGGCTCCTACGATGAGTGTCATGCAGATCGTTTCATCGCTCTTCGTCGAGAACTTCGAAATGCGGGAGGCGCCAGGCCCGTCAACTCGAATCGACATCACCGGAGCAATGTTCTCGATGGCCGCTCCATCGCCAGCACCACTCACCATTTCGCCGCACCTGGTCGCCCTCATCTTTTGCCCTGAAGGCGAATCAGGTAACGGCGTGTTTGAAGTTGTGTTCCGCAACGGCGTCGAGGAAGACAGCGAGCAACTCGCCCGCAACGTCAGCCCCTTTACCGTCGAGCCGAGCAAGTTCACGTACCGGCTCGTCAAGGGCGAGCTCGACTTCGACAGCTACAAGCAGATTTTCGCGCACTGTCGCGTGAACAAAGAACCTTGGCACCTCGTCCCCTTCACCCTCCTCCCCCCAGTCGAGTCAGATTGATCGATCACTGCGTTGCGAGGCTGTGTCCTCGACCAATCTGAACCGGACTGGATTGTTTTTCATTCGCGACGGCCTGCTGGCGTTCCCTGACGGGTTCTGGCCCATGTCGGTGTGAAATGGCAGTGATTCTGAACGGTTCTCCCGACGGTCGACTACTGTCGCCCGCGTGTCGCTGACTGCTGAACAAGACGCCAACGCCATCTCCCTCGTACGGGGCATGTCGATGGATGGACCACTCGCCGCGAACAGCGGCCACCAGGGCACGGGCATGGCGCTCGCTCCCTTGGGCCACACCCTGTACAGCAGGGTGATGAAGCACGATCCTGCCGATCCGTTGTGGCCCGACCGTGACCGGTTCATCCTGTCCGGCGGACACGTATCGATTCTTCAGTATTCGATGCTTTTCCTGTCCGGCTACGGCCTCGAACTCGACGACCTCAAGCAGTTCCGTCAGTGGGATTCGCTCACGCCCGGTCACCCCGAAGTTGGCCACACCGCTGGCGTCGAAGTCACCACCGGCCCACTCGGCCAGGGCTTCGCCAATGCCGTCGGCATGGCGATCGCTGAAGCAAACCTGCGGGCCCGCTTCGGTCCCGAGGCAATGAACCATCACACCTTCGTGGTCGTTGGCGACGGCTGCCTGATGGAAGGTGTCAGCCACGAGGCTGCCTCGTGGGCTGGTCACCTCGGACTCGGCCACCTCGTCTGCATTTTCGACGACAACAAAATCACCATCGATGGTGAGACCAATCTCACGGTCAACGAAGACACCGCAGCCCGCTTCCGTGCCTACGGCTGGGACGTGCAGGAAGTCGGCGATATCAGCAACGACGTCGATGCACTCGAAGCCGCTCTCAACGCGGCGAAGGCCACACCCCAGCCGACGCTCATCATGCTGCGGACCCACATCGGCTATCCCTCCCCCGATCACGTCGATACGAACCACGCCCACGGCAATCCGTTCAAGCCTGACGACGTCACCCGCACCAAAGAGGCGATGGGGATTCCGGACGAGCCGTTCTGGGCGCCCGACGATCTCGTTGCCGCCTATCGCTCCGACGCCGCCGGACGCGGTACTGCGGCGAACGCAGCATGGAAGACGGCGGCAGCGAGCGTCACGTCGAATCCCGAGTGGCAAGCGGCGTGGGGCCAGACCGGCCTTGCCGGTTGGAACGCCGACCTCCCGACCTACGAGCAGGGCGATTCGGTCGCCACTCGCAACGCCATCCAGAAGGCACTCGACTCGACCTTTGCCAATCTGCCGGGGCTGATGAGTGGCTCAGCCGACCTCAAGGGCAGCAACGGTGTTGCCCTTGGCGAGTCAACGCCGTTCGCCTCAGGCAACGAAGCTGGCCGTTACCTGCACTTCGGTGTCCGCGAGCACGCGATGGGCGCAACCGCCGTCGGAATGTCGGCGCACGGCGGAGTCCTGCCGGTCACAGCAACATTCTTCGTCTTCGCCGATTACATGCGCCCGCCGATCCGCCTCGCGGCGCTCACCGGCGCCAAGGTCTGCTTCGTCTTCACGCATGACTCGGTCGGCGTCGGCGAAGACGGCCCGACCCACCAGCCGGTCGAACAGCTTGCCTCGCTCCGCTCGATGCCCGGTCTACACGTCGTCCGTCCGGCCGACGGGAACGAGACCATCCAGGCTTGGGCCGACGCTGTCGACCACGACGGCCCGACCGTGCTGGTGCTGAGCCGACAGAACATCGTCGTCACCACCGACGGCAGAGCCGTCGCCAGGGGCGCTGGCATTGTGCGCTCCGCTGTCAACCCGCAGGTCGTGCTGGTCGGTACCGGCAGCGAAGTCTCGCTGTGTGTCGAAGCCGCGGCCAAGCTTGGCGAGCAGGGCGTGCGTGCACAGGTGGTCTCGATGCCCAGCTGGGATCGTTTCGACGAACAGGATGCCGATCACAAGGCAACGGTCTTCCCGGCGGGCGTCCCCGTGGTTTCAGTCGAAGCCGGGGTCACCTTCGGCTGGTCGAAGTACGCCGATGTAACAGTCGGCATCGACCGTTTCGGTGC
>NZ_JBDNIJ010000456.1:0-2163 GCF_041688325.1 Ilumatobacter sp.
CCGCTGCTTCGCCCTCGGCAGTGTCGAGAGTTCGGGCGGCGAGTGGGCTTCGGTATTTCGTCATCGGTATCTCGTTGGGTCGGGGGCGTGCCCCGGTCGAGGGGCGGACCGTTCGGAAACCCAGGTCGCCTCGTCACTTATTCCGCGGCCGTTTCGACCGTTGCATTGGACTGGCGGCGGGTGTTGACCACCCAGAACGGCAGCGGCATCGTTGGCCACGATGTCTTCCTCCCCGGGCCGTGGCGGGAGAGACCTACTTCTTCAAGGTCCAGGGATCAACCGCCGACGGGACGCTGTACACGTCAGAGACCGCCACCTTCACCATTCCCGAGGCCGACGACCGTCCGGCAGAACCAGACACGGTCGAACCTGGCCCCAACCTGGCCCTCGATGCGACCATCATCGACGTGAGCTCGGAGTTCAACGACAGCTTCGCCGCGGCGAACGCCATAGACGATTCCGGCATTAGCGAGTGGTCGAGCGACGACGATGGCGATGATGCGTTCATCACGATCGACCTCGGCGCTAGGAGACTGCTGAGATGACCGGACAGGTTGTCCCTGGCCCTCTGTCGCGAGATCGCAACGCGTCGACGGGTGGGTCGAGCGCGAAATAGACACGACCGCTGCATGGTTGCTCTGGGCATGCGCATTTTCCACCTCGGACTCGCCGCCACCGGTGCCATGGCGCTCCTCGCCGTGCGACCGAAGGTCCAACTGGCTGAGGACGTGGTCACAATCGCCGTCTCGCCCGATGACCTTCTCGCCGAGTTCAGACGTCGCTTCGCAGAAGACCCCGACGAGATCCTCGCAATGGACGAACACCGAATTGTCAGGCGCTTCGCTGGCAAGGAGGGGCCTTACTCCTTTCGCACCGTAGAACTCGTGACGTGGGAGGACGGCGCCATCACCTTCGAGCACCTCGCCGGTCCATTCGCCGAGTGCCACGAACGGTTCGAGGTCACCGCATGTCCCACCGGTACGCAGGTCACACACACTGGGACCTTCCGTTTACGCGGCGGACTCTGGACTGCTCTCCTGGCGATTGGGCCAGTGAAACGTGCATTCGAGGTCCACGTCCACCGGCACCTCGACGCTCTCGCAACTGAACTCGCCCGGTCCGGGGACGTCGGGCCATCCTGACAGCCCAATACACGCTCGAGAACAGCACTCGGCGAGCGAGCCAACGCTGACGATCGCTGGCCTACCGCAGTGCGGTCCGTTGGCCCACGCTGCTGAACTCCGACCGTGCCTTTGGTGCCCGCGCTGCGGGGCATTCGTCCCGGCGATGATCTGGGCCACCGTCGAGATGTGGCCCGCCGGCCCATCTCTGATCCTGCAGACGAAGTGATCCTCCAGGCGGGCGCGGGCGGGCTTGGGCTACCGGAATCGACTCATGACCGAACCACATCGGAGATACTGGGGGTGATTGTGGGAACGACTGTACGGGAGTCGTGTTTGCGCCAGCGTGAGGGCTGCTACTCGCCCGCGACGGGGGCGTCGGGGAAGAACGCGGCCCATGCGAACCAGAATTCGTTGCGATGGTTCACCGTCGAGAGTTGTTCGCCCTCGAGGGGCCCGTCGATGGCGACGCCGAGCAGTGTCCAGGTCGAGCCGGTCTGATCGTCGGTGAACACGTCGGCCCCGTCCACTGAGAACGTCAAGGTCTGCTCACCGACACGGCGGTCGTAGGCGATGCCACTGCCGATCGCCTCGCCCTCAGCGATGGTGCCCGCATCGAGTGCGTCGGCGGTGTCGCCACCCCACAGCACCACGATTGGTGTCTCGGCGAGTTCGTCGTTGATTGCAGGCTGTTCGCGCAGGACGCTGAACGGGTACGCCTTGTCACTCCCGTCGAGCGTGACCCCGACGACCCTGGACAATGCCGGGAAGCGTGGGTCGGGTTCGCCGTCGAACAGGAACGGTGAGGTGCTTGAGCTGTACGCGCGGTACGGGTTGGCGCCGTACTCGATGCCGAACCCGGTGTCGCGCGACAGCGAGACGGCATCCGGGAAGTTCTCGAGCACGTCGCCGTATGACACGATCGACGTCGGGATGAGTTCGAGTTGGGTTCCTGCGAAGTCGCCGACGACTGCCTCGCCGGGGATCTGTTGCCACAGTGAAGTCGTTGCGTCGTCCCACATCACCAGGTCGCTTTTGCGCA
>NZ_JBDNIJ010000102.1:0-12814 GCF_041688325.1 Ilumatobacter sp.
ACGTTCGAGCGACACCCAGATTCCTACGTCCATTGGAATCTCAAGGTCGAGTCCTCGGTTGCACGGCTTTCGATGAACGTCGATCCTGCTGGTGGGCTGCTCGGCGACTACGAGCTCAAGCTGAACAGCTACGACATCGGCGTCGACATCGAACTCGCCGATGCGATTCGTCGCCTGCGGTTCGAGCACCCGGCAGTCAAGGTCGTCGTCCTCGACAGCGCTGTGGAAGGTGTCTTCTGTGCTGGTGCAAACATCCGGATGCTCGCCGCTGCCACCCACAGCCACAAGGTCAACTTCTGCAAATTCACCAACGAGACTCGTCTCGAAATCGAAGAGGCCTCAGCCGAGTCGGGCCTGCGCTTTCTCGCAGCGATCAACGGTGCCTGTTCGGGCGGTGGCTACGAAGTGGCAATGGCCTGCGACCATCTCCTGCTTGTCGACGATCGATCGAGCGCAGTGTCGCTACCGGAAGTTCCGCTGCTCGGCGTGCTGCCGGGCACTGGAGGTCTGACACGTCTCACCGACAAGCGACACGTCCGTCGCGACCGCGCCGACGTCTTCGCCACGAAATCTGAAGGCGTTCAGGGCAACGAAGCGGTCGAGTGGAACCTGGTCGATGAAGTGGCCCCGCCATCGAAGTTCGATGCTGCGGTCGCTGCTCGAGTCGTAGCGCTCGCCGAAACGTCGAGCAGATCCGACGATGGTTCGGCAGTGCAGTTTGAGGCGCTCGGGCGAACGATCACCAACGACTCGATCACCTATCGGTTCGTCGCCGCCAAGCTCGACCGGATTGGTCGCTCGGTCGAACTCACGATCACCGCAACCGACGACGCCGGCTGGGCGTTGACCGCTGCCCGCGAGTTTGACGACGTGCTCTGCCACCTCCGTTTCAACGAGCCGACGCTCGGCACGCTGGTGTTGAAGACGCGCGGTGATGCTTCCGCTGCAGTTCACCAGACCGACCGGCTCCTCGCCGGCGCCGACCACCTCGCTCGCGAAACGGCGCTGCTCTGGAAGCGGGTTCTGTCGCGGCTCGACCTGATGGCCCGCAGCCTCATCGGGGTCGTGGATCCGGGTTCGTGCTTCGTCGGCGTTCTTGCCGAAGTACTCCTCGCCGCTGATCGCAGCTTCATGCTCGATGGCGTCTTTGAAGACGACGACGAGCCCTTGCCGCCAGCTGTGATCGTGCTGACAAGTGCGAGCATCGGGCCGATGCCCATGGCCAACGGCATCACCCGCATCACCTCGCGCTTCTGGGGTGCGCCCGCAGACGCCGCAGCAGCCGAAGCGGCCGTCGGCGAGTCGATCGACGCGGCACGTGCAAACGAACTCGGGCTGGTCACGTCGACGCCCGACGATCTCGACTGGGACGATGAGGTTCGCCTCGCCATCGAAGAGCGCGCCAGCTTCTCGCCAGACGCGCTCACCGCGATGGAGGCCAACCATCGCTTTGCCGGTCCCGAGACGATGGCAACGAAAATCTTCTCACGCCTCTCGGCATGGCAGAACTGGGTATTCATCCGCCCGAACGCCAGCGGTCCCGAGGGTGCACTGCGCAAGTACGGCACCGGCACCCGCCCCACCTACGACATCAATCGAACCTGACCCGGTCACACTGTGCCAGGCACAGTGTGACCGCCGACCCCGGAGAGACCCATGACCAACATCGACTATTCCGAGCGGATTCCGAACAACGTCGACCTCGCCGACGACCGTCGCCTCAAGCGGGCGCTCGAGAACTGGCAACCCCGCTTCCAAGACTGGTGGAGCGAGATGGGTCCGTCGGGGTTCCAAGAGAAAGACGTGTACCTGCGCACCGCTGTCGACGTGGGCCGCGACGGCTGGGCCCACTTTGGCCACGTCAAGATGCCCGAGTACCGCTGGGGCATCTTCTTGAGCGAAGCCCAACCCAACCGGACCATCGGCTTCGGCGACAACAAAGGCGAGCCGGTCTGGCAGGAAGTGCCGGGCGAGTTTCGCACCGACCTGCGTCGGTTGATTGTGGTGCAGGGCGACACAGAGCCGGCATCCGTCGAACAGCAAAGGCTGCTCGGCGCGACGGCTCCGTCGCTCTATGACCTGCGCAACCTCTTTCAGGTCAACGTCGAAGAGGGCCGCCATCTGTGGGCCATGGTGTACCTGCTGCACCGCTACTTCGGCAAGGACGGTCGCGACGAGGCTGACGCCATGCTCGAACGCAACTCGGGCGATGCTGACCAGCCACGCATTCTCGGTGCCTTCAACGAAGAGACACCCGACTGGCTCTCCTTCTTCATGTTTACGTACTTCACCGACCGCGACGGTAAGTACCAGCTTGGTGCGCTTCGCGAGTCGGCTTTCGATCCGCTCAGTCGGACCTGTGACTTCATGCTGAAGGAAGAGGCGCACCACATGTTTGTCGGTGCGACCGGCGTCGGGCGCGTCATCCAGCGCACCGCTCAGTTGATGAATGAATTCGACACCGAAGACGTCACGAGCCACGGTGGCATCAACCTCGACACACTGCAGAAGTACATCAACTTCCACTACTCGGTGTCGCTCGACCTCTTCGGCAGCGAGAAGTCGACCAACGCAGCGAACTACTACGCGGCTGGCCTGAAGGGGCGCTACGGCGAAGACAAGTACGACGACGATCACGTCCTGCTCGACCTCGAAGATCAGTACCTGACCGTGGTCGACGGTGCGATCACGACCGAGACACTGTCGGCTCGGGCGCTCGTCAACCACGAATTGCGCAGCGAGTACACCCTCGATTGTGCGAAGGGCCTGCGCCGCTGGAACCGGACCCTTGTCGAGCATGGCATCACGACCGAACTGGCGTTGCCGCATGTTGGCTTCAACCGCGAAGTCGGCGTGTTCCGTGACCATGACGTGAGCCCTGACGGCCGCGTCTTGAGTGCTGCCGACTGGGCAGAGCGACGCGACGACTGGCTTCCGACCGATGCCGAAAAGGTGCATGTCGGCTCGCTGATGAAGGCTGCGTTTGGGCCTGGCGAGATGGCCGGCTGGATCGCTCCGCCGTCAACAGGCATCAACACCCAGGCAGTCGACTACGACTACGTGCGGATCTAGCCAACGCTGATGATTTCCGATCCGCACGTCGCAGTTGTCGCGGTCGGCGCCTGCAGACTCCGCACCGCGACGTGGGGGAGCGGCCCCGTCGAGATCGTGCTCGCACACGATGGCCTTGGCTCGATATCGCAGTGGCGAGAGACACCTGCCGACATCGCAGCAGCAACCGGTGTTGCCGTGATGGCCTACGAGCGCGCAGGGCATGGGGCCTCAACGCCGGTGCCCGATGGGACTTGGCCGACTGATTGGTTGCATCGCGAAGCAGACGTCCTCGGTGAACTTTTGCGGGCAATGAACATCGATCAGCCGCTTCTCGTCGGTCATTCCGATGGAGGAACGATCGCGTTGCTCCACGCTGCTCGCGGCGGAGCGTGCCGCGGCATCGTTGCGTTCGCAGCCCACTCGTGGGTTGAGTCGTGTTGCAGCGAAGCGATTGTCGCGATGCGGGGGTCGCGGGACCGGATCGTCGCGGGCCTGGCAACGCACCACGACGCTCCTGGCGAACTGTTCGAAGCGTGGAGTAGTGCCTGGGTCAGTGACGCTTTCGCAACCTGGGACGTCCGGCCACTGCTCGCTTCGATCTCTGTTCCGACGTTGGTCGTGCAGGGTGACCACGATCAGTACGCCACTGATGCGCAGTTGACCGAAACCGCTGCCGCCATTGGTGCGAACGCCACCGTGATGCGCCTTGCTGGTGCTGGCCACATCATCCACCACGAGCAGCCGGCAGTGGTTACAGCGCTCCTTGCCGAGTTCTACAATCGCAAAGGCGTCACCGCGGCGCCGACACAGGGAGACTGACATGCACGAGCATTTCAACGTCAGCGAATGGCTCGTCGACCGTCACATCGAAGCAGGGAACGGCGATCGCATCGCCATCCGCAGTGAGGGTGAGTCGTTCACCTACGCCGAAATACTCGGTCGCGTCGAGGCGGCTGCGGCAGGGCTGCGCGCACTCGGGGTGCGTTGCGAGGAGCGCGTCGCGATGGTGATGCTCGACTCGGTCGAGTTCGTCGCGATGTTCCTCGGCGCACTGCGCATCGGTGCCGTGCCGGTGCCGATGAATCCGCTGCTTCCCGGGCGCGATCTGGGTGTGATCGTTGCCGACTCGCGGGCACGCGTCGTCGCAATTTCGGCAGCGCGCGAACAGTCGCTGGCCGAACTCCGCGCCGGTGCCCACGAGGTGGAGGTCGTCATCAGTTCTGGCGTCAGTAGCGACGCTCAACTGGGGTGGGTCGACTTCATTGGCGCAGGTTCGGACGGATCAGTCGCTGCGACCTGGGCCGAGTCGCCTGGTTTCTGGCTCTGTACGTCGGGGTCGACCGGGCAGCCGAAGTTGGCGATGCACCGCCACGCCGACATTCCGGCAACGTGCGAGACGTATGCCAACCAGGTCCTCGGGATCGCCGCCGACGACATCTGCTTCTCCGTCGGGCCGATGTTCCACGCCTATGGCCTGGGGAACTCGCTCACCTTCCCGTTCTCGGTCGGCGCCACCGCGGTGCTCGAACCAACTCGGCCACCGACACCGCAGCTTGTTGTCGACATCGTGACGAGCGAGCGCCCGACGCTGTTCTTCTGCATCCCCACTTTTTATGCAGCGCTCCTCGCATCGGACGTCGCGGACGACACATTTTCGTCGGTGCGCTTCGGCGTGTCGGCGGCCGAAGCACTGCCGACTGAGACGTTCGAGCGGTTCCGAAAGCGGTTCGGCGTGACGATCCTTGACGGCATCGGGTCGACCGAACAGCTGCACATCTATCTCTCCAACGCCCCGACAGGCTTCCGCGCAGGAACAAGCGGGCGGGCCGTTCCTGGCTACGAGGTCCGCGTCGTCGACGAGTCAGACAACGACCAGAGCGTCGACGTTCCGGGCCAGCTCCTGGTGCGCGGCCCATCGGTCGCCACCGGGTACTGGTGCCGCAGCGACACGACCCGAGCAACGTTCGAAGGTGAGTGGATGCGTACTGGTGATCTCTACGCCGTCGACACCGACGGATTCCACACCTACCTCGGCCGAGTCGACGACATGTTGCGCGTCGGTGGCGAGTGGGTGTCGCCAGCTGAAGTCGAGGGTGTCCTCATCGAACACCCCGACGTGCTTGAGGCCGCGATCGTTGGCCTTCCCGACGATCAGAACGTCACCCGTCCGGTGGCGTTCGTCGTTGCCATCGGCGGGGCAACACCGTCGGTCGATGACTTGACCGAGCACTGCCGCTCGAGGCTGGCGGGCTACAAGCGACCGAAGGTGTACCGCATGGTCAACGAACTCCCGAAGACCGCCACCGGCAAGATCCAGCGTTTCAAGCTCCGCGCGCTCTGACACCTGGCCAGTCATTTGGCCAGTCACCTCGCCACGGCCGGAGGCTGGATGACGCGGCGTCGTAGGGTCGCCGGATGGAACTGAACGATCGAGTTGTCATCATCACCGGAGGGGGCTCCGGCATCGGCGAGGCCCTGGCGCGCGCAGCACATGCTGCAGGGGCACGGCACGTTGTCGTTGCTGACCTTGACGAGGCAGCAGCACAGCGCGTTGCTACCGAAGTCGGCGGCACCGGGATCGGCATCGACGTTCGTGACGAGGAGGCGATCATTGCGATGGTCGATCAGACCGAAGCAGCACACGGCCCGATCGACGTGTTCGTCTCGAATGCCGGATACGTCACCGCGGCCGGGCTCGAAGACTCCAACGAGCGGATCAACCACATGTGGGACGTCCACGTGATGAGCCACATCTACGCCGCTCGTGCGGTGGTGCCCTCGATGATCGCCCGCGGCGAGGGCTACTTGCTGAGCACGGCATCGGCAGCCGGCCTCCTCACCCAGATTGGTTCGTTGGCGTACTCGGTCACGAAGGGCGCGGCGGTCTCGCTTGCCGAGTTCCTGAGCATCACGCACCACCATCAGGGCATCCGTGTCTCGGTGCTCTGCCCGCAGGCAGTTGCCACCAACATCGTGGCGAACAGTCCCGACCTCGGTGGCACCGGGAACACCCCCGACGACTTCGAGGGCGGAGTTGCCTCGGGTGATGGCGTGCTCACCTCGGCTGAGGTTGCTCAGGCCTGCCTCGATGCGATGCGCGACGAACGATTTCATGTGCTCCCGCACCCTGAGGTGGCCACCTACGTCGAGCGCAAGGCGACCGATGTCGATCGCTGGCTCACCGGGATGCGCCGGTTCCAGTCGGCTCTCGCTGCTGGGGGCCCACTGCCGGGTGATGCCATGGCTCCAAAGCTCTGAGCAGAGTCGTTGCCAGGGAGCCGGATCGGCAACACTGGACACGTGGAGAACTCTGAGATTCCTGTCGGTTTCGACGTCGCACTTGTCGAAGCCTGGATGGTCCAAAACACCCGAGTGGTCCCACCTTGCCGGTGGACACGCCTGACCGGTGGCCACTCGAACTTGACCTATCTGTTGACCGATACCAACGATGATGAATTCGTCATCCGTCGGCCGCCGCAGGGGGAGCTCTTGCCGAAGGCGCATGACATGTTCCGGGAGTTCCGGGTGATCGAAGCGCTGTACCCCGTTGGCATCCCGGTTGCCGAGCCGATCGGCTACTGCGACGACCGGGCGGTGTGTGACCGGCACTTTTATGTGATGGGTAAAGTCGGCGGTCAGGCGCTGTACACCGGCACCGAGTCGGCCGAACGGCTCGACGTGGTGGCGCGTGGGTGTGTTGGCGAATCGTTCATCGCGACGCTCGCGGCGATTCATTCGATCGATCCGGCCGACGTCGGTCTTGGCGACCTCGGCCGTCACGACGGATACGTGGCCCGACAGATTCGTACCTGGTACGGCTCATGGACGGCGTCAGCCAAGGCTGCCGACTACGACGATCCGCGGATTCACGGACTGCACACATGGCTCAACGAGCGTCTGCCTGAGCAAGGTCCGGCACGGGTCGTGCACGGCGACTACGGGATGCACAACTCGATGATCGGCGAGGACGGCTCGATGGTTGCCGTGCTCGACTGGGAGATCGCAACACTCGGCGACCCGATGGCGGACTTCGCCTACGCCCTCAATGCCTGGGCCGAATCGACTGATCCCGTTGCGGTCGAAGCCGATGCCGCGACTGCGGTGCCAGGCTTCTGTAGCCGCGATGACCTGGTGCGGTACTACGCCGATCGCACCGGCGCCGACATGTCGAACCTCTCGTACTACCGGGCGTTCAATGCCTTCAAAACCGCCTGCATCCTGCACGGCGTGTACGCCCGATACCGGATGGGGCAGAAGAGCAGCGAGGGCGTCGATCTCGAATCCCTGTTCAGTCGCATTAGCGCATCGATTGAGCTGGCTGCAGCTCACGCAGCCGACGTCTGAGACCCGTGCAGAATTCGTCGGCAACCTCAATCAAGGCAGCCATCGACATCGGAACCAACTCGATGCACCTCGTCGTGGCGCGCCTCGCTGACCACGGTGGGTTCGAGATGCTGACGAGTGAGAAGGAGACCGTCCGACTCGGCCAGGGTGGCGGCGAGATGAAGCTCCTCGCACCAGACGCCATCGAACGCGGCATTGCAGCCCTGGGCCGGATGAAACAGGTGGCCGCCAGCTTTGGCAATGTCGATCTTGCGGCCGTGGCGACCAGCGCCGTTCGTGAGGCATCGAATCGAAACGAGTTCCTCGACAGGGCCCGCGACGAGGTGGGGATCGACGTCGAAGTGATCAGTGGCTTCGAGGAAGCACGATTAATCCATCTCGGGGTGCTGCAGGCCCTCCCGGTGTTTGAACAGCGCATTCTTTTGGTCGACATCGGCGGCGGAAGCACCGAGTTCCTCGTGGGTGAGGGTGCCGATCCGATTGAGGCACGCAGCATGAAGCTTGGTGCGATCCGCCTGACCGAGCGGTTCTTCGCAGAGGCCCTGGCCGAGGACCGAGTGCCGACCGATGACGAGATCGACGAGTGCCGGAACTATGTGCGAGCAGCGCTTGCCCCGGTGGGTCACGAACTCGGTGGCCATCAGCCACAGGTCGCGGTGGGAAGTTCGGGTACAGCAACCACGATCGCCGCGATGGCGGTCGCGGCACGCGGCGACGATGTGCGTCAGATGAATGGTGTGGTGTTCTCGGCCACCGAGCTCGCCGATGTCGCCGAGCGGGTGCTCACTGCGTCAGATCGTCGCAAGCTCGACGGGCTCGACGACAAGCGGTCAGACATCATCTTGGGTGGGGTCATCCTGCTGCAGGAGGTGTTTGCAGCCTTCGATCTCCAGGCGATGACGATCTCGGAGTACGCACTGCGCGAAGGCGTGTTGTTCGACCGGTTCGCGTCAGGCTCGGGTCAGGACCTGCACGACCTCCGGCGCAGCAACCTCCTTCGCCTCGCCCACCAACTCGACCCCGACCCTGAGCACGCCGAGCACACGGCGCGCCTCGCAACGCAGTTGTTCGACCGGACGAAGTCGCTGCACGGCCTTGGCGATCCGGAACGCGAGTTACTCGACGCAGCAGCGATCGTGCACAACGTCGGCCTGTTCATCAGCCACTCGAGCCACCACAAGCACTCGTACTACGTGATCAGAAACAGCGAACAGCTCACGGGATTCACCGAGCACGAGGTCGAACTGATCGCCGTGCTCGCCCGGTATCACCGCAAGAGTCATCCGGCCGACAAGCATGACGAGTTCGCTGCGCTGTGCAAGGACGATCAACGGCTGGTCAGACAGCTCGCTGGAATGTTGCGTCTGGCCATCGGGCTTGATCGTCGTCACGCGGGCGTCGTCGAGTCAATGCGCGTCATTATCAAGGATGGAACAGTGCGCATCGAGCCACTGGCTCCTCGCGCAGCGGACATCGATGGAGGTATTGACCTTGAGATCTACGCGGCGCGTGAACGATCGCGTCTGTTCGCCGAAGCGTTCGACGTGACTGTTGAGGTCGATGTATCAGCGCACGACACTCCGCACGACACTCCGCACGACACTCCGCAGGACGCGGCTGACTCCGAATCGAGCTGACATCGCGAGATGCCACGTCAATCGGCGATGTGGAGCCGTTCTTGCGCACTCGGGATGGGTGGGTTGCCGGCGCCGGTGATCGACTGATCGATGTCGATGCTGTTGCCCGTGGTCATGCCCGACTGCTCCGACAAGAGGAAGACAATCATGTTTGCGACCTCCCATGGCTTGACAAGGCGACCCATCGGCCGGCCGGCTTCGGCGGCCTGGAGCCAGTCGTCCGGAGCGTTTTCTTCCGTCAGCTGCACACGGTGTTCTGACTCGGTGTCCATCCACCCGGGGTTGACCTGGTTGACCCGAATGCCCTCCTGCATCAGCGAGTAGGCGAGGTTGCGCGTCATGACCGACAGGGCTCCTTTGGAGATGCTGTAGGCGGCGAGCCGGGGTTGGCCGCCGTGACCAGACGTGGAGCCGACGTTGACGATCGAGCCGGTCGCCCCGGTTCGTTGCATGAGGCGCGTTGCCGACTGGATCATGAAATAGGGGGCCTTCACGTTGATCGCCATCATGCGATCGAAGTGGTCGTGTGTGTCGGACCAGATAGTTGAGCGGGTTGTCAGCGCCGCGACATTGACGAGGCCATTGACGGTGCCGAATCGTTCGGCGCAGGCATCGACGATTCGTTCGGGCGCGGCGGCGTCGCCCATGTCGGCTTCGACGAAGATGCTGGGCGTGCCGCCAGCGGTGAGCTCGTCGGCGAGCGAGGCGCCGCGTTCGGCGGACCTTCCAGCCAGCACAAGGCCGGAGGAGCCGCCACGTTCCGCCAGCGTGCGAGCTACCTGCTCGCCCAGGCCTTGAGTTCCGCCATTGATAATCGTCACACTCATACTGTTGTTCTAGTGCGTGTGGCGTTCCTCCGCGAGAGTCCGCCGATCGTTCGCCATACTTGACCCGATGGCCGACCCGAAGACTTCGAACGACCCCGCAGCCGGAACGACGAGCGACGAACGCCCGGCAGCTGCCAACTTCGTCCACGACCTCGCGGTCGAGCACGCCGTTCAAGGCACCTTCGGTGGCCGGGTCGTGACCCGTTTTCCGCCTGAGCCGAACGGCTTCCTGCACATCGGCCACGCCAAGGCGATCACGACCGACTTTGAGCTGGCACGCGAGTTCGAAGGGGTCTGCAATTTACGTTTCGACGACACCAACCCCGAGACCGAAGACACGAGTTTCGTCGACGGCATCATCGAAGATCTGGCGTGGCTCGGTTATCCGCTTGAGCGTGAACCGCTGTTCGCCAGCGACTACTTCGGACAGCTTGTTCGCTGGGCCGAACTCCTCGTCGAACATGGCCTCGCCTATGTCGATGATCAAGACGGCGAGACCATCTCCGAGCAGCGTGGCGGTTACGGAAACCCCGGTGTTGAGAGCCCCCACCGTGACCGTCCGGTCGCCGAGAACCTCGATCTCTTTGCGCGCATGCAGGCCGGCGAATTCGGCGAAGGTGAGCGAGTGCTGCGTGCCAAGATCGACATGCAGCACGACAACATGCAGCTGCGCGATCCAATCATGTATCGCATCCGTGACAAGGCGCACCACCGCACCGGCACCACGTGGAAGATGTACCCCACCTACGACTGGGCACACGGCCAGAGCGATGCCATCGAAGGCATTACGCACTCGCTGTGTTCCCTCGAATTCGATGCACACCGAGCGCTGTATGACTGGTACTTGGAACAACTGCGGCTGCTCGACCTGCTGCCGTTTGAGGCACCACAACAGTTTGAGTTCGCTCGACTCGAACTCACCCACACCATCACATCCAAGCGCAAGCTCGCCAAGCTCGTCGAAGACGGCGTGGTCGATGGCTGGGACGATCCGCGGCTGCCGACGCTGCGTGGTCTGCGGCGTCGGGGGTACCCGGCCGAGTCGATCCGCGACTTCTGCGCATTTATTGGTGTTGGCAAGACCAACAGTCGCCACGAGATCGAGCTGCTCGAGTCATTCATCCGCACCCGCCTGAACAAAACGGCGCTGCGTCGGATGGCCGTACTCGATCCGCTCAAGGTCGTCATCACCAACTGGCCGACCGACGCTGACGGCGCTCCCATCGTCGAAGAGGTCGAGCTGATCAATAACCCGGAGAACGCAGACGACGGTGTTCGGACCGCTCCGTTCTCAGGGACGCTGTACATCGAGCAAGACGACTTCATGGCCGACCCGCCACCGAAGTACTACCGCCTGACTCCGGGCCGGGAAGTTCGTCTGCGTGGCGGCTATTTCGTCACGGCCACGGGCTTCGAGAGCGATGCTGATGGCAACGTCACCGAAGTGCACGTCACGTACGACCCCGACACCAAGGGTGGTAATTCCTCTGACGGTCGCAAGGTCAAGTCGACCATGCACTGGGTGAGTGCAGCGCATGCGGTTGATGCTGATGTCGCACTCTACGAGCGGCTGTTCAGTGCCGAGGTTCCCGGCGCTGAAACCGGAGATGTCTTCGACGATCTCGATCCGAATTCGATGACTGTCCTCCGGGGCTGCAAGCTCGAACCCGAGCTGGCGGATACCGCACCCGGCGAAGTCGTCCAGTTCGAACGCCTCGGCTACTTCGCAGCTGACCCCCGCACCCCGTTGCTGTTCCATCGCACCGTCGGCCTCCGAGACGAATGGGCCAACATCCAAAAACGCAAGAAGTGAAACTGTCATGGCGCTCCCCCTGTCAGACCGGAGTGTGACAAATCGCTATCCCTGTTCGAGGTGCAACAGTGCGTCCGCGGCTTCGGCGATATGGCCGGTCCACTGGTCGGCGTTGCGTGGCTCGTCGATGGGGAGGACGACGAATTTACTCGTGCCGACATCGATAAACTGTTGAATCAGCGCGGCGAGTGATTCCCAGGAATCAGGGACCAGCTGGGTGACGTCATCGAGGTCCGGTCGACGCTTGGCGAGGAGTTGCAGCAGCACCTCTGGCACATCTCCGAAGGAGTACGGAATCAAGACCCCGTAGTGATCGTCTTCGATTTCACGGTCGTGCTCGGCAGCGACCTCTTCAATGACCGCTCGTCCAGCAGCAGCGTCAGCCGGCGTGACGAAGGACGGGAGCCAGCCATCTGCAACGCGGCCGATTCGTTTGAGTTCAGACGGGGCGAAGCCGCCAAGCCAGACATCCATCCGCTTTGGGGCAGGCAAGACACGGATGTTGTCGTAGTTGAAGTACGTGCCCTCGTGGCTGAAGAACTCGCCGGTCCAACACTTCTTCATCACATCGAGCGACTCGTTGAAGATCTTTGCCCGCTCGGTTCGCTCGACCCCGAAGGCCTGCTGCTCGATGGGGTCAACAGCACCAAGACCGAAGGCAGGGAGCAGGCGACCGCCTGACATCCGACCGAGAGTCGCCAGCGCCTTGGCCAACACCACTGGGTTGCGGCCCGGGAGCACCATGACCGACATACCGAATTTCAGGTTGGTGGTCCGACCGGCGCCATAGGCCATTGCGACCAGCGGGTCGGGTGCCTCACCACCAATTTTCTCCGACAGCCAGAGCGAATCGAAGGCGTGCGCTTCGAGTGCGTCGACGACGACGCCGTACGACTCGTCGTGCAGGTTCGTGCGAGTGCCGAGGCCGTAGCCAATGCGAACTTTGAGGAGCTCACTCACGCTTGGCGGGCGATCGGTTCGAGGATGTCAGCCAACGCAGCGGGCATGCTGACGAAGGGCGAATGGTCGGTGTCGAGGTTGACGTGCGTGGTGCACCTGGCCGCGAACACCGCTTGGTGTTCAGGGTGGACCGCACGGTCTTGCAGACAACGGACGTAGGTCGAAGTGATGGTGTCGCG
>NZ_JBDNIJ010000103.1:0-15997 GCF_041688325.1 Ilumatobacter sp.
GATGGGGAGGAGAACGAAACAGCCACCGAAGCCAATCCGGTGAAGTCGTCTGATTCCTCGGAGTCGGCAGCGTCGTCGGTTGAAGAGTTTCTGTCGCTGTGGCAGGACGACGACGGATCATTCCGGCTGTCGGGTCGCCTCGACGCCGATGCGGGGATGGTCGTGCAGGCTGCGCTCGACGAAGCCCGCGACCGACTGTTCCAGCGCGGCAAGTTCGGTGCCGGCCTCGCTGCAGCACTGGTCGAAATGGCCCAAGAGTCGCTCGACTCGGTGAATGATCCGGCACGCCGAGCCCGGTTGAGGGTCAACCTGTTCATCAACACCGACCGCGATACCGACCGCGATACCGACCGCGATACCGACCGCGATACCGACCGCGACGAGCGTGCCATGACCGACGCCAGCGGCTGGAACGTTCCTGACGCGATCCGCCGTTACCTCACCTGTGATGGCACGGTCACCCCGGTGTTTGTCGAGGGCGGCCTACCCGTGTCGGTCGGTCGCACCCAGTACGTCGTACCTGCCCGGACCCGCACGATCATTGAACATCGCGATCACGGCGTGTGTCGGGTCCCGGGCTGTGATGCGACGCTTGGGCTTGAAGTGCATCATCTGATCCATTGGGAACACGGCGGCCGGACCGACACCGACAACTTGTTGCTCGTGTGCGGGAAACATCACCGAATGCACCACCGTGGCCGACTCGACATCACCGGCAACGCCGACCAAGCCAACGGCCTCGAATTTCGTAACGGGCACGGCCGGCTGATCGCGCCGTCGGGTGCAGCACCGAACGTGCCGGCCGGGCCGCCGCCGAAACCGGCAGCGGTCTATTCGCATCCTGATGGCGGTCGGATGGACACCGGGCAGATCTATTTCAACCCGCCCCGCACCTACTACGACGACCTCCGTGAACGCCTCAGGTCCGACAGCGAATACCTCGCCAAAATCCAGCCACCCGGCCTGCAATCACGGACACGAGAGGTTCGGCTCAGCGCGCTTCGCTGAGGAACTCGTGGAAGTCGACGGGTGTTGCGACGTCGAGCTGGTCGTATCGGCAGTCGCCTGGTGTGCAGTCGTGTCGCCACCGGACGAACGAGACCCCGTGGCGGAACCTGCCTCCTTCGAGCTGGCCAAAGGTGACTTCAGCAACCAGCCCCATCTTGATCGGCACGAACGACAGGTCTTTGCCAGAATTCCAACGACTTCCGGCTGACAACGTCTGCGGCTGAGTCGACTCAGCTGCGGCCTGCGCCTGCTCGTCTTGCCACGCCGCCCAACCGCTCCATGGGTGATCGACAAGCGGATCGTGCGTGCGCGATTCAAGCTCGGCAAGCAACTCGCTGCGTCGCTTGACCGAGAAGGACGCAGCCACGCCAACCGAGTGCATCTCGCCGTCGGCATCGAACAGCCCGAGCAGCAGCGACCCGACGCCGTTCCCGTCTTTGTGCACTCGGTAACCAGGCACGGCGCACAACGCGTTGCGCTGATGTTTGACCTTCACCAAGCTGCGCTTGCCTGGCGCGTAGACGCCGTCGAGAGGCTTGGCAATGATGCCATCGAGACCGGCACCTTCGAACGTACTGAACCAGTCGTGAGCGACAGCCCGGTCGGTGCTCGCCGGTGTGAGATGCACCACGTCGTTAGGAGCGAGCGCCTCGACGAGCACGTCCCGACGGGCGGACATGGGCTCATCCATCAGCGACCGGTCATCGAGAGCCAGCACGTCGAACGCCACGAACGCCGCCGGTGTTTCCGCTGCCAGGCGATCGACTCGCGACTTCGCCGGGTGGATCCGCTGGAGTAGCGCATCGAAGTCAAGGCCATCACCGCCGCTGTCGGCAACGACGATCTCACCGTCCACCACACACCGATCGGGAAGCGCTGCAAGCAACGGTTCGATCAGCTCGGGGAAGTACCGGTTGAGAGGTTTGAGCTTGCGACTGACCAACTCGATGTCCACCCCGTCGCGAAAAATAATGCAGCGAAAACCATCCCATTTCGGCTCAAACAACCAGTTGTCGCCGTTTGGGATGTGGCGTGCCAGTTTCGCCAACATGGGCTGGACCGGCTGGGTAACAGGAAGATCCGCGATCACAATGCAATTCTCGCGCGCTCGCCAGTTCATCTCGCGCGCCCTCTGCGGGTATGTTGCGGGAGTGAGCATGCAGGAGAAACTCGATGAATTGGCCGAGCGTCGCAAAGAGGCCCAAAACGCAGGATCTCAGCGGTCGATCGACCGCCAGCACGAGAAGGGCAAGATGCTCGCTCGTGAGCGGATCGACTACTTCCTCGATGACGGCTCGTTCCACGAACTCGACCAGCTGGCCCGACACCGCGCCCAGGCATCAGGCCTCGAAGAACGGCCCTACACCGACGGCGTGATCACCGGCTGGGGCACCGTCGACGGTCGCAAGGTCTTCGTGTTCTCGCAAGACTTCACCGTCTTCGGCGGCGCACTCGGCGAAGTGTTCGCCGAAAAGATCCACAAGCTGATGGATCTGTCGCTCAAGGTGGGCGCTCCGCTCATCGGCCTCAACGATGGTGCAGGCGCCCGCATCCAGGAGGGCGTGGTCAGCCTCGCCAGCTACGGCGGCATCTTCCACCGCAACGTCCAGGCCTCCGGCGTCGTGCCGCAGATCTCGGTGATCCTTGGCCCGTGTGCCGGCGGCGCCGTCTACAGCCCTGCGATGACCGACTTCATTTTTATGGTTCGCGAAACCAGTCACATGTTCATCACCGGCCCAGACGTCGTCAAGACCGTGACCGGCGAAGACGTCACGCTCGAAGAACTCGGCGGCGCAATGAGCCACGCCTCAAAGTCTGGCGTCGCCACTTTCGTGGCGGACGACGAGAAGTCCTGCCTCGACGACGTGCGCTTCCTGCTCTCGTTCCTCCCGGCCAACAATCTCGAAGAGCCGCCAGCCGATGAGCCGACCGACGACCCCGATCGTCACTGCCCCGAGCTGCGCGACATTCTTCCCGCCTCGCCGAACCTGCCCTACGACATGACCGAGGTCGTTCGCACCTGCGTCGACGACGGCGAATTCTTCGAATACTTCCCGCACTTCGCGAAGTCGATCATCTGCGGCTTCTCGCGAATCGACGGCAAGCCTGTCGGAATCGTTGGCAATCAGCCGAAGGTCCTCGCTGGCGTTCTCGACATCGAGTCGGCCGAAAAAGCCGCTCGATTCGTGCGCACGTGCGACGCGTTCAACATTCCGCTCATCACGTTCGTCGACGTCCCCGGATTCCTGCCCGGCGTCGACCAAGAATACGGCGGCATCATCCGGCACGGCGCCAAGCTGCTCTACGCCTACTGCGAAGCCACCGTTCCGCGCATCTCGATCATCACCCGCAAGGCCTACGGCGGCGCATACGTCGTGATGGACTCGAAGTCGATCGGTTCCGACCTCGCCTTCGCGTGGCCCACCGCCGAACTCGCCGTCATGGGCCCCCAGGGCGCCGTCGAAATCGTCTACCGCCGCGAATTGCAGCAAGCTGCCAACCCGGTCGAGCGACGCGCCGAGCTCATCGCGGAATACACCGAGAAGTACGCCAACCCGTATGCGGCTGCCGAACGCGGCTACATCGATGACGTGATCGACCCCGCCGACACACGTCGAAAGATCGTTGCTGGGTTGCGGATGCTGTCGACCAAGCGTGAGGAACTGCCGAAGCGCAAGCACGGCAACGTTCCCCTCTGATCGACGGCTGAACGAGCGCTGTGAGCACCACGGAACCGCCGAGCTCGTCGGGGTCACCCCCCTCGCCACCCCCGGCCTCGCCACCCCCTGCCTCGCCACCCCCTGCCTCGCCACCCCCTGCCTCGCCACCCCCGGCCTCACCACCTCCTGCCTCGCCACCCCCCTCGCCACCCCCGGCCTCACCACCTTCACCGAACACGCCGCCGGTTCCGCCGCCGCCTGCCCCATCGGTTCCGCCACCACCTGGCGCCGCGGTACCCGAAGCTGCCCCAGTTCGGCCAGCCGCCCACATACAGCCTGGACCCGACCCGGATCCTCCGAAGCGCACCTACTCGATCAGTGACCGCCCTGAACGCCCGCCGGTCCCGACCGTGCGACCGATCACACCAGCACCAGCACCAGCACCAGCACCAGCGAATTTCGTTCCGGAGCCAGCGCTGACGGCTGCGGCTCCCACTCCGGCACCTCCGGTCACGGCACCCCCGGACGACGATCTCGATGACCTGCTCCGCCAGATCGACGAGAGCAGCGTCGCCGACAGTCCAGGCATCGGCGCCAAGCTGACTGTTCCGCGCGAAGCCGAACGTCCGAAGGGCCTCGGCCCGGTGGCGATGGAATCCTCCGGTGCGATCAACTTCAATCCGGAGTTCGCATCGTTTGGCGCCCGGTTCGCCGGGTTCCTCATCGATTCCGTCGTGACAGTCGCTGCCATCGCTCCGGGTCTCGTGGTCTTGGCGCTCAGCCCCGGGACACTCCGATTCAGCGGCATTCTCATCACGATTATCGGGCTACTGCTCGTGGCCCGATGGTACGGCTCGGCCGTGTCGACGTCAGGCCAGTGGATCGGCAACCGCGTCACCGACACGAAGGTGGTCGACGTATCGAGCGGCAACCCACTCGACCGCAGCCGGGCCACAAGTCGGTTCCTGGTCCGAGCTCTGATCTCGCCGGTCTTCCTCGTCGGCTTCATCTTGGCCTTGACCAACTCGCAACGCCGATCCTTCCACGACCAGTTCGCCGGCAGCATCGTCACCCGCCCGACCCGATCATCCTGGTCGGTTGGCGACGACCCACCGAGCGACAATGCGCCCGACAGCAAACCGGCTCCATAAGATCACGAACGTGAACATCACGATGTCGCCGGCCCCGACCGACGAAGAAGCTGCAGCAATCGTCGCTGCCACTGAAGTGTTGTGGCCGAAGGCTGCATCCCTGGGCCCGGTCAGCGAGCCGCGCAACACCTCGTGGCGTTTCAGCAGTCGGAGCTGGGCCCAGCCCACCCCGATTCGCCGCTTGCGCCCCTGGCGTTGATCCGGCATCGCCGTCGCGGCGGAGTACCACGGGTATCTGCGACACTACGAAGATGACGTCGCCCTTCGACCCTCCATCCGGATCGAACCCCCCACCACCGCCCGCACCCGCGCACCCGCCGATGGGTTGGCCGATGCCTCCGCCACCGGCCAACCAGGGTCCGCCACCACCCGGCTACCAGGCGTATTCCCCAACGCCGAGCCCTGGCTGGACTCGGGCTGGATTTGGCGCTCGGTTTGGTGCTTCGCTGCTCGACTCACTCCTGTATGGCCTGCTCACCACAGCACTCGTGATCCCTGGCATCGTGCTGCTCATCGCGGCATTCGATGGCTGCACCACCATCAACGACGAGATCATTTGCCCCACTGACAGTTTGCAGGGCGGGACTCTTGCCGGTGGAATTGCTTTGATCTTGGCGGCACTACTGATCGTCTTCGTCGTGTACGTCAGGGCGCTTGGCAGGACCGGCCAAACCTGGGGTCGCAAGATCGTCGGCGTGAAGGTCGTCGGCGAACTGACAGGTACGCCGATCGGCTTCGGCAAGGCCCTCGGTCGGGTGCTCTTCGCCAATGCGATCTCCGGGCAAATTTTCTACCTCGGCTACCTCTGGATGCTGTGGGACGACAAGCAGCAGACCTGGCACGACAAGGTCGTTGGTTCCATCGTCGTGCGTACCTGAGCTCAAGTTGGACAACATCGAGATCACGACGGTTGCCGACGACCTGGTCGTCATCCACGACGGTGCAAACGTGCGCCGGTATACAGATCTGACCCCTGACACCGAACACGATCTTGATGGCGTGCGGGTCAGAACGCTGGCACGTCCAGCCGGTTCGCTGCTCTGCAGGTTCGCCACGGTCAACGACGTGCACTTCGGCGAGGTCGAAGCGGGCCGGCTCGACGAACACTCGACCGGCCCGGTGCAGCGTGTCCCCGAGGGCGCCGAGCCGTACCCCGAGGTGATGAACCGGACTGCGGCGTCCGAGATCAATGCGCTTGGAGTCGCGGCGCTCATCGTCAAGGGCGATTTGTCCGTCGACGGGCGTCCGCAAGAGTGGGCAGCATTCGAGGCGTGTTACCGCGACCCGTTCGGCGATCGCTTGCACGTCGTTCGCGGCAACCACGACAGCTACCAGCACCAAGACAGCTACGCCGGCGATCAGTGGATCCAACTGCCGGGCGTCAACGTTGCGCTGCTCGACACGGCGATACCGGGTGAGACCACGGGGCAGGTCACGGCCACACAGATCGAGTGGCTCGCCGACCGGTGTAGCAGCTCACCACTGCCGGTGATTGCGATGGGCCACCATCAACAATGGGTCGGCGAAGCCAGCGGCCGACGCAGCGACACATACTTCGGTTTACACCCCGACGGGAGCGACCTGCTGGACGGGGTCGCCTCGCGCTGCCCTCAACTCATTGCCTACACAGCAGGCCACACGCATCGCCACCGGGTCCGCACGATGACGGCATCGGGTGTCCCGACGATCGAGATCGGCTGCACCAAGGACTTCCCCGGCACGTGGGCCGAGTACCGCGTGTATGAGGGTGGAGTCATGCAGGTCGTGCATCGGATGTCGTCGCCCGAGGCTCTCGCCTGGAGCGAGCAATGTCGGACGCTCTATGCCGCCGACGGCGTCGACTATGCCGCCTACGCGCTCGGCGCTTTGGGGGATCGGTGTTTCAACATTCCACTGCGCTGAATGGTCGCGGCGGGAAGTGATCCGCTACGCAGCTCTGCGATGCTTGCCGCGATGATTGGCGCGGCGGTCGTCGGGTCAGAGCGCCCCGCGATGTGCGGCGTCACGGTCACCTTGTCGTGGCTCCACAGCGGAGAGTTTGCGGGCAGCGGTTCGACGTCGAACACGTCGAGCACGGCGGCGCGCAGGTCGCCGTCGAGGGCACCGAGTAGTGCGTCGGTGTCGACGGTGGCGCCACGGCCGACGTTGATCAAGACGCCATCACCGAGGGCAGCCAGTTCGCCAGCACCGATCACGCCACGGGTGGCTGAAGAGAGCGGGACGAGGTCGACAACGAGGTCGCAGTCAGTGAAGAACTGGTTGAGTGGTCGGTCGTGGTTCGAGCGCGACCAGCCGAGGGTCGCGTAGCCGTGGTGCGCACACGTGTCGAGCACGACCTGGCCAATAGCACCCGAGCCGAACACCCCGACCGAGTAGTCCCGCTGAAACACCGTCACCACGTCACCGCGCCACGTCGCAGAGGGTTGATTGGCGATGAACCGGTCCAAGCCGCGCTGGAAGTGGATCACCCAGCTGAGAACGTAGAGCGCAATGTCGTTCGCCATGGCGGGATCGACGAGCCTCACGATCGGGACGTCAGGAAGCGCATCGAGGTCGAGGTGGTCGAAGCCGGCACCCATCGTGCAGATCGCTTCGAGGTTCGGCATCGCAGCGAGCTGCTCATCCGGAAGCCGCCACATCGCAACGTGCGTGACCTCAGCAAGATCGACGTCGCCGACCGAGCTCCGGACGTCGAAGTCGGGCAGGCAGCGGGTGAGTTCCTCGATCCAGCTGTCGTCTTCACCGCTGTCGACCAAGAGCATGTTCATCCCCTGATTCTACGAATCAACAGCCCAGCCAGCGGAGGGCAGGCATAGACGGCCGGAGGAGTCAGCTCCGGAAGACGGCCCGTTCTCTGAGCCAGCCGGCGAGCCATCTCTCATCGACATCGCGTGCCGCGACGGCGAGCATTGCGTCGACAGCATGGTCGGTGTCGGGTTGCGAGTCGTTCCACGATCCGTCATTGAGATCGATGAACAGCACCAGGCACGCCCACGCTGCCCGCTTGTTGCCGTCGGGGAGCGGATGATTCCAGGCGATCCGACAGGCGAGTACAGCTGCCTTGTCGTAGACGTCCGGGTAGAAGTCGGTGTCGTCGAAGCCGGCCTGTGGCGCATGGAGCGCAGAATCGGCGAGATCGACGCGGCTGGCCCTGATCAGCGTCGCGGCGTCGATTCCAGTGACGAGTTCGGAGAGGAACCAGAACTCAGCGAGGCTGAGGTAGCGAGTCACTTGGCGAGTCGGTCGAGGATCTCTCGGTCGCGTTCGAGCAGCTTCCTTGCGCGGGCGGTGAAGTCGTCGTCGGCTCGTACCCGTTCGATCTCTGCGGCGAGGGAGTCGATGATGAGTTGGTTGACGCTGTCGCCGCGGACTCGTGCGACTGCCTCGGCGTCGTCGGCGAGGTCGTCGGGCAACCGAACAGTGGTCTGCTTTGTCATGACATCATGATATCACGATGCGAGACGCCCGATATCGACACCGCTGCCTGGCCGGAGGAAACGCGGGAAGGCAACTAATGGAGGGTGATGATTGTGAGCGCAGTGGCGGCCCCGAACTCGGACATCGGCAGCGGGTCGATCTCGATGCGGCTGCCGACCACCTGCACGAGGTGGAGTTCGCCATCGGCGCTGCCCGCAATTCCCTTCGCGCGCACGACCCGCTCGTACTGTCCAAGTGCTGCTCGCACCGCTGCTGCAACCTCGGCCGCATCGGCCATCTCCGGGAACGGCACCATGTGCACGTCGTGTGCGTCGAACAGCGAGGGTGTCGCAGTTGCAGCGGGGCCTTCGGGGCGGCGGCCACCGAGTGAGAGAAAGCGGCCCGCCGCGGCAGCGTTGCCGCCGGGCTCGAAGACGGGCGTGTCGGGCGCAATCTCGCTCAGGCGGCGGCGCGCTGCGTCGGCAACGTGTGGCTCGACAATGTCGGTCTTGGAGAGCATGAGGAGGTCGGCTTTGCTGATCTGACTGTCGATCGCGTCCCGGGCTGGGCCGGCAAGGTGCTCGGCGCCGAGCTGGTCGGCAGCAACCACGACGACCACACCATCGAGGATGAATCCGGCCGAATTACCCCACGGCGTCATGCGGTCGGGGTCAGCGACGCCGCTCAGTTCGACGACGACGTGGTCGGGCGGAACGTCGCGAGCGCGGAGCTGGTCGAACGCGGCGCCGAAGCCGTCGATCAGACTGCAGCAGACGCAGCCATCGGTCAGTTCGATCGTGTCGCCGTGCTGGCGTGCAATCAGGGCTGCATCGATGTTGATCGCACCGACGTCGTTGACGAGGACGGCAATCGGCCGATCGGTGACGGCGAGCAACTCGTTGATCACCGTCGTCTTGCCGGCGCCGAGGTAGCCGGCAACGAAAGTCAGCGGAACCCGTCGGCCGTCCCACGGCAGAAACTCTGGTTCCTGGTACGCCACTCTGGTGAGGGTATCGAACCCTCTTCGCCAACGTGGCCCGCCTCGTCGGCGGGGTCGGGCACGGAGAGAACGCGTTCTTCGGAGACTGTTTGCCACATGGGTGCGTGCTGCGGGCAGAATGGGGACGTGCCCACCACTCTCGAGCCCGTCAGGGTTGAAGAACCCGACGTTGATGAGGCGCTCGCGAACGACAAGCCGTGGGTCGTGATCGTGTGGAACGACCCGATCAACCTGATGAGCTACGTCACCTACGTACTCAAGTCGCTGTTCGGCTACTCGGACGAAAAGGCGACAGCGTTGATGCTCGACGTCCATCACAAGGGCAAGGCCGCGGTGGCTCACGGCAACCGTGAAGAAGCCGAAATGCACGTCTTCCGCCTTCACGAGCACAGCCTGTGGGCCTCGATGGAGCACGATGTCTAGAGATAGTTTTGTCCCTCCGGTGGAGCGAGTCGATAACAGTGTCGTCGATCCCCTGGGCACGTTCGACGACGGCGCTGGCCCCAAGTTTCGATTGAATTTCGAGCCGGAAGAACGCGATCTCCTGATCCGTCTGCTCGGCGAGATGAAGGACCTCCTCACCGCCGAGGTGAACGAGGTCACCGCACCGCTCTTGCACAGGCTGTTTCCGCCGGCGTTTCGCGACGACCCTGAGAAGGAAGCCGAGTATCAACGTTTGATGCGCGAGGAGTTAGTGACCAGCCGCGTCGTGTCGGTCGATCTGGTCACCGCCATGTTGACCGTCAATCCGAACACCGGCCGTCTGGCTGATCTCAGCAAGCCCGACACGGTGGCATTCATGCAGTCGTTGAACGCTGTGCGTCTGGTGTTGGGCACGATGCTCGACATCACCGACGACGACGCTGCCGAGCAAGCCGACATGGACGACTCCCACGAGTTCCAGCTCTACGGCTATCTCGGCTGGCTCTTGGAGTGGACCGTCCAGTCCCTCTCCGGCACCGCCTAACCAGCCCGCGCCACCCTCGCCACCTCGTTTTGTGTGAGCGATAGCGGGAACCGACGCCCCAATCGCTCACACAAAACCCGCAGCCCGCTTTCCCCCTCGACGCCACAACGCCCCACTGTCTGTTGAACAGGCCGATCCGGCCACGTTCCGGCACCGCCCGACCGCGGAGAGAAAGCCAGGTCGCGGTGTGAGCACGCCTCAAACAGGTCCGGAAAAGGCCGTCGTCGCATTCGACTACGGTGGAATTCCCATTGGTCGGAGGGCGACGTGACTGCACCATCCCAAAACCTCCTTCGGGAGGCAGATGCCGCAACCGTTCTGACAACGCGCCGGTCAGTCATTCGTTCAGCCCGCGCCATTGGACCCCTGGGTCAGAGTGCAGCAATCGCAACGGTGATCACAGCACTTATTTCCGCGCTCCAAGATGGCGTAGCGGCTGCGAGTGCGATCTCGGTCGCCCTGCTTGTTCCCGCAGCGATGGTTGACATCGTCGAACAACGGCTTCCGAATCAGATCATCGCGGCCTCCGCGCTGGCCCTTGCGATTGGGTTCGTTCTCCATTCCTCCGGTGTCCTTGCCAGCAACGTCGTGCTCGGTGTTGCCCTGTTGGCAGGCCCACTCCTGTTCATGCACCTGCTCTCACCCGGGTCGATGGGGTTCGGCGACGTGAAGATGGCACTGGTCCTCGGTGCCGCTGTTGGTGCCGTCCACTGGCAACTCGCCCTGGTGACCATCGCGCTCGCCGCAGGCTCGACCGCGACCGTGGCGCTGCTCCGACGCATGACCGAGATTTCCTTCGGGCCCGGCCTGGTCGGCGCTGCTGCGTTCAGCCTCCTTGCCCACACCTTGATGCTGACCCCCGCAGCGCTCGACTCCACGATCAGCATCGGACACTTCGCATGAGTGACATCCACACACCCGCTTCCCACCAGTTGCCCGACGAACCGCAGGGTTTCCGTCCGTCGGCACGGCGCCGAAATCGTCTTGCTGCCGGCGTCGCGCTCGGCGCAATCGCCATCGGCGTCAACATTGGTGTCTATTCAGATCTCAACTCAAGTGAACCAGCCGTCCAAGTCGTTCGTGACGTTGCCGCTGGCGAAGCCATCACGCCCGACATGTTGCGCACCGTCGACGTCAATGTCGATGCAACCGTCAACGTGATCAAGGGCGCCGACCTCAGGTCGCTCGTCGGCCAGTACGCACGCGTGCGCTTGGTCTCTGGCTCGTTGGTGACGCGCCAAGCCCTGCAAGTCGGGCCACTCGTGTCTGTCGGGAATGCGGTCGTTGCATTCGAGGTCGACGCCTCCAAGCTGCCCGTGGGCATCCGCGAACGAGTGCCTGTTCGACTCGTGATTCCGGCCGACCGCGGCGATGACGACCAGACCCCTGTCAGTATCGACGGCCGGGTGGTCGGCTTCCCGACGGAATCGGACAGCGGCGTCGGGACGGTGTCGGTTTCTGTCGAACTGAACGATGCTGATGCTGCCATCGTGGCCGCAGCTGACGATGTCCGCGTCGTGCTCTTGGTGCCGAGCCCCGACCCAGCTGCGGCCGGTCTCGGCGAATGAGCATCATCGCGGTTGTCGGCGATTGCACGACGACAACAGCGCTCGCCCTCGCTGCAGGATGGCCATCAGGACACGATGCTGTGATACTCGAAGCCGATCGCACTGGCGGCTCGCTCGCCGCCTGGCTCGGCACGCCTGCCAGCCCGTCGCTCTCCACGATCGTTGCGAACTCCCCCGCCCTCGGCAACAGCCCGTCGACCGCCTGGTCCGCTGTTGACGCAATGGTTCGCCACGCTCCTTCGGGCACTCGCTTCATCGCTGCGCCGGTCCGGTCGCGTGCTGCCAGCAGAGCGCTCAGCGAGGCCGGCGGCACACTGTTTCCGCTCCTCGCCCAACTCTACGAACCGACGATCATCGCCGACATCGGTTCGTATGCGGTCGCCGACGCCCCATCGGTGCTGTTCTCGCTCGCCTCATCGATTGTCGTCTGCCACCGACAAGACGCTGCGTCGGCTGGAGCCGCCACCGTTCGACTCGAACGGCTGGCCGAACTCGTTCAGTTCCTGGCGACGTTCGGCGTCCCCCTGACCGTCGCCTTGATCGGCGACCGCCCGTTCGGACCCGACGAGGTCGGCCAGTTCCTCACTGCCGACGGGCAGGCCGAGATCGTCATGCACTCACTTCCGGTCGACGATCTCACAGCAGCCGTCTTTGCAGGCCGCACCGGCGTGTCCGAACGTCGCCTCGCTCGACTCCCCCTTATTCGGGAGGCATCAGCATTGGCACGACAGGTGGCACCTGCAGAAACAGATCGAGCGCCGGACTCAAGCCGGATCGATCAGCTCGGATCATCACGATGAGTGCAGTCTCGAACCATGACGACCACCTGCTCAGGAGCGCCCTCGGTGTCATCACCGATCGTGTGGCGGAGCGCTTGATCGACGCGCTCGAACGCGATGACGCCGCAACACCCGCTCCTGACCGCTCTCCACTTGTCGCCGACGAACGACGACAGCAACTCTTGATCGGCGCGTGGATCAGCGACGAGGTCGCCGTCATGAACGAGGAGTTGCTGCACGATGGTCTCCGGCCGCTCGATCAACCGACCGAGCAGTTACTCAGGTCGCGCGTCGTCGCCGAACTGACCGGCGCCGGTCCTCTCGAGAAGTATCTGAGCGACACGGGTGTCGAGGAGATCGACGTCAACAGTGCCGACTCCACGTGGGTCACGTACACCGACGGCCGCAAGGTTGATGTCGGCCAGCTCTGGGCATCGTCAACAGAATTAACGTCATTCCAAAAGCGGATGGCGCTCCGGATGACCGGTACCGGGGAAGGTCGCCTCGACACGTCGTCGCCAATGCTCACGCTGCAGTCGAACGATGGGTCGCGCATCGTCATGGTTCTGGGCGGCAACACCGAGCACGGCATCTCGACGCATCCGCGCATCGCCATCCGACGGTTCGTCGTTCGTCAGGCAGGCTTGGACGGCCTCTCCGATCTTGGCCTGTTCCCGAAGTCGATGGTCGAGCAGTTTCGCGCCCTCGTACGATGCGGCTTCACCATTCTTGTGTCCGGCCCGCCCGGCGCCGGAAAAACGACGCTGCTCACCGAACTTTTGGGCGAGGTGTCTCCGCTCGAACGCATCATCACGGTCGAGAAGAACCTCCTTGAGCTGCGCCTCGAAGACGACCCGCGCCACCCAGATGCACCGGCGCTGTTCACGCGTCATGCCAATGCCGAAGGTGAAGGCGAAATCACGACGCGCCAGCTGGTCGAGCTGACGCGCCGACTCAACCCCGACCGCGTCGTCGTCGGCGAATTAGTCGAAGACGAGGCCCTCGACATGCTCGACGTTGCCTCGATGTGTAAGCGCGGTTCGCTGGCAACGATCCATGCACACACGTCCGACATCGTGCTGCAGCGTCTGGCGTACTACGTGTCGAAGTCGAACACGAGCTTGCCTGAGTTCGCCGTCTGGAGCTTGATCGCTCAGACCGTTGACTTCATCGTGCACATCGACCTGGTCCGCAATGCAAAGGCCGAGCAGGCTGCGATCCGTCGAGTGACCTCCGTGATCGAAGTCGGCGGCCTGGGCGAAGCAGGCGGCGTCTCCAGTACCGAGGTGTGGGCCATCGACGATGGTGACGAACTGACGCAGGTCGCACAGCTCTCGCAACGTCACCTGACGCGTCTACGGCTGGCTGGCTACAGCGCAGACCTCTTCTCTGTCAGAGAGGAAGTTCGGTGAGCCTGGCCCTCCTGACGCTGGTGGCGTGCTCAGCTCTCGGCATCACAGCGGTTGTCGTTGCAGTTGCACCAATTCGCAACGATGCAGCACCTGCCTCCCGGCCGGACGGACAGCTCATGACGCGTCTCGCGATCGGTGGCGCGACGGCACTCCTCATTATTGCATCGTCTGGCTGGGTCCTGCCGGGACTCGTCGTAGCGACGGGCGTCTTCGTGGGGGTCCGGATGTGGCAGCGGCGAGACCGTTCGACGAACAACGTCGACCAGACCGATGCGCTGGCATCGTGGATCGAAAGCCTGCGCGACGTGTTGATTGCCGGCGACCAGCCGATCGGTGCCATCGCCTCGACCGTGTCGACGAGTCCCACTCTCATTCGTCCACACGTCAGGCGTCTCTCCGCCGGGCTCGGCCGGCAAGAGCCGGACGTGGTGTTTCGTCGTTTCGCCGACGACATCGACGACCCGCTTGGCGACCTCGTGGCTGCCGGCCTCCTCATCGCGGTACAACGCGGTGCTCGCACCGTCGCGGTGTTGACGTCGTTGGCTGAGCAAGCACGTCATCAAGCTGATCGACGGCGCATCGTCGATGCGGAACGAGCACCGATGCAACGCGAGGTCGGCATGTTGACCTTGATCATGGGATCACTCATTGTCGGCCTCCTCGTGTTCGGCCGCGCCGACTACCTCCGGCCCTACGAAACGAGCGGCGGCCAAATTTTCCTCACCGTTGTCATCGCGATCTATGCGGTACTCCTCCTTCGGGTCCAACGATTGGCGCGCTACCCGAAGCCAAGTCGATTCCTCACTACTGCCGTGGTCGAGCGTCGTGCGACCGCGACTCGAGAGATGCATTCATGAGCACCACTGGCCTTCTCGTGTTGGCGAGCTTGCTGCTCTTCGCCGGAATGTTGCTTGGAGTATCCGGTTGGCAGCAACCCCGCCCGTCGCTTGAACGATGCGTGCGGTATCTCCGCCGGCCCGCCCCACTGCCAGTCGCGGATGCTGCAGCTCCGCTCACAATTCGACTCGGAGACCTCGCCGTACAGACCCAGATCGGAGAACGAGCGCTGCGGTGGCAGCAGCCGCTTCGGCTCATCGGCCGAACGGTCCCCACCCACGTCGGGCTCTTGATGCTTGCCGCCGTCGGTGGGCTGATTGGACCGGCGCTCGTCGTCGGAATCCTTTCGACGATCGGCCTCCTGTCGATCAGCGTCGTCGTGCCACTCGGGCTCTCGCTGCTGGGCGCCGCCGCCGCACCGTTCGCCGTGCACTCGGATGCAATCTCGCGCAGCGACGACGTACGGATCGATGTGCGCCATCAGTTGTCTGCGTACCTCGACATGGTCACGATGCTTCTAGCTGGAAACACGGGGCACGAGGGTGCACTCCAGCAGGCTGCCCGTGCCGGAGACGGCGTGCTCTTCACCGAACTTCGGCGACGGATGCGTGAAGTAGGGACCACCGGCAACAGCCTCGTCGGGGCGCTCGCCATCGTCGGCGAAGACTTCGGAGTGGTCGAGCTCACACAGGTTGCCGCCGCAGCCCAACTCTCGGCCGCTGAGGGCGCTCCAGTTGCGAGGACTTTGACAGCCAAATGCTCGACGCTCCGCTCGACGTTGGCAGCTGAGGAGGAGGCCAACGCCCGTGTCCGCAACGACAAGGTCACGCCACCACTCGTTGGCATGGCACTGCTGTTCATGGCACTCATCATCTATCCGGCGCTCAACCTCTGAGCTTCCGCCCGTCATCGCTCACCCACACACAACAAGGAGACACCAATGAATGATCCAACACTGATCGCAACCTCGATGTTCCACGTCATCTATGGCCATCTGCGTCGATTCGATACATCCGACGGTCGCTCTGATCGAGGTGCTGTCTCAATCGAACAAGTCCTCTGGTACGCCGCCGCGGCGGTGAGCGTGGCCGTGGTAGCCACCATCATCTGGAACACCGTCCGCGACGCGGCAAACGACGTCAGTCCGGTCAACGGCGGCCTTGGCTGACAGCCAGCACCGTGACGACCAGCACCGTGA
>NZ_JBDNIJ010000104.1:0-33673 GCF_041688325.1 Ilumatobacter sp.
ATCACCGTGATCACCGTGATCACCGTGATCACCGTGATCACCGTGATCGTCGCCGTGTGCTGCGGCTGCGCCGAGCGACTTCGGCGCCGCACCAGCAGTGACGAGTTCGCGGTCGATCGTGGCGGCGGTGACAAGCGTTTCGCGGTGCTCGGTGGCGTATCCGTGTTCGGCGTCGTGGTGGATGCCAGCAGCTGCGCCCCGTGGGTCACCAAAGAAGGTGAGGTAGGTCGCACGGGTCATGTACATCGCTGTGAGCGCTGCACCGAACAGGCCAACCCAGAACAGGAACGTGTAGCCAGCGTCGCCGACGTTGTCGATGATCTCGTCTTTCGACCAGAACCCGGCGAACGGGATGACACCGGTGAGGGCGAGCGTGGAGACACACCATGCACCGAATGTGATCGGCATGAACTTGCGCAAGCCACCCATGTCCTTCTTCATATCGAAGGAGTGGTGCGAGCCGGAGTGGCTGATCGAGCCGGCTGCCAGGAACAGGCAGCACTTGAAGAATGCGTGCGTGAACACGTGGAAGACGGCCGGCAGCCAGGCGCCCGTGCCGAGGCCGAGCATCATGTAACCGAGCTGACTGACCGTTGAGTAGGCCAACACCTTCTTGATGTCGTCCTGTACGAAGGCGAGCAGTGCCGCGATGACAATCGTGATGCCGCCGATGATGGCAATGAAGCTCAACCCGCCATTGCCGATATTGAAGCCTTCCCAGAAGACCGGGTAGATGCGGGCAACGAGGAAGACGCCAGCGACGACCATGGTTGACGAGTGGAGCAGCGACGAAACCGGGGTCGGGCCGGCCATGGCGTCAGGCAGCCACGTATGAAATGGGAATTGACCGGACTTGCCAATTGCGGCGATGAAAAGAGTGACCGACGCCATCAACAGCGTCCAACTGGACCCGTCGCCTGAGAGCGCCCACGCCTGGATGGCTCGAATGTCAAAGCCGTTCGTGCCGAGGTTGTCGATTGCCCACTGGTTGGAACCGAAGAACAGGATCGCCGTACCGATGAGGAGGCCGACGTCGCCCACGCGCACGGTAAAGAACGCCTTGAGTGCCGAGTGGCTGTTGTAGGCGTCTTCCCACCAGTGCCCGATCAGCATGAACGAGCAGAGGCCCATGATCTCCCAGCCCAAGATGAGCTGGACCATGTTCGACGCCATGACCATGACGAGCATGCCGCTCGAGAACAGCGTCAATGCTGCAAAGAAGTGCGTGTAGCGACGATCGCCACGGACGTAGTCGAGGCTGAAGATCTGCACCAGGAACGAGATGAATGCAACAAGCCAAAGCAGCAGGATCGACAGGCCGTCGATGTGCGAGCCGATGCCGAATTCGAGGCCCGAGTTTTGCCACCACACCCATTGGCTGACAACGGGGTCGATGAAGGGTTTGACTTCGGCACCTTCGGCTGCACGCAGGGCGCCGCGGATGCCGTTAAACGCTCCCTGCGCTGCTTCACCGCCGTGGTCAGCAGAGTCGGTTCGCTGCATCCACTGGATGCCAGCGCCGGTGGCGATGACGAGTGATGCACCGATCGACACGAGGCCGAACTCGGCGCCCTTGAACGGCATCTTTTTGCCAAATGCGATGATCAGCGCGAACGCAACCGCCGGGATCAGGGCGATGAGCCAAGCGTTCTCCATGAACCAGCCGGAGCTGAGTTCGAGTGCCTTGTATGTTTCTTCTGCGGCGAGCACGTCAGCCCTTCATTTCGGAAAGTTCGTCGAGGGCGATCGACTTGCGGTTGCGGTAGATCATCAACACCATGGCGAGGCCAACGCCGACTTCGGCTGCGGCAATCGCGATGATGTAGAGGGCAAACACTTGCCCCTCCTGATTGTTGTTCATCAGAGCGAACGCCACGAGGTTCAAGCTGACAGCGTTGAGGATCAGCTCAATCGACATCAGCACCATCACGGCGTTGCGGCGGGCGATGACGCCGAACACACCGATACAGAACAGCACGGCGGCGAGCAGGAGGAAGTTGACAGCAAGCATGCGGCCCTCAGTCTTTCCGGGCCAGAACGATGGCGCCGATGGCAGCCGCGAGCAGGACGAACGAGATGGCGAGGAATGGCACCAAGAATGGCGACAGCACATGATCGGAAATGCCCTCGGTCAAGAACGGCGTCCGTTCGCCGATGACGGTGTCTTCGTACGTGTCGACGATGACGTAGGCCATGAGGCCGAAAAGCAAGAGTGCGACAGGGATGCCCAGCTGCCAGCCCTTGTTATTGAGGCCTTCTTCCTTGCCGATCTGGGCGCGGGTCAGCATGATGCCGAACAGGAACAGGACCATCACGGCCCCGATGTAGACCATGACCTGGGACACGGCGACAAACTCGGCGCCAGCCAAGATGTACTGCGCTGCGACGCCGGCGAGCACCACCACGAGGTACAGCGCGGCGTGCACGACGTTCTTCGTGGTGACGACGCTGAACGCGGCGAAGATCATGACCGTGGCGATGATGCCAAAGGCGATGTTCATCGCGACGTTGACCGAACCATTCATGTCGGCCTGGGCGAGCAGGGACTCGAGCATTACTTACCGGCTCCGACTTCGAGCTCGGGTGCCTCGGGCACGGTTTCCATCCACTCGCCGAGCTTGGCCTTGTCATGGAGGAGGTCGGCAATCTTCGGCTCGGAGTACTCGTACTCGGGGCTCCAGAAAAGGGCATCGAACGGGCACACGTCAACGCAAATGCCGCAATACATGCACAGTGCGTAGTCGATGTCAAACCGGTCGATGTGGTTGACCTGGCGCGGCTGGCCACCGGCGCGACGCGGCGGAGCAAGCTGCTTGTGGCCTTCGATATAGATGCACCAGTCGGGGCAGCTCCGCGAACACAACATGCACGCGGTGCAGTTGTCTTCGTGCAACGCAATGACGCCACGCGCACGAACGGGCGGAGCCTCCTTTTCGTGCGGGTACTGAACGGTGTCGGCACCGTTCTTGAGTGTCTTGCCGAGGATCCCGGCGGTGACGCCGAGCCCCTTGAGTAGTCCAGGAACCTTGGGCATCAGAAGACAACCTTCAGGATTGCGGTCACAGCGGTGTTGGCCAGTGCGAGCGGGATAAGAACTTTCCAGGCAAACGTCTGGAGTTGGTCCTCACGGAAACGGGGATAGCTGAAACGCACCCACATGATGACGCCAACGAGGGCGAACATCTTGGTGAACATAATCAGGGGGCCGACGAAGTTCATCCACCAGGCGACATCAGAGATGCCTTCCCAGCCGAACCACGTGAATGGGACGCCCCAGCCGCCCAGGAAGAGCACTGAGGCAATAAAACCAAACACACCGGCAGTGGCGAACTCGGCGATGAAGAAGATCAGGAAGCGGAAGCCCGAGTACTCGGTCATGTAACCAGACACGAGTTCGGACTCAGCAATCGGCATGTCGAACGGACTCTGCGTCAGCTCGGCCTGCACGGCGATCATGAAGATCAAGAAGCCGATGAACTGCGTGATGACAAACGGGTTGCCGATCCAGCCGACGCCGAAGATCTCGCCGGTGTTCTGCACTTCGACAATCCGGTTGAGGTTCATCGAGCCGGCCTGAATGACCACACCGAGGGTGGCGAGCACCATGGGAAGTTCGTAGGCAATGAGCTGACCGCCGGCACGGAGGCCACCGAGCAGCGAATACTTGTTGGCCGACGACCAACCAGCGATCAGGATGCCGAGCACGCTGACCGAGGCAACGGCGAGTGCGTAGAACACGCCAGTCTCGAAGTTCGTGAAGTACGCCTGCGGGCCGAACGGTACAACGACAACCAACAGGAAGGTCGACAGCAGGACGATGAGCGGCGCCATCTTGTAGATGCGCACGTCGGCGTTGTCGGGCGCGAGGTCTTCCTTCTGCATCCACTTGCCCACTTCGGCGAGTAGCTGCATCGACCCGTACGGCCCAGCTTCCATTGGCCCGAGCCGACTTTGCATGAACGACATCATCTTGAAGAGGAAGATGTACACGATGCCGCCGGCAGGCAGCAGTACGGCGACAAGGCCACCGACGACGCGCAAAATCGACATGAGCCAGTAGGGGATATTCCATTCCGGATACCAGTCCGGGAATTCAGCAGCGAGTTGGGCGAACATCAGCGATCGATGTCTCCGAGAATGAAATAGAGCGAGGCGAGGATCGTGATGATGTCAGGGACGTACACGCCCTTGAGCGCCCACGGCACGATCGAGATGTTGTTGAAGCTCGCCGAACGGATCTTGACGCGGAACGGCCCGAGGTCGCCCTTCGAGACGATGTAGTAGCCCATTTCGCCAAGCGGATTTTCGGTGGCAACCCAGGCTTCGCCTTCGGGCACCTTGATAATGCGCGGCACCTTGGTCATGACCGGGCCGGCCGGGATCTGATCGAGCAGCTGGCCGACGATCTTGCAGGACTCGCGCGTCTCTTGGAGGCGAATCCAGCAGCGTGCCCACGAGTCGCCGTCGGGATGCGTCCAGACCTTCCAGTCAGCGAGGTGGTAGCTGAGCGGCAGGTCTTGGTCGCGGCGGAGGTCCCAGTCGATGCCGGACGCACGAGCGTTGGCACCGGACAGGCCGTAGTCCTTCGCGATGTCGGCCGGGATCACACCGATGCCGCGCATGCGGCTTTGGAAGATCTCGTTGCCGAACAGCAGGTCGTCGATCGTGTCGCAGAACTCTTCGAGCTTCTTGACAGCGCCTTTGGTCTCTTGGATCCAGCCCTTGGGCAGATCGTCCTTGAGACCGCCGATGCGGTCGAAGTTCGGGTGGAAACGACCGCCGGTGGCGCCCTCGATCAGGTTCAAGATGTACTCACGGTCACGGAACGCCAGGAACACCGGGGTGATGGCGCCCATTTGCACACCGAGGTCGCCGAGAAACAACGAGACGTTCGCGATACGCGACAGCTCGAACAGGATCGTGCGGATGACTTGGGCGCGGGGCGGTGCCTCGATCTCCATCAGCTTCTCGGCAGCGAGAATGAACGGCACCTCGTTGGCAAAGCTGCCCAGCCAGTCAATGCGGTTGACGAGCGACGTGATCTGGGGGTACGTGCGAACTTCAGTGAGCTTCTCGTAGCCACGGTGCATGTACCCAGCAACCGGCTCGGCCCAGACAACCTGCTCGCCGTCGAGGCGGGCAATAATGCGCAGCGTGCCGTGCGTGGCCGGATGCTGCGGACCGATGTTGAGGGTCATGCCCTCGGTCTCGAGCTCGACGTTCAGACGAGCATCGGCAGCCTGGCTTGCGATGTAACTGAGCTGCTGGCGATCGGTCAACGTCATGAATCAACTCCGTCTTCGGTGGTCACGGCGGGGGCCTCGTCGGCGGCGGGCGTTTCTGCTGCTGGAGCGTCGGCTGCTTCTTCAAAATCAGGCATTGGCTCGACATCGACGATGCCTGGCCATGGCTTCACCATGCGGGCCAGGAGCGGGAAATCCTTCTTGAGCGGATGGCCCTCGAAATCGCCCGGCAAGTACATATTGCGGAGGTCGGGGTGGTTGTTGAAACCGATGCCGAACATCTCGTGACATTCGCGCTCGTGCCAGTTGGCCCCAGCAAAGAGGTGGCTCCAGGAATCGACGATCAGGTTGTCGTCAGCGACGTCGGCCTTAATAGTCACACCTACGTGGCGATCGATGTCGGTCAAGCGAGCAAACACCTGCATGCGGGTCTCGCCGCCGGTGTAGCCCTGCTTGATCGTCATGTCGATCTTTTTCGGCTCGTCGTCAGGGTCGTTCTGACCGTTGCCGTACGGCGACGGCATCCAGTCGATTGCCGACAAGAAGCAAAAGTACGTGAACCCAGCGGCCTTGAGTGCCCGGCCCGTGGCGAGCCAGCTTTCGGCTCTCACGCGAACCCAGAGGTCGTCGTTCGGCTTGAGCAGCGTATCGATCAACGCGTCGCCGATGTCGTTGCGCAGCGTGTCGACGATGCCTTCGCGGAGGCCGTCGCCCGGCAAGGCGGCGGGGGCCGTGTCGCCTTCTGGGGTCTGGGGGTCGTCACTCAATTGGGCCACCGCCCACCACGATTGGTTCCGGGTGCACGGACGCAACCTCGGGCATGGGGTCGTCGGAATTGCGGTGCCTACTGCTGATCAGCTCGCCGTCACGGTCGACTTGGCCAGCTGCCATCGCCCGGGTGCGCTGGAGCGTGGTGAACTCGTCGCCGCGCCACTTAGCAGCCATGTCTTCATTCTTGATTCGCTGCTGCAGGAGCACGATACCTTCGAGCAGCGCTTCGGGACGCGGCGGGCAGCCGGGGACGTACACGTCGATTGGGATGATCTGATCGACACCCTTGGTGACGGAGTAGCTGTCCCAGTACGGGCCGCCGCAGTTGGCACAGGAACCCATCGAGATGGCGTACTTCGGCTCCGGCATCTGTTCCCAGAGGCGCTTCACAGCGGGGGCCATTTTGTCGGTCACCGTGCCGGACACACAGACAAAGTCGGCTTGACGGGGCGATGCGGGCAGCGGGATGACGCCGAGCCGCATGACGTCGTAACGCGGTGAGCCGAAGGCTGCACCCATTTCGATGGCGCAGCAGGCAAGCCCCCACTGGTACACCCAGAGGGAGTACGAGCGGCTCAGGTTGAAGAGCTTGGTGAGTGGTGCCGGCAGACGGCCCTTGTCAACGAGACCCATGTCAAATCGTCTTTCTCTGCGTGTTCGGGCGAGTGTGGCAGTTCGTGAGGATCAAACCCATCGAAGGAGTCCTCGCTTCCAGGCATAGACGAGCCCATCGAGCAGGAGCACGATGAACGCCAGCATGGCGATGAGCCCGAACGTGCCGTATCGCTCGCTGGAAGCAGCCCACGGGAACAGGAACACGGCTTCAACATCGAAGATGACGAAGAGTAGTGCGAACACGTAGTAGCGAATCTGGCTCTGGGACCAGCCCATACCGACCGGATCGACGCCTGATTCGTAGGCGATGCCCTTGTCGTAGTTGGGCTTGGACGGGCGAATGGCCGCGGCAAGGCCGAGCAACAGCCCGCCAACGGCGAGCGCTGCGGTTCCGAACCAAACAACGTTGAGGTAATCGCGAAGAAAGAGCGACATGCGGGCCCGAAGATATCAGGGCTTGTGAATCCCTTCCCAACCTCAGCGTCAGGTATTCCCGCCATTCGTCACGTTGTCTTCTTGTTCAGCCATCACCATTGGGCCGCGAAGTCGTGCCTGCGCCCCTCCAGACCAGGCCGAAACCGCAGGAGCCAGCACCGGTTTTCATGAGCGCTCGGCCATTCGAAGTTGAGTCGCCCGCTGCTCGCTCCCAGGCGAGGCGGCTCTTGCCGACTCCGGCCGAAACTGTCAGCAGGCAAGTGCGGCTGGCGGGGAACGTGCGATTCGAGCCCTACCGCGACTCGAGGGCGATGCGCTTCTTGGTTGCAGCCCAGGAACAGATCGGGCAGCTCGTGAGGTCGTGGCGTTTCGCCGGACAGTGCTCGCGGCCAAAGTAGATGATCTGGAGATGACGGCGATCCCAGGTTTCTTCGGCGAAGACGGCCTTCAGGTCGCGCTCGGTCTTCTCGACATTCTTTCCGTCGCTCAACCCCCACCGGTCGGCCAGGCGGTGGATGTGTGTGTCGACCGGGAACGCCGGGAAACCGAATGCACCCGCCATGACGACGCCGGCCGTCTTGTGGCCGACGCCGGCAAGCCCTTCAAGGAAATCCCATTCGGGGATCAGTTCGCCGCCGGCGTCCAGGATCTGGTGCGCCATGGTCGACAGGTTTCGCGACTTGGTCGGCGCGAGACCGACCTGCTTGATGAACTCGAGGATCTCATCGGGCGAGAGACGCGCCATTTTTTCTGGCGTGTCGGCCACGTCGAACAGTGCCGGGGTAATCTCGTTGACCTTCTTGTCCGTGGTCTGCGCGGAGAGCGCAACCGCGACGAGCATGGTGTACGGGTTTCGGTGGTCGAGCGGCACCGGAGGGTTCGGATAAAGATCGTCGAGCATCTCGCCGATTCGGTCTGCCTTGTCCTGACGCTTCATCGTCCGGAACCTAGTGGGCCGCGGCGTTCGCAAGTCGTCCTGGTGTGACGTTCAGTGCACCTTGAAGCGGCCAGAGAGCCGCTTTGCGGCGTCGACAATCAACTGCTGGATGCGCTCTTTGTCACCTTCGGCAGGAAATCGGTAGCTCGGCGCGTTCACGAACAGCGCGCCTTCGTATTGCCCAGATGCGCCGCGGAACGGCACGTCGATCGCAGTGATTCCCTCACCAAGATCGTCGAACGACCAGAGCACCCCGTCAGCCGCGATCGACGCGATGCGACGGCGTAGCTCATCGACATCGGAAGGGGTTCGGTCGTTCACGCGCTCGAGCGGTTGAGCGAGATAGCTCTCGATTTCGTTGGCGGGAAGGTGAGCAAGCAGCGCGACGCCTGCGGGCACCGAGTGCATGGGGGCATAGAAACCGGTGCGATCCTTTACCTGCACTGCCTCCTCGGATTGCTCGACGTTGTCAGCCCAGTACACATTTCGGCCGGAGCGCACAACGAACCCGGTTGCCTCGCCGGTCGCTTCGGCGAGTTCGAGGAGGAACGGCCGGACGACGGCCGCCATGTTCGCGTCGTTGTTCGCGGCGTCGGCGAGCGCTGCCAGGCCTGCACCGAGCTCGTATTCGGTGCTCTTTGACCGCTGTTGCACCGCACCCTCGGCTTCGAGAGCCGACAGCAGCCGCGACACCGTCGACTTGGGAAGGTCGACCCGGTCAGCAATGTCGGTGACCCCTGCTGGGCCCAACGACAGCTCACGCAGCACTGAGAATGCCCGCTCGATTGATTGCACGCCTGCCATGTCATTCCTCCGAGAACAGGTGTAGCACCTCGATGGACTTCACAAACACTCTCACCACATTCGGCCGCCGTCAGTGCGCGGTGGCACGGTCGACAGTATCATCCCGCGCACGCCTCTCCCAGAGGGGTCTGGCGTACTGTTTCACGATGCGGTACAGTTCCGCATTGCGGAACAACGGCAACGGGGCCTCCCGTTCCGCCCACTCTCTGGAGATTGACAAATGAGCGATGACATCGACGCCACGAGCGATGACGAAGCGATCGACCTAGCACTGTTGAGTGATGAAGACCTCACGCTGCAGATGCATGACGATCTCTATGACGGCATGAAGGAAGAGATCCACGAGGGAACGTTGATCCTGCTTGACCGTGGGTGGGCACCTGATCGCGTGTTGAATGATGCGCTTGTCGAAGGCATGCGCATCGTCGGCATTGACTTCCGTGATGGCATCCTCTTCGTCCCTGAGGTGCTCCTCGCCGCCAACGCAATGAAGGCCGGCATGGCGATTCTGCGGCCACTACTGGCCGAGACCGGTGCCGAATCAGTCGGCAAGGTCGTCATCGGCACCGTCAAGGGCGACATCCACGACATCGGTAAGAACCTCGTGGCGATGATGCTCGAGGGTGCAGGCTTCGAAGTGATCGACCTCGGGATCAACACCGACGTCGACCAGTTCATCGCTGCACTCGACGAGCACAAGCCCGACATTTTGGGCATGTCAGCGCTCCTCACCACCACGATGCCGTACATGAAGGTCGTCATCGACACACTCATTGAGAAGGGTCGCCGCCATGACCAGATCATCCTCGTTGGCGGCGCACCGCTGAACGAGGAGTTCGGCGATGCAATCGGCGCCGACGCCTACTGCCGCGACGCAGCGGTGGCATCCGAGCAGGCAAAAGCACTCGTGACCGCACGGCGGGGCAACCCCGAGCCCGCTGGCCCATCGGTCCGCGCCTAGCGTGCAACCCCGTGTGCTGGTCATCGCCTGCGGGGCGTTGGCCCGGGAGTTGCTGGCCATCACCGAGCTCAATGGCTTGACCAACGTGACCGTCGAGTGTCTTCCGGCGTCGCTCCACAACCGTCCGAAAGAAATCCCCGAACTCGTCCGTGCCCGCATTCGTCGCGCACGCGGTCACGTTGTGTCAGGCACAGTGTGGCCAGCGGCAACTGATGACCACCCGAAAGAAAACGGCCACACTGTGCCTGACACAACGTGGCTCAACAGCAACAACAACAACAACAGCAAAAACAGCAACAGCAACAACAACAACAACAACAACAACAACAACCCGGACAATCGGGAACAGGACAGCAACAGCAACAGCAACAACGAACTGTTCGACACGCACCTGCTCGAGGATGGGACGGAACAGGCCTCGGGCCAGTTCGACGAGATCCTTATCGGGTACGCCGATTGTGGCACCGGCGGTCTGCTGGAAAAAGTGTGTGCCGAAGAGGGCGTCGAGATGCTGGCCGGCGCGCACTGCTACCAGTTCTTTGCCACTCACGATCGTTTCGAAGAACTGCAGGATCATGCTCTCGGCAGCTTCTACCTCACCGATTTCCTCGCTCGAAACTGGGAGCGGTTGGTCTGGGAGGGCCTGGGAATTGCCAAGCACCCGGAACTGCGCGACATGTACTTCGGCAACTACACCCGGTGCGTGTACCTCGAACAGAGCAACGATCCCAAGGCGTTGGCTGCCGCACACGAGTGCGCCGACCGACTTGGCCTCGAACTCCACATCGAACCGACGGGCTACGGCGAACTTGCAACCGCCGTTGTCGAGTTCACAACGAAGGTGACGCTGACATGAGGAGAACCCGGCATGACCCCTGAATCCGAAAACACGGAATCTGAAATCGCGGCAACCGAAAACGCCGCAACCGGAGACCACCTGGACCAGGGTGAAATGCGCGAGCGTCAAACCGCCCGACGGTCGAGCCGCCGGCGATCTGGCACACCATCAGTCAACACGATCTACTGGCGCGACATTCCTGCGCAGCTCACTGCGCGCGGTGGCGACGAGTCCAGCAAACTGCTGCTGCACGCTCGGTTTCAGCATGCCATCGATCGTGCCGCAGCTGTTGCTGACCTGACCAAGACCGACGACTACGTCGCGGAATGGCGGACCGAATCGACACCGCTGGCCGAAGGCGATGTCAACGCCCAACTCGACCAACTCTGTGCCGACATCGAAGGCCAATACTCACGAGATCGCCTCGAAGCCATCGTCGCCAACGGGGGCCTCGACGTCCCAATCAACTCCGACTGACTCACTGTCACATCTCTGTCACACCCAGGTCTGACCTCGGTGTGACACGAACCTAATGCACCAGCAACGAACAGAATCGACAACACGTATGACCGAGACCATCATCAGCTCCGCAACGAAGGAAGTCGTTATCGGCTTCAATCGTCCGTTCGTCATGATCGGTGAACGCATCAACCCGACCGGCCGCAAGCTGCTTGCCGCCGAGATGAAGGAAGGCAACTTCGATCGAGTGGCCGCCGATGCCCTCGCTCAGGTCGCAGCGGGCGCCCAAATGCTCGACATCAACGCCGGCATCCCGCTCGCGGACGAGCCGGCGTTGCTCGCCAAGGCCATCCAGTTGGTGCAGTCCATCACTGACGTGCCGTTGTCGATCGACTCGTCAATTGTCGAAGCGCTCGAGGCGGGCTGCGCTGTCTACAAGGGCAAGCCGCTCATCAACTCGGTCACCGGTGAAGACGAGCAGATGGAGCGAGTGTTGCCACTGGTCAAGAAGTACGGCGCTGCAGTCGTGGCGATCTCCAACGATGAGACCGGCATCTCCGAAGACCCCGACGTTCGTTTCGAAGTCGCCCGCAAGATCGTCAACCGGGCCGCCGACTACGGGATCCCGGCGTCAGACGTCATCGTCGACCCGCTGGTGATGCCGATCGGCGCCCTGGGCCAGGCCGGTCAGCAAGTGTTCAAGCTGCTCCGCCGCCTCCAAACCGAGCTCAAGGTAAACACCACGTGCGGCGCGTCGAACGTGAGCTTCGGGCTTCCCGAGCGCAACGCGATCACGGGCACGTTCCTCGCTATGGCGATTTCCAACGGCATGACCTCGGCGATCATGAGCCCATTGCACGACGAAGTGAAGAGGGCTGTCAAAGCCGCTGACGTGCTCGCTGGGCACGACCAAGACTGTGGCGCATGGATTGCCACGTACCGCGAGGGTGGTGGCCAGGCCGCCGGCGATGCAGCCGGTGGCGGCCCGAAGCGTCGCGGTGGCCGCAGCGCCCGCGTGGCAGGCTGAACCCATGGCCGAGCGCCTGTCTGGTTCCCCTCGGGTCAGAAAGGGACACTTCTCGCGATGACGTACAAGGTCGAGTTTGCACCTTCAGGGTTGTCAGTGACGGTCAGCAAAGGCATCACCGTGCTCGACGCTGCACGTCTTGCTGGCGCCGACCTCGATTCGACATGTGGCGGACGCGGGCTTTGTGGCCGTTGCCAGATCGTGCCCACGAACACCGCCGCGCTCACCGGCTGGGCCTCGACTGAAGAGGAATATACGGGCCGCCGGCCGATCCTCGATGGGCAACGCCTCGGTTGCGCGGCACAGGTCTGCGGAAACCTCAAGGTCGAGATCCCCGCGGCCAGCCAAGTCCACAAGCAGGTCGTGCGGAAGTCCGTCGACGTGGGCAACATCGAGATCGATCCGCTCGTCCGTTTGCACTACATCGAGTTGGAGAAGGCCGAACTCGGCTCTGATCTGCGCGGACTGACCGAACAGATCGCCGAGCGACTGTCCATGACCTACGGCGTGACGATGTCGCGCCTTGCAACGCACGTCCTCCCCCTGATCGCACCGGCAGCAAAGCGGGGCAACAACACGATCACGGTCGCCGTCCGGCATGGTCACGAGGTCTGCGCCGTCTACCCGGGCTACGTCGACCAGGCATTCGGCATCGCCGTCGACGTCGGCTCGACCACTATTGCGGGGCACCTCGTCGACCTGTCGACCGGCGAGATCCGCGCGACCAACGGCGTGATGAACCCACAGATCCGGTTCGGCGACGACCTCATGTCGCGCGTGTCGTACGTGATGATGAACCCGGGCGGCGAAATCGAGCTCACTCGGTCAGTGCGGACTGCACTCGACGAAATGGTGGGCACGCTTGTCGCGGAAGCCGGGATCGACCGCGACGTGGTGCTGGACATGACGATCGTCGGCAACCCGATCATGCACCACATCATCCTCGGCATCGACCCGACGCCCCTCGGCCAAGCCCCGTTCCTGCTTGCAACCGACAGCGCCGTCGTCACTTCGGCGGCCGCCCTCGACATCGACGCTCGGTTCTGCGAGGTCTACTTCCTCCCGTGCATCGCCGGCCATGTCGGCGCCGACACCGCTGGGGCGATCCTCGCCGAAGGGCCGCACCGCAGCGACGCCCTCCAACTCCTGGTCGACGTCGGCACCAATGCCGAGATCGTGTTCGGCAACTCGGCCCATGTACTCGCTGCCTCGTCCCCCACCGGCCCCGCCTTCGAAGGCGCCCAGATCTCTGCCGGCATGCGTGCCACGGCAGGCGCCATCGAGCGCGTCCGCATTGACCGCGACACGCTCGAACCGAGAGTCAAGGTGATCGGCTCCGACCTCTGGTCAGATGACCCCGGCTTCGATGCCGAGACCCGATCGCTCGACATCTCCGGCATCTGTGGATCCGGGATCATTGAAGTGATGGGCGAGCTGTATCTCTCGGGGCTCATCGACGTCGACGGCACTGTGCGTTCCGACGGACCGAGCAAGACGTCGCGCGTGTTTGCCCACGGTCGCACGTTCTCGTACCGGCTGTTCGGCGATGCCGACGAACCGGCAGCGAACATCAATGTCACACAAGACGACGTGCGCGCGATTCAACTCGCGAAAGCCGCGCTGCGCGCCGGCATCGACCTGCTGTGCGAACACGCCGGCAAGACCGACCCGAACAAAATTGGATCGGTTCGGCTCGCCGGAGCGTTCGGGGCCCATATCGATCCGCTCTATGCCAAGGTGATCGGCCTCGTTCCTGACGTACCGGTCGCGAAGGTCGCATCCGTTGGCAACGCTGCTGGAGCCGGCGCTGTTCGAGCCTTGGTGTCAGCCAGCCAGCGCGCCGAAATCGAAGAGACGGTGCGACGAGTGCACAAGATCGAGACCGCGACCGAACCACGGTTCCAGGATCTGTTCGTCAACGCCATGGGGTTCCCGCACACGACCGAGCCGACTCCAAACCTCGCCACCGAGACCACACTTCCGGTTGCCCAGGCGAAGCCCGAGGGCGCTGGCGACAGACAACGCACCGGCCGCCGGCGCCGACCGACCTGAAGCCGAGCAGTACGCCAGATCAACCCGCTGATCTGGCGCTGACCTGACGCTGGGGGGGTCGCTGCTCGCCAGGGACTGACCCGGTCGGGCACGTTCCGCACACCCTTCACCCGTTCTGTATGATGGAACCGTTCCGCATTGTGGAACCCCCAGATGGGGACGTGCAACGAATGGGGTGTGCAATGAGTGACGAACGACGTGGACATCGGTCGGGTGGCCGCGCAGGACGTGCCGCGAGCCGTGCATCAACAGCAGCCCCGATTCCCCCGTATCTACAACGTCAAATCAAGCCGTACGAGTTGGTCACCGACGAACAGTTAGAGATCATCGAGCACAACGCCGACACCATCCTCGAAACGGTCGGCATCGAGTTCCGCAACTACCCGACCGCCCTCGAGATGTGGCGTGCAGCAGGCGCCGACGTCGACGGTGAGCGAGTTCGTTTTCCACGCGGACTGTGCCGCAAGCTCGTGCAGGACAACGCACCGCGCCAGTACACGCAGCACGCTCGCAACCCGGAACGCAACGTCGAAATCGGCGGCAACAACACCGTCTTCGCGCCGAATTATGGCTCACCCTTCGTTTATGACCAGGACAACGGCCGCCGGTACGCAACGATCGCCGATTTTCAGAACATCGTGAAGCTCGCGTACATGTCGCCAAACCTGCATCACTCGGGCGGCACGGTCTGTGAACCCGTCGATGTGCCGGTCAACAAGCGTCACCTCGACATGGTGTACGCGCACCTCAAGTACAGCGACAAGGCCTTCATGGGCTCAGTCACCGCTGGCGAGCGTGCGGCCGACTCGGTCGAAATGGCACGCATCGCATTCGGTGGCGACCTGCAAGATCGCACCGTGATGTCGTCGCTCATCAACGCCTCGTCTCCGCTCGTCTGGGACGACACGATGCTGGCTGCTGCCGAGACGTACGCCGCCGCCAACCAGGCATGCGTCATCTCGCCGTTCATCCTCGCCGGCGCTATGGCACCGACCACCTCGGCCGGCGTCGCGGCACAGACCCTCGCCGAAGCACTGGCCGGCATGGCCTTCTGCCAACTCGTGCGCCCGGGCGCCCCCGTGATCTTCGGGTCGTTCGCATCATCGATGTCGATGGCCACTGGCGCACCGACCTTCGGCACGCCCGAACCGGCGATCGTCCTCTACACCGTTGCTGCACTCGCACGCCGCCTCGGTGTCCCGTTCCGCTCGGGCGGCTCACTGACCGCCTCCAAGCTGCCTGACGCTCAGGCTGCATACGAGTCGGCTTCGACGATCATCCCGACCCTTATGGCAGGCGTCAACTTCGTGCTACACGCAGCTGGCTGGATGGAGGGCGGCCTCGCCGTCGGCTACGAGAAATTCATGATGGATGCCGACCAGCTCGGCATGATGATGACACTCGCCAAGGGTCTCGACATGAGCGAGAACGGCCAAGCCATGGAACAGCTCACCGTGCACACGCCGGGCGATCACTTTCTCGGAACAGCCCACACGTTCGCCAACTTCGAAACCGCGTTCTATCGGTCGACGCTGGCCGACAACTCGAGCTACGAGCAGTGGCTCGAAGACGGTTCGACCACCACTGCTGACCGCGCCAATACCGCGTGGAAAGCGTCGCTGGCCTCCTACGAAGCTCCGCCGCTCGACGATGCAATCGACGCTGAACTCCTCGACTTCATCGGCCGGCGCAAGTCCGAAATGCCCGACGGCATCGGCTGACTTCTGCTCGCCAGGTCGCGTCGGCCACACTGTCGCGATGAGTGCAGCAACAGAGGGTTCCGCAACGGTCGACGTGAACGCGTCGGCGACTGACGTCTTCGCCTACTTGACCGATCTCGACCGCCTTCCCGGCCTGAGCCCGGAGAACGTCCGGTGTGAGTTTCTGGAGGGGTCGACCGAGGTCGCCGTCGGCGCAACGTTCCGTGGCCACAACAAGGCCCGTGACTACGAATGGCATGCAGACTGCGTGGTCACCGAATTCGAACCGGCCAAGGCCTTCGCCTATTCGGTGCCCCCGAAGTTCGAACATGCCACCGTTTGGCGTTATGACATCACGCCGACCGGCGATGCCACCTGCACCGTGACCGAGTCGTTCGAAGCGCCGCTGCTCGAACTGCCTGAGATCTACCCTGGCAAAATTGAAGGTCGCCGCGACAACCTCGAACAGGCGTGCCAGACCACCATGAACAACCTGCGCATCGCCTTCGAATAGTTACGCACGGGGTCAGGCCCCTTTCGCAACTCTGTCGCAAGTTCGTCACAGTTGCGAAAGGGGCCTGACCCCAAACGCAGCTATCTGGTCTTGAGCGCGATCACCAGGCAGCCCAGACCGAGAGAGCCATAGACGAGCGCTCCGAACACCATCGGCGTCACGGTGGTATCGATCTGGGCATCAACGACAGCTGCAAACGCTGCACCGACGCCGAGTTGTGCAACGCCGAGAATCGCAGCCGCTGTACCCGCCTTGTCGGCCATCGGTTCGAGCGCCAGCGACACGCTCATTGGACCCATGATCATGCCCATGGCGTTCGCGATCAGTGCCCAGCCGAACCAGAACCAGACCGTGGGAACACCGTCCGCAAGCAGCGTGCCGGCCAGTCCGACGACGCTCACCACCACGAACACTGTGGCTGCTCTGATGACCATCTTCTCCGCTCCGTACTTGACGATCAGCCGACGGTTAAAGAGCAAGGCCAACGCCATGCCGATGCCTGATGCACCGAAGAACAACGTGAACTGCGAGTCGCGGTCGTAGATGTTGTCGAGCACGACCTGCGCGCTGCCGAGCCACACAAAAAATGCGCCCCCGAAGAATGCTTGGGCGATGAGGATCCAGAGCGTCACGCGAGTGCGCATCACCGCAACGAAAGCCTCCCGGATCGGCGCGAGTTTGACCGGACGCCGCAGTTCGGGCGCCAACGTTTCACCGAACCTGATGGCCCAAACGAGCGTCACCCCCGCAAGCACGAGGCCGGATGAGAACACCAGTCGCCAGTCACCGACGACGAGAATCGCCTCACCGACGAACGGCATGAAGATCGGTCCGAGGAGGAAAATGGCGCTGAATGTGCTGACGACGCGTGCCATCTGGTCGCCGGCAAACAGGTCGCGAGCGATCGCCATCCGCATCACGGTTGGCGATGATGCACCGAGGCCCCACACGAACCGAGCTGCCAGGAGCACTTCCAGGTTGGGTGATAGTGCGCTGCAGACGGCACCGACGGCGTACACGGCAATACCCGCAATGAGTACAGGTCGGCGGCCGAACCGGTCGGCAAGGATGCCGTACAACAACTGCCCGACCGCCATGCCAGCGAAGTAGACGGTGCCTGTGACCGCTGGGCTGATGCCCCGCTGGTCGAGGTCGAATGCTTCGGAGAGTTGGTCGAAGGCAGGCAGCGCTGCGTCGATCCCGAAGGCCATCAGAACGCCGATGAAGGCGAGGAACGCGATAACCGATCGTTCCGTTCTCACCCGCCCCACATGATCCACCGAGGCACCATAGCGACCCTCGTGTTCTTCGGTGACGGGCATATCGGCCGTTACGTTCGACGAACGGGCTGGCGCAACCGGAGAAATTATGGCGCGACGGCTACGGTGCAGAGATGGCAAACAACGACATCGTGATGTTGGAAGGTGGGCCGTTGATCGACGCGGCAGCCCTCGAAGATGCAATCGGCTGGACACTGAAGCCCGAAGGACTCTGCAAGGACGACACTTGTGTGATCGTTCACGATCGCGCTGCGCTGATGAGCGGCGACCGAATCGACGTCATCGCCGTGGCATCACTCATCGACCGGCCGGCAGCACACGACGCCACATCCGGCCTCGTGGCCATTGGCGCCCCGCGCGAACTGCGTCGCGCCGCCGTGAACGACATGAAAGCACCCGACTTCACGTTGCCAGACCTCGACGGCTTACCTATGAACTTTTCCGATAATCGCTCCAAGAAGCGATTGCTCGTCGCGTTCTCATCGTGGTGAGGCTGCCTCCTCGATCTGCCAGGTTGGCAGGCACTCCAAGAAGAACTCGCTGATCACAACTTTCAAGTGATCGCTGTCGCCGTCGACGAAGACGTCGAGACCATCCGTGGCGCCGCTGACGGCATCACGTATCCCATCCTGATCGACGCCGACCATGTCGTCACTGAGTTGTACGCAATTTCGAACGTGCCGACGGTGCTGATGATCGACGAAGACGACAACATCGTCCAACCGAACTGGAGTGCCTACGCGAGCGACACGTTCCGTGAGCTCACCGGCATCGACTCCGAGACCCAGAAGGACCACATCCGGGCATGGGCTAAGCACGGCACCCTCCGGATGTCGCCCGAGGACGCAAAGGGTGCAGTCGACGACCTGAGTTCGGAGGAGGAACAAGCGCGATTGTTCTTCCGAATCGCCACTCGCCTCCGCAACGACGGCGACGCCGACGGTGCCGAACGGAACTTTGTCACGGCGATCGATCTCGCACCGCACGACTGGACCGTCCAACGTGCGGCCCAGCCATTGCGGGGCATCAACCCGTTCGGTGAGGCCTTCATGGAGCTCTACACAGCCTTCAACGAAGCCGGCCGACCGTTCCATGGAGTCACCGGCCACTGAGGCTCTGTGCCGTTCCGTCTCAGCGATAGCAAGAGAGTCGATACGGTGAGCTGATGGCTGAGACGTTTCACTTGGGGCTCAACGTGTCCGACATCAACGGCGCGACTCTCGCAATTGTGCCAGGCGACCCCAATCGCGTTGAACGCATCGCCCAACTCCTCGACGAGCCGCGGGCACTCGCTGCCCATCGCGAGTTCACATCGTGGTTCGGAAAGCTCGACGGCAACTCGGTCGTCGTTTGCTCGACCGGCATTGGCGGACCATCGACGTCGATCGCGGTCGAAGAACTCGCACAGCTCGGGGTGACCACCTTCCTCCGGGTCGGCACCACTGGCGGGATTCAACCAAACGTCAACCCAGGCGACGTGATCGTCACGACCGGAGCGGTGCGACTGGACGGGGCCAGCTTGCACTTTGCACCGATGGAGTTCCCCGCCGTTGCGGATTTCGAGTGCACGACCGCCCTCGTCAACGCTGCTCGCGACGCCGGCTCCACCACCCACGTCGGCATCACCGCGTCGAGCGACACCTTCTACCCAGGCCAAGAACGCTACGACACCACAACTGGCCGTGTCGTCGAACGATTCCGTGGGTCCCTCGACGAATGGCAGTCGATGGGCGTCCTCAACTACGAGATGGAATCGGCGACTCTGTTCACAATGTGCGCATCGTCAGGCTGGCGTGCCGGATGCGTCGCCGGCGTGCTGGTCAACCGCACACAACAAGAAACGCCGGACGCCGCAACGATCGCTGCGACAGAGTCGAATGCCGTTGCCATCGTGGTGGCGGCTGCCCGCCAACTGGCGGGCTGATCAGAGTTTGTTCGCGGCAGTGAAGGCTCGGTAGACGTCGAGCAGCGACTGCTTTTGCACGTCCGTCAGCGCCTCATCGGTCTGAATTGCGGACTCGGTCGACACCACATCGCCCTCTGGCCGGTCACGGCCAAGGAAGCGCAGCAGCTTCTCGGCCGGCACGTTCAACGCCGACGACAGGCCGTTGACGACCCGGACCGACGGTTCGTGCAGCCCTCGCTCGAGCTGGCTCAGATAGGCGTCAGAAAGGTCGGCAAGTTTGGCGAGTTCACGTTGACTCAACTCTGCGAGTCGACGCTGGCTGCGGATGAAATCACCGAGCGCGCCGGCGCCCCACTTCTGGTCATCAGCTGCGTTGTTCGACTTCGAACTCATGTGGTGATCCTGTCTGGCATGGGGTGAAAAATGACGACGCCCCACCGAATACTCGGCGGGGCGTCGGTCGTGTCACGCAGCACTTGCCGCACCGTCACCCATGGGGGATGGGGCGTGGTGCGGGGCGCTGAGCGGATCACTTCGTGGCGGGAGCCGTTGCCTTTTTGGCGGCAGGCTTCTTGGCGGCAGGCTTCTTGGCTGCTGGCTTCTTGGCTGCTGGCTTGGCTGCTGGCTTGGACTCTTCGATCTTGAGCATCTCGATGACTCGCCCGTTCAGGTCACGGTTCATGTCAGCGGCACGCTCGACAAAGGCGATGTAGCGCTTGCCGGCCTCGGCAGCGGTCGGGAACTCCGGCAGCTCGAAGCGGCCGGCGAACGGCAGCTCCGGCATGGCGGGGACGTCGACGGCTTTGGTGATGGCGTCGACGGTCTTCAGTGCGAAGTCGACGGCCTTGCGGTTGGCGTCGACAACGGCGTCGAGGACCTTGTCGTTGGTGCTCGTGTAGTTGGCGGTAGCCGTTTCGAGCTGATCATTGATCTTGGTGATGATTTGGTTGCGCATTGGATGCTCCAGTGAGTTGAGAGTGTTTTTTTTGGGGGGGTGGTGGTGGCGGGGCGGGCGGGTTCTCGGGGCCGGTGGGGGCTGCCTGCTCCGCTTTCGTACTGCGTACTTTATCATGCACTCAACAGAATGCAAGGGGTGTGCGAGAAATACTTCGCAGACCTCGCAAGCCGGCCGCAGATGGCCCCAGCCGTTCGTAGCACTAGATTGCGGGGTTGTGCCTGCCGCCCCCACCTCAGATCTGCCGCTGCCCAGAACAACAAGTTCCGCTCCAGCTCCATCCACAACCGACTCGATGAACGGCATCACCATTCTCGACGGCGGGATGGGCAAGTTTCTGCGGCGAATCGGCGCACCGTTCCGGCAGCCTGAGTGGTCGGCGCTGGCGCTCATCGAGAGCCCCGACCACGTGGTCGACGCGCACACGCAGTTCATCGATGCAGGCGCGCAAGTCATCATCACCAACAACTACGCCGTCGTTCCATACCACCTCGGTGATGAGCGTTTCGCTGCCCAGGGCGCCGATCTCATCGAACTATCTGGACGCCTCGCACGCCAAGCTGCCGACACTGCCGGCGTGGTGCTCGTCGGCGGTTCGATGCCGCCGCTCTTCGGCTCCTACGAACCGGACCTCTTCGACGCAGACCGAGCTCCCGAGATCTACGCACTCATCGTGCAGCATCTCGATCGGTTCGTCGACGTATGGATCGCCGAGACACTCAGCCTGGTCGCCGAACTCGATGTGATCGTCGCTGCCATCCGCGAGCACGGGTCGGGACAGCCCATCTGGGCATCGTTCTCGCTGCCCGACGCCTACGACGGTGAAATCGCGCTCCGCTCAGGCGACACCATCGACGACATCATCAATGTTGTCATCGAGCACGCTGACGTGATCGATGCCGTGCTGTTCAATTGCGCGCTGCCGGAGCAGATGACACCAGCCATCATCGAGCTCGCTGAGAAGGTCGCCGCGTCCGAACTCGACGTCCGCATCGGCGGCTATGCCAACGGGTTCCCCGACGCACGTCAGCCTGGGTACACCGCAAACAACACGCTCTTCGACCGGCGACCTGATCTCGATGCGGCCAGCTATGCCGAGATCGTGGCCACTTGGGTCGATGCCGGGGCCACGATCATCGGTGGCTGCTGCGACATGTACCCCGAAGACATCGCGGCGTTGTCAGCACGATTCGGCTGACCGCAGTCCAGGGCTACTTGATGAGCGCGACGACCTTGCCGTAGGTCTTGCGGTCGGCGAGGTCCTGGAGAGCCTGGGCCGCCTGATCGAATGCGTACGGCGGGTAGAGCGGCGGGTCGATGGTGCCTGCTGAGGCCATCGCGAGCAGCTTGGTCATCTGCTGTTCGAGCGCCTCGGGCTGGCGCGCCAATGCTGCGCCCCAGTGGACTCCGACCACGGAGTAGCTCTTGAGGAGCGCGTGGTTCGTCTTGAACTCGGGGATGCCAGCGACGAAACCGATCACCAGGAGTCGGCCATCCCAGCCCATGCATCGACGGACCTGCTGGAAGGTGTCGCCACCAACCGGGTCGTAAGCCACGTCAACACCGCCGCCGCTCGCCTCGCGAACGGCATCGACCCAGTCGGGGTTTTCCTGGTGGTCGATCACCACGTCAGCCCCGACGTCTTTGAGCACCTGCACCTTGGTCGCGCCACCGGCGATTGCGATGGTCCTGGCACCCATGGCCTTGGCCAACTGAATTGCCGCCGTACCGGTGCCTCCGGCTGCGCCCGTGATCAACACGGACTCGCCTGCCTGCAACTTGGCCCGATCTTCGAGTGCGTAGAGCGTGGTGCAGTAGTTGATCGGTACCGCTGCGGCCGTTGCTGCCGAGACGCCCTCGGGCACAGGGAACAATCCGGCGGCCGGGTGCACGGTCTGTTCAGCGAGGCCACCGCCTCCGAGATACGCGACGCGCTGACCGACTTCGACGTTCGTGACGCCTTCGCCAAGCGCCGCGACGGTGCCACACGACTCGCCACCCGGGACATGTCCGGGGTGCGACTTCACCTGGTACATCCCGCGACACGACAGGACGTCGGGGAATGCGAGGCCGACGGCCTCCTGATTGATCAGTACCTGGCCCGGGCCCGGTACGGGAGCCGCCTCGTCGAGCAGTTCGAGTTGGTCGAGCGGGTCACCGTGAGCTTTGAGTCGCCAAATCTTCATGATGGCGACAGTACGCGATCGCTCCGCCGAGCATTCAGCCGCAGCGGAAGGAAAACCCCTGCGCCGCTCAGTTGCCGGCGACCCGGCGGTCGTGGCCGACCCAATGCGGTTCGCGCAGCACCTTGCGCTGGATCTTGCCGACCGGGCTCTTCGGCAACGGTTCGGCACGCAGTTCGATGTGCGTCGGCTTCTTGTACGAGCCGAGTCGATCGACACAGAGCGAGCGGATCTCATCGATGATTCTGGCGTCATCGACGGCGATGCCGGCGGCCACCGAGCACACCGCCATCGGCGTTTCGCCCCACTTGTCGTCTGGCACCGAGAACACCGCCACTTCGACGACGGCCGGGTGGTCGGCAATGACGTTCTCGAGTTCGGCCGGCCAGATGTTGAATCCGCCCGAGATGATCATGTCGTCCTTGCGGTCGAGCACGTAGAGGTAGCCGTTCGCGTCAAGCCGCCCGATGTCGCCCGTCAGTACGAAGCCGTCGGGCGTGATGCGTTCAGCGGTGGCCTCGGCGTTGTCCCAGAACTCCAGCATCTGGCCATCACATTTGACGGCGATCTCCCCTTCGGCGCCGATCGGCAACTCCCGTGTGCTGTCATCGGGATCGCGAATCTGCAGGTAGGCGAACGGCAACGCACGACCGGTCGAGCGGAGCGGCTCCGAGCCCTCGACTTCTGAGAACCACTCTTCCGGGCCCATCATGCACACCGGGAGCGCCTCGGTCTGCCCGAAGCCTTGGTACAGCACCATGCCGAACACATCGCGGGCGAGCAACGCGGTCTCGTCAGCGATCGGTGCGCCGCCGATCTGGATGACTTTGAGTGCCGACCAGTCGCGGCTGCGCGCCGTTTCGTCACGGGCGAGCGCGTTCAGCATTGCGGGCACGGCGAACATGTAGCCGATTCGCTCGCGCTCCATGACCTCGATCGTCTCCACAGGGTCGAAGTGATCGAGCAGCACGTTGGCGCCGCCGCTCAGCCACGTCGGCGTGTACAGGTAGCCAGAGCCGTGTGAGATCGGCCCGACGTGGAGGCACCGTTCACCGGCAATCATCGGCGGGAAGTTGTAGAACCAATCGCGCCCGGCAGCGAGCCACGACCGATGGGTATAAGCAACGCCCTTCGGCTTGCCTGTTGTGCCACCAGTGTGGCGGATGATGTACCAGTCGTCCGGGTCGATCGGCACGTTCGGGTCGACATCGTCGTGCCCAGCGAGCCACTGCTCGTAACCCGAATCGCGGACGATGACGTGTTCGACGCCGGGCAGGTCGGCACGGATCGCCTCGATCTCGTGCGCGTAGTGCTCGGCGACGACGACCGCACGACATCCCGTGTGATCGAGCATGTGGATGTGTGCCTCAGCTGAGTTGCGGGCGTAGAGCGGCACACGCACGAGGCCAGCAATGGTCGCACCCGCAAAGAGATCCTGCGCCTCAATGCTGTTGTCTTCGAGGACACCGATTCGGTCGCCGGGAACGAGGCCGAGGGCGAGCAGCGCGTTGGCGAGCCTGATGCCGCGGGTCCACGCCTCGGCGAATGTCAACTGGCGATCACCATGGATCACCGCGGTCCGTTGTGCGTTCAGTTTTGCGGCTTGCGCCATGAGTCCCCGGACGTCCATCGGCCCAGTCTGATCTGTCAGCCAATCGAGTAACGACCTGGCCGCCGGTCTGGGCGGTGCGGATGGCCGCCGGTCTCGGCGGTGCGCATCGGCGGTGCGGATCGTTGCAGGCTCATGCGGCGTGCTTGCATGGGGCCATGGCGATCGCACCTCCGATACCGGCTGACCCCAGACCCCACCTGGCCGATTGTCGCATCGACGGATCAGCGTGCGCCGCATGCGGCCACGTTGCCGCTCGACAGCATGACCGCTGCGAGCGATGCCTCGGTTCGACCACGCCGAAGTCGTTCGGGCCAGGCGGCACTGTCTGGTCGTCGACCACCGTGCACCTCCGGATCGGCGATCTTGCTCCACCGTTCGTCCTCGCCTACGTCGACATCGACGGTGGACCGCGCGTATTGGCCCGCATCGTTGACGCGATCGAAATCCCCGCCGGGGGCGCCGTGCGATTCGTCGGCGACGACAACGGCGACCTACTCGTCGAGGCGGTGGCGTCATGACCGGCCGCCGAGTGGGCATCGCCGGCGTGGGCACCTCACAGTTCGGGCGCTTCCCCGATCGACGCGTCGAGGAACTGGCGTGGGAAGCAATCATCGAAGCAATCGACGACAGCGGCTTCGCACCATCTGAGATCGACGCGGCGTTCGTCGGCTCCGTGTTCGGCCCTCCTGGCCTCGCCAATCGGGTGCTGGCCGGTGCAGGGCTCGGTGGTATTCCGACTTTCAAGATCGAGGCAGCCTGTGCGAGCGGAACCGTGGCGCTGCACGAAGCGCAGCAAGCTGTCGCGTCAGGGCGCTACGAGCGGGTAATCGCCGTCGGTGTCGAGCAGTTGTCGACACAGTTCGCCGGGCCAATCGTGCCCGAACTGAGCGACCCCGAGGGCCGTGCAGGCTTGGCAATGCCAGCGCTCTATGCGCTGCAGGCAAGTCGTTATCTGCAGGAATTCAACGTCGACCCGGAACTCCTCGCTGAGGTCGCAGTCAAGAACAAGGCACATGGTGCGCTCAATCCGCGTGCCCACCTCTCGGGAACTCCGCCGACCAGGGCCGAGGTATTGGAGAGCCGACCGATCGCCGGGCCGTTGACCTTGCTGCAGTGCTGCCCAATGTCTGATGGCGCGGGCGCCGCGGTGATCACCGCGTTCGACCCCAGCTCCAAGCTCAACGCGGACCGCCATGTCGAGATACTGGCCAGCCAGTTCTCATCCGGCCCACTCTGGACGTCGAGCGACACCGAGCCATGGGGCTTCCAAACAGTGGAGCGCACCGCGGCCCGGGCATTCGCCGAGGCGGGGTTAGCCGTCAAGGACGTTGACGTGTTCGAGGTGCACGACGCGTTCACGATCGGCGAGATTCTCACACTCGAAGCAATCGGTGTCGCCGCTCGGGGCGAAGGCGCAGCACTCGCTCCGTCAGGCCACACACGCTTGGGTGGGCCACAACCGGTCAATCCCAGCGGCGGGCTGTTGTCGCGCGGGCACCCACTCGGCTCGACCGGCTTGGCACAAACCGCCGAATTGGTCTGGCAATTGCGCGGGGAAGCCGGCGAACGCCAAGTCAACGGCGCGCGGATTGCACTCCTTGAAACAATGGGTGGTGGCGCGGCAGGTGTCGACGCCAACGCGTGCGTCATCGCGTTGCTGCGCGGACCCGGCTCGTGAACGCTCCAACCAGCGACGTCGATCTCCTGGCGTCGGATGCAATCGCTGATCCCCACGCGATTTTCGCTGCGCTGCGTGAGATGGGCCCGATCGTGTGGCTCACTCGACATCGAGCGTGGATGTTCACCACACACGAGGCGGTCCGACTCGGTTTCCACGATCAACGGCTGTCAAGCGATCGGCTGACCCCACTCGAGGCGCGGCTCGACGACGCCTCACGCGCGGCAATGGGTCAGACCTTCGACCTACTCCGCGGCTGGATGGTGTTCCACGACGAACCCGAGCACGCCCGGTTGCGGGAGCCGCTCCGTCGCACGTTCACGCCGTCCCGTGTCACCGACCTCCGGCCGCGGGTCGAAGAGATCGTCGACGAGTTACTCGACGACCTCGCCAACATCGACGAACCCGACCTCGTCCGCGACTTCGCGTTTCCACTGCCGGCAATCGTGATCGCGGAGTTGCTCGGCGTGCCGGCCGAGGACCGCGACGACTTCAAGCACTGGAGCGACCAGCTCGCCGCCATCGTGTTCGGCTCGGCCAACCGAACAGCTGGCATCGAGCGGGCTGCGGCAGGCAGTGCCAAGTTCGTCGACTACTTCACCGGCCTGGTCGATCGATACACCCGCGAGCCCACCGACAACTTGATCTCTGCGCTCATCGAAGTGACCAACGACGACCCCGATGCCGGCCTCGCCCCGACCGAGTTGGTCGGGGCGCTCACGTTGCTACTGTTCGGCGGCCACGAAACGACGACCAACCTGATCTCGAACTCGATGCACTCGCTGCTCCAGCACCCTGCACAACAGCGGATGTTGGGGTCACAGCCCGAGCAGCTGGGCGGGGCGCTCGAAGAACTGCACCGCTTCGACGGCTCGACGAAACTGATGGTGCGCGTTGTCGGCGAAAACCACGAGCGAGACGGCATCGCAATGGAAGCGGGCCAGACGGTGTTTCTCGGCGTGCTCGGCGCCAACCGCGATCCGGTCGTCTTTAGCGACCCTGGTGACCTGCGCCTCGATCGCGCGAATGCCCGCTCGCATCTGGGCTACGGATACGGCGGCCACTTCTGCCTGGGCGCAGCCCTCGCTCGGCTGGAAACCGAGGTGGCGATCGGTCGCCTGATCAAGCGATTCCCCGAGCTCACGCTCCGCGACGACGCGGCGGTCACATGGGCCGAGGTTCTGCTCGGGCGCGGCCCGACAGCGCTGCCGATCAGCATCTGACGCCGCGACGAACTCGGATCACCACACAACTGTGGGTCGCGCACTCCAGGCAGTCGTGCCCGTCAGCAGCTCGCACATCGACCACCAATGCCGTTGGTCGTCGAACACAACAGCGTCGACAAGGGTGATACCGGCGACTTCAAGCTGACGTTGGAGGCGGAGGTACTGCTCGGCATCGTGCTCACCAGGAGGCTCGCAAGGATCCGTCAGGCCCGACGGTCGTTCGTCGATCACCACCCAGATCGGCGAGCAGGACCCCTCTGCTCGGCCATCCAAAAACGCCTCGATGAGCCGATTCGGCTGCGCAGCCCAATCGGCGAGCGAGTCCGAACACGTCGCCCGCGTTCCGCAGGTGAATTGGCCATCTCGGGCGAGGTGCCAGCTCTGTGTCCGGCGTTGCCCGGTGAGAATTCCTCCCTCGACAGCACACTGTGCAACGTCGTCGGCGCAGAGAAACGGGCGAGCGGCGATGTCGAGACCTGGCGGCGGACAAGGGATCGGGGACGCTTGTGGCAGGTTGAGAATGTGACGCATGGGGACCCTCCGGGGCAGTGCAGTACAGGAGTAGGTCGCTCAGCGACAAGCCAGTCGTCAGACGCCGGTGATTCCAGTATGACTCGACGGTGTCACACAGTGACCGGCGACAAGGCCGCCGGCAACGTCAGTAGCTGGCGCCGAGGCCAGCGCGTGCGTCGGTCTGGATGCCATAGGGCGGGATCGGGTAGCGCAGTCCATTGCGTGACAGCGCCTCCATCCCATCGATGGCCTGCACAAGTTGATGCGGCTGCAGCGCCATCAACATCTCATCGTCCTGCACGCCGCCGTAGCGACGTTCGGCGTAGCACGGGATCGACAGGCTCGGCTCGCCCGTCGACAGGGCGCGGCCCCACGAGTCAGCGCACGACGACTCACCAACACAGCCCCATTCGAGCTTCTTGTACCCCGACCACTGGAGCCCGTTGATCAGCAGGATCATCTGGCCAGGGGTCGCGTAGACCATGCAGATGTCCGGCGGATCCAGGCGGCCAGTGCTGAGCGGCGACACCGCCATTGCCTCGTATTTACCAATGGGGACGACGTGCATCGCGGCTTGGTGCGCGGCGGAATCTTCGATCGTCTCGAACCACACACCAGCCATGTGCTTGCCCGAGTACCACTCGTCATCCTGCGCGCCAAGCCCGAGGACGGCCTGGCACTGGGCGCCAACCAAATCGGCGCCAGTGATACCAACGGTCCAGTTGAGGCGCGATGCCATCGACACGATTTGGTCGGCCGTGTGGATGTCCTTTGGCCGTCGGATCTTCGGGACTGCTTCCATCTCGGCGGCAGTCTCGAACATCTTCATACCGATCGGCGTCGTGCGGATGCGGAGCACCTTGTCGAGCCGAGCCAGGGTGGTCGGCCAGTCGAGATCGCCGGGCGCGCCTTTGCGGATGTGGACGGCTTGGTCATTGCTGGTGTCGGTCATGCGGTGCTCCCAAATTGATCGGGTCGGTGTGTGGACAATGTGGCGGCGATTCGGTCGATCACCCTGTCGAGAATCTCGGGCGACGACGCCACGTTGATCCGGGCGCACCCCAGGCCACCAGTCCCGAACTTCGCGCCGCTCGACAGCGCCACCTGTGCGTGTTCAAGCAGCCATTCAGACGGGTCGTCGCCAATGTCGTACGCAGAGAAGTCGAGCCAGCCGAGGTACGTCGCTTGCGGGAGCTGAAAGCCGACACGGGGAAGGTCGGCGGCGAGTCGGGTTGCAAGCTGATTGCGGCGAACCTCGATGGTGCGGCGCGCCGCCGTCAGCCAGTCGTCACAGGCCGTCCACGCAGTGATCGTGCCGGTAATTCCCAGCGTGCTCGGTGAACCGTGCAAGTGGCCTGGCATCGTCGCCAGCGTTGCCGTGAGCCGTGGGTGATCGATGTGCGCAACGGCGGTGCGCAGGCCAGCGAGGTTGAAGGTCTTACTCGCTGAGCCGAGAGTGATCAGACGGCCGGCGAACCGCTCGTCGGTTGCGCCCAACGGCACGAATCCGGACTGGTGGGTCAGGTCGCCCCAGATCTCGTCGGTGATCACGAGCAGGTCGTGTCGCTCGGCAACCTTGGCGACGGCCGCTCTTTCGTCGGCGTCGAAGATGCGGCCGGTCGGGTTGTGGGGGTTGCAAAACAGGATGATCTTCGTCGTGTCGTCGATCGCCGCTTCGAATCGTTCGACATCGAGCTTCCAGCCGTCGGTGATCAGCGGCACCTCGATCCGTCGGCGGCCGCTGTTGTCGATCGCATCGAGGAACGGATAGTAGATCGGCGTGAACACGACGACGCCGTCGCCGGGATCGGTCGTGTTCCAGAGCGCGGCTTCCAGGGCATGGAGGGCACTCGTAAACGGGTGAATTTGCTCGATGTCGGGGCGCCACCCGTGCCGACGTTCCTGCCAGTCGGCGTACGCCGGAGCAAGGTCGACAGCAAATGGCCCGTACCCGAGGTCGCCGCGTTCGATGTGGGCACGGATCGCGTCGAGAACCGGCGCCGGCGGGTCGAAGTCCATGTCAGCGACCCACGCCGCGAGCACATCAGGGCCATGCTTGGACCATTTGACTCCGAGTCGCCCTCGAACTCGTTCTTCGCTCACCGTGAGCAGCGCGTCGGGTGTGCCCATCTCCGAACGGTAGTCAGCCGGGCACCGCGGACACGCACACGCGGCACGCCGAACTCGGGACGAGACAAGGCGGAATCCACCGCATACCGTCCCGAGAATCCCGTCGCTGGTGTGAACAAGGCCTGTGCACCATCATTCCAGTGGTGTGCCACAGTCGACCTCCGTCCATCGGGCGTTTGACCGGAACGCCACGACATTGACCGGCACCGATGGCCGGCCGGCAACAAGATCCCAGGCTCCATCCTGCAGGCGAGCGTATGCAGCCGATGCTGCAAGCTCCGGTGCCAAAACGTCCCGCACATCGGTCACGGAATCGGACAAAACATGGTCTTCAAGGCAGCCACGCTTCATCGTCCAGTCATGGAGCCACCCCGGAATCGTGAGCCCGACCTTGAAGCCGGTGTGCTTGGCCAACTGGTCGACTTCGGCGAGTTGGTCCGCCCACGCTGGAACGCTCAACCAGTAGCCGGCCTGGTGGGTCAACTCGACGCGAGTCAGCATCCAGGCTTGCGATCGCTTCGGCATGCGCGCCCGCACCATCGCGACGATCTCGTTAGGCATCACGCCCGAGTCAAGCAATTGAACGATCGGCCGACGAAGCGCCAGTTCGAGTTTGTCGATGAGTTCGATTCGCCGTTCCGCCGCAACGCACTCCTCACAGGCGCAGTCGATTTCGGGGTGATAGGTATCGGGCCCGCGGACCCAGCGTCGGCATTCCATTGTGTGATCTCCTCACGATGACGTGGTCTTCAAGAGTGAGGTCGTTCGAAGACGACGATTCGACCCGACTGGAGGGCCTCAATCGCCAGTATGGCGATTGGTTGTCACACACAAAGAGCTCGGGACGCGGCGCGATCAGTGAGGCGATGAGGCAGTCACACGCGGCACGCCGAACTCGGGACGAGACAAGGCGGAATCCGCCGCATACCGTCCCGAGAATCCGCAGGCCGCGTCAGGCGGGGCGAATCGGGTTCTTGTACGTGTCGAGGTAGGTGATCTCCGCGACGTCGTCGCGCTTGGCCGGCTTGAAGTCGGTGCCCTTCGTGTACGCAACGGGCAGCAGCCCTGCCTGCGTCATGTGATCGGGGATGCCGAGGATGTCGGCGGCTTCCTGTTCCTTGCCGAGATGCAAGGTGGTGAGGCAACTGCCAAGGCCGCGGCTGCGTAGCGCAAGCTGGAAGCTCCACATTGCCGGCATGATCGAGCCCATCAACCCTGCAGCAGCGTTGGCACTGTTGTCTTTCAGGCGACCAATGATCAGCGGGATCACGAGGACCGGAACTTCGCCGAGCTTCTGAGCGAGGAAGTTTGCCGAGTCGATGACGCGGCCCTGCTGGGTGTCCGTGTCGGCCTGCTCGGCTGCCGCCGCGAGATATTCGCCACCGGCGTCGCGGTAGAGCTTCGCGAGTGCTTCCTTCTTCTCGGCATCGCGGATGACCATCCAGCGCCAGCCCTGCTGGTTGGAACCCGTGGGGGCCTGCACGGCAAGCTGGAGACATTCGAGGAGCACGTCGTCGGGCACCTCCCGATCGAAATCGAGGCGCTTGCGCACCGCACGAGTGGTTGAAAGGAGTGCGTCAGTTTGATCGAGATCGAAGTCCATGCCGCCCATGTTGGCCGAAGTCGGTGGAACGAGATGTCATCGGCGGCGCCGCGCTGAATCGTGGCGAGCGTCGCTCCACCGTGTCTCACCGAACCGGACCAGGCATGCTGGTGGCGTGACCACTCCGATCTCGATCCTCGACCTCGCGTTTATCGGTGCTGACGAAACGGCTGCCGACGCGTTCCGGACGAGCGTGGCGATCGCACAACGCGCCGAACAGCGCGAGTACCAGCGCATCTGGTACGCCGAGCATCACAACATGGCATCGATCGCGTCGTCAGCAACCAGCGTGCTCATCGCTCACGTCGCCGCGCACACGTCGTCGATCCGTCTCGGTTCCGGCGGCATCATGTTGCCGAACCATTCGCCACTCGCGATCGCCGAGCAGTTCGGAACGCTCGCCACGTTGCACCCCAACCGAATCGACCTCGGTCTCGGCCGCGCGCCGGGCAGCGATCAAAACACGATGCGTGCCATGCGCACCGACCCTCGGGCGTCCGATCGGTTTCCCGACGACATCCGCGAACTGCAGGGCTACCTGGGCGCCGCGTCGATCGTTCCCGGCGTCGTCGCCGTACCGGGTGCTGGCACCAACGTGCCGCTCTACATCCTCGGGTCGTCGCTCTTCGGCGCGCGCCTCGCCGCGAAGTTCGGGCTGCCGTATGCCTTTGCTTCGCACTTCGCTCCGACGCATCTACTCGACGCGATCGCGACGTATCGCAACGAGTTCCAACCGTCCGAGCAGCTGAGCGCGCCATACGCCATGGCTGGCATCAACGTCATCACATCGGAAACCGAAGAGGATGCAGAACGGCAGCGAGTCGATGTGAGCCGCCGACGCATCGCCCGTTTCGTCACCCCGAGCCGCGAGTTGAGTGCTGCCGAGGCCGACGATCTCCTGGCGTCACCGCAAGGCCAACAGATCGCCCAGATGATGCACTACACCGCTGCCGGCACGCCCGAAACGGTGCATCACTACCTCGAGAACTTTGCCGAAGCTGTCGGCGTCGACGAGTTGATGACGGTGCATCCGTCGCCGACAATCGACGAGCGTCTCCGCTCCATCGACTTGCTCGCGGACGCCCGCGACGCCACCGCCGTCGCAATCTGAACGCTGGCCCGCTTTCTCGTTTATGTGAGCCATTACAGCGTCGGTTCCCGCTGTCGCTCACAAAAAACAGGGTTGTTCTTCTGGATGAGTACCCAGGGTGCGTTGCGGTCGAGTCGCCGATACGTACGACTTGTTTGAACTGCACCCGGCGTGCCGATTCTGGCCTCACGCCATGCCCGCTGTTCACCAGACGTGTGAGGCGATGCGAACTCAGCCCTGTTCGATAGCGGGAAGTACTTCGAAGAGGTCGCCGATCACTGCGTAGTCAGCTTTGACGACCATGTTGGCGGCGGGGTCGATGTTGATGGCGAGAATCTTCTTCGCCGCCTTCGCTCCCACCCAGTGCTGGATCGCTCCGCTGATGCCGCAGGCAATGTAGAGCTGCGGCGCAATGCGGGTGCCGGTTTGACCGACCTGATCACTGTGCGGACGCCAACCGTTGTTCGTGACCGCACGACTACATCCGACGACGCCACCGAGGCGCGCCGCCAGTGCTTCAAGCACCTGAAAACCTTCAGCCGAACCGACGCCGCGACCGCCACCGATCACGACCGGCGCTGTTGCCAACGTCAGGCCCTCCGACAAGACGACGCGATCTTGAATGACCGAACGGCTGACCCACTCAGGCAATTCCACGATGTGTTTCGTAATGGTCGCCGTCGCGCCCGCTGCGACCTCTTCGGCTTCAACAGCATGGTGGGCCACCGAGACGATCGGCAGACGCGACGCGAGCCGAGCCTCCTCGTTGAGCGAGCCGCCCCACTGCACGCGGGTCAACTCCCACTCATCATCGGTCTGCACCGACACACAATTGGCAACAAACGGAAGGTCGAGCTCAGCAGCAGCCTGCGCAAGCACCTCGTTACCGCGGTCAGTTCCGGACGCAACGATGCCACTCGGTGACAGCAGCGCAGCGAGCGAGGCCACGACCATGCCGTACGCCTCGGGGCCGTAGTCGCCCACGGAGTCGCCCGCGATGGACGCGTGATGCACCACATCGGCACCGTGCGCCGCACACACGTCGGCGAGGCCGACAGCGTCCGCACCGATCAGCAACGCTTCGACCGGCTCGCCGAGTTGCTCGGCGATCGATCGGGCAAAGGCGAAGGCCTCGAGCGAC
>NZ_JBDNIJ010000016.1:0-3496 GCF_041688325.1 Ilumatobacter sp.
CGTGCATCACGAATGTCTTGGAGGCCGACGGCAACGCTCCATCGCTGCACATCCGGCCCGACATCTGGAAGGCGTTGCTCGATCCGGATGCTCAGCGCCGAGCAGGCGATCGCGCCGCAGTGTTGATGAGCGACTTACAGGAGACGTGGCGAGCGAACGACGACGATCCAATGTGGTTCACGGATGATTGGCTGGCCTCGGTGATCCGCTTCGCTCCTGAGCGGCTTGATGCGGCATTCGATAGATGGCGCGATCTGTATCGGGCGGCGCTTGATGAGTACCGCGAGCAGGGCATCCTTGCTGTCGATACAACGGTCAACAAGCGGACTCGATCAACTGCGGCGGTTCGTGAGCGCGAGGCCCGCGATCGCCTCTCGGTCCTTCGTAACGATGACGCCGGCGAAGGCCAGACCGACTTCTACTCGTACCGCTACCTCGCGTCTGAAGGCTTCCTTCCCGGCTACTCGTTTCCGCGCCTCCCACTTGCTGCCTACATCCCGGGCAGCCGTCAACGAGTCGGGTTCGACAAAGGCGGCGACTACCTGCAGCGGCCGCGGTTCCTGGCGATCAGCGAATTCGGCCCGGGCGCCCTGATCTACCACGACGGGGCCCGGTTCGAGGTCAACCGAATTCAGCTACCTCGCCAGGCGGGCGACGCAACACAGATCGCCACTGAGACCGCACTCCGTTGCGAGGCGTGCGGTTATCACCATCTCGAGGGCGTGGGTGTCGACACCTGCGAGGCGTGCGGCGTGCGCCTCGGCGCGAAGACCTACAACTTGATGCGCCTGCTAACCGTTCATACGCGCCGACGCGAGCGCATTTCCAGTGACGAAGAGGAGCGGCGCCGGAGCGGTTTCGAGTTGGAGGTGAGCTACCGCTTCAACACGCGCGGCGACCGACCGAGGAAACTGATTGCGTTGGTCAACGACCGTGACGGCAACGCGCTACTCGAGTTGACCTACGGCGATGCTGCGACGATTCGTGTTGCGAACATTGGCCGACGCCGGCGCAAAGTCAAGGAGGATCGGGGCTTCTGGCTGCACACGGTCGAGGGACGCTGGCTGAGCGACCGCGAGGCATCTGAAGCCGACTCCGGCGATGGCGACGAGGTTGAGAGCGCCGAAGACGTGAGCACGAAGGCGAAGGTCACGCCGTACGTCGAAGACACAAGAAACATGCTTGTCGTGCGGTTCATGCGCGAGATGGGCGACGAGGAAGCCATCTCGATGCGATACGCGATCGAACGCGGTATCGAGGCCGAGTTCCAGCTGGAGGATTCTGAGCTGGCATCCCAATGGCTGCCTGACATCGATCAGCGGGGCCGATTCCTGCTGACGGAATCAGCCGAAGGTGGTGCCGGTGTGCTCCGACGTCTCGTCTCCGAGCCCGATGCCTTCGCACGGGCAGCGGCAAGGGCTCTCGAGATCGCACACTTCGATCCAGTCACCGGCAGCGATCTGGGGAGTGCGACCGGCGTCGAAGAGCGTTGCGCCCGGGGCTGCTACGACTGCCTCCTGAGCTACAACAATCAGTTCGAGCACGCCCTCATCGACCGCATGCTCGTCCAGCATCCACTTTGGGCGCTCGCCACGGCGACGACCGCTGCGGGATCTGGTGGCCGCGCCCCAGCCGCCGCGGCGGACTACCTCGAACGTTTTGCTGAATCGTCGCTCGAACGGAAATTCATCGACTGGCTCGTCGAGCACGGTCATCGACTCCCGGACAGGGCGCAGGTCACGAACACCGAGGCCAAGGCCCGACCGGACTTCGTCTACGACCTTCCGACGGGGACGGTGGGCGTCTTCATCGACGGCCCCGTGCACGACTCCCCACATCAATCCGAGCGAGACATGAACGCAGAAGAACGACTCATCGACGCCGGATGGCACGTCGTACGCGTGCGATACGACGATGACTGGCAGGCCGTCGCACGGGACAATCCGTCCGTCTTCGGGGCAGGGTCAGGCCGATGACCGACACAGCCACCAAACCCACGTTTACACCGGGCACGCTCGTGTCAGCACGCGGTCGCGAATGGGTGGTGCTCGCCGAGAGCGAAGCAGACCTCCTTGTACTTCGCCCACTCGGCGGGGGCGACGACGACACCGCCGCGGTATTCCCGGCATTGGAATCGGTCGAACCAGCGAGCTTCGCTCCGCCGACTGTTGCTGACCTTGGCGATGCGTCATCGGCACGGATGCTGCGGACAGCGCTCCGCCTCGGGTTCCGGTCGACGGCGGGCCCGTTCCGGTCCCTGGCGAACCTTGCGGTCGAACCGCGTGCATATCAGTACGTCCCCTTGATGGTGGCGCTCAAGCAAGAGACCGTCCGCATACTGATCGCGGACGACGTCGGCATCGGCAAGACGATCGAGACCGGACTCATCATCACCGAACTGATAGCGCAGGGCGATGCCCAACGGCTGGCGGTGCTGTGTAGCCCAGCACTCGCCGAGCAGTGGCAAGCGGAGCTTCGCGACAAGTTCGCAATCGATGCCGAACTCGTGCTGCCGTCGACGGTCACACGACTGACGAAGGGGCTGCTACTCAACGAATCACTGTTCGACAAGTACCCCTACGTGGTGATATCGACCGACTTCATCAAGTCCGCGAATCGGCGACAGGAGTTCATCAATCAGTGCCCTGACCTTGTTGTCGTGGACGAGGCGCATGGAGCCGTAGCCGACAGCGCCACACAGGGGTCGCGCACACAGCGCTACGAGCTACTCCAACTGCTCGCCGCCGACGCCGACCGGCACCTCATCCTCGTCACGGCGACACCCCACTCCGGCAAGGAGGAAGGATTCCGCAACCTCATCGGTCTTCTCGATCCGGCTCTTGCCAACGTGGATCTCGACTCCGACGCCGGTCGCGCTCATCTCGCCAAGCACTTCGTGCAACGCCGCCGAGCCGACATCCGCCAGTACCTCGATGAGAGCACCGCATTCCCGAAGGACCGCGAGACGCGTGAGGCGCCGTACGAACTGAGCAAGGAGTATCGGGCGCTCTTCGACAAGGTCATCGACTATGCCCGCGAACAAGTCGTTGGCACCGACGGCGTCGCGGTGCGGCAACGCGTTCGCTGGTGGGCTGCGCTTGCCTTGCTGCGCAGCCTTGCATCCTCACCCGCAGCCGCAGCAGCCACACTTCGCACCAGGGCCAAAACAGCGGACGCCACCTCGCCAGAGGAAGCCGACGCCATCGGTCGTGCCACCGTGCTTGACACCGGCATCGACGACACGGCCGAGGCCGCCGACGTCGTTGCAGGGGCTGACGGGATTTCCGCCGAGGACACCGGCGAGTCCTACCTGACGCAACGGCGCCGCCTACTTCAACTTGCCGTTCAAGCCGAAGCTCTCTCAGGCCCGAAGCTCGATCACAAGCTGGCAGCGCTGACAAAGGAGGTCAAGTCACTACTCGCCGACGGATTCGACCCGATCGTGTTCTGCCGCTTCATCCCAACGGCGAAGTACGTCGCCGACCATCTGAACTCA
>NZ_JBDNIJ010000457.1:0-9668 GCF_041688325.1 Ilumatobacter sp.
ACCACCGCACCACCGCACCACCGCACCACCGCACCAGGTTTTGTGTGAGCGATTGCGGCGTCGTTGGCCACTGTTCCTCACACAGAACTGGTTTTCCACTTTTGTGTGAGCTATTGCCGCATCGGTTCCCGCAATCGCTCACACAAAACCTGGACCCACCCCCAGACACCCTGACCATGAGCAACCAGCTCATTGCCCCATGATCAAACCGTCAGCCAAGTAACGTCTCAATCGACCATGTCCGATCCGACCTCAACGCTGATTGCCGAGCGTTACGAACTGAAACGCCGCCTGGCTCAGGGTGGGATGGCCGAGGTCTGGCTCGCCGTTGACCTCACCCTGGACCGAAAGGTCGCGGTCAAGTGGCTCAAGCCTGGACTGGCTTCTGACGAAGTCGTCGCAGAACGCTTCCGACGCGAGGCAATCGCTGCAGCGAGCCTCAACCACCCGAACATCGTGGCTGTCCACGACGTGTTCGAGCACGAGGGCCGCCAGGCCGTGGTGATGCAGCTCGTCGATGGCAAAAGCCTGCGGCAGCTGCTCGACACACAAAAGCGCCTCTCCCCCGAACTCACCGGCCACATCGGCGCCTGCACGGCTGCGGCGCTGCATCACGCGCACGAGAACAACTTCGTCCACCGTGACGTCAAGCCCGGAAACATCATGATCACGCCGGACGGCCGGGTGCTCCTCACCGACTTCGGCATCGCCAAAGCCCTCCAGGGTGGTGACGATCTGACGAGCGAGAACATCATGATGGGCACTGCGAAATATCTGTCGCCTGAGCAGGTCCGCGGCAAGAAGCTCGACGGTCGCGCCGACCTGTACTCGTTGGGCCTGGTCTTGTACGAGTGCCTGGCCGGTCGCGTGCCGTTCCTCGGCGAGAGCGATGCCGACACGGCTCTGGCGCGCCTCCAGCGCGACCCCACCGACCTCTCACGCCTCCGTGCCACGCTGCCGACCAGCCTGGTGACAATCATTCACCAGCTCCTCGCACGCAACCCGATGCACCGTCCAGCCACCGGCGCCGACTTGGTTGCAGCACTTGAGCAGGCAGCAGCCGAAGGCCCACCCGAGATCGACGAAACCCCCCACGAACGCTCGACGGTCGCTCCGTTCTCCGCAGGTCGTCTCCGTCGCGCTCCCTCGGATCTCGATGGTCGTGCCGACGACCGTCGTCGCGCCACCCGCGGCGATTCATCGCCGAACGGGACCCTGCGCCAACGGCGCGATCAGACACCGAGTGACCCGCCACGGCGTAAGCGTCCTACCGATGCACGCCAGGCGCCCACCAACCCCCTCCCTGAGCGTCGCCGTATCCCTGGTGAGCCCGAGCGGATCACCGGCACAGTGCCGATTCAGCAACTTCCGCGGGAAGCTCGCCAGCGCGACAACACACCACATGCTGGAGCACAGCTTCGGGGCAAGCCGGTCAAGGGCATGTCGCAGGGGTGGAAGCCGTCGCTCACCGTGATTGGTGGGCTTCTGCTGCTCGCTGCCATCGTCGCTATTGTTCTCGTTATGAGCGCGCAGTTTGGAAGCGACGACGACGGGTCGAATCCACCCGAGAGCGTGGTCCCTGATGCTTCGATCTTCGCTGGAGTCGATACCGCAACAACTCTTGGCGGCGGCCTCGCAGCGAGCGGTGCCGATCCAGCGCTCGGAGACGCTACCGCTGCACCCACCGGCCCTGCCTCGATCGCGGGCATCACCACGTTCGACCCAGACGGCGACCGCGAAGAGAACGACGACGAATCGGTGCTTGCCATCAGCGATGGCGACGCCAGCACCAACTGGCGCACGGTGTGCTATGGCGGTGAGTACATGGGCGGCAAGGTTGGTGTCGGTCTCGTCGTGACCCTCGATCAGCCTGCTCAGCAGGCACTGACGGTCGACGTCATCAACGGCCCGTACATCGTTGACTTTTACACCTCGTCAGCCGAGAGCGCCCCGGGCGAGCTCAGTGGCTGGGATGGTCAGCTGGGCGCTCAACGGTTCGCCACCGAAGGCGAAGTGCTCCAGACCGACGTCCCTGCCGCTCCCGTGCGTCACGTGCTCGTACTGTTACAGCAGCTTGGTGCCGACGCATCGTGCAGTAGCAACAACCCGTTCCGCGGCCGGCTCGGCGAAATTGCCCTGGTCGGTTAGTCCTCTGAATGAGATGTCGCGCTGATGGCTCCGCTGTCTGATGACGAGCTGGTCGCCGCAGCACAGGGTGGCGATCGCAGCGCAATGGACCAGCTCCTGCGCCGCCACTACGACCGCATCTACGCGGTCTGCCGCCGGGTCACCGGGGGGACCAAGGACGCCGACGACGCCTGCCAAGAAGCACTGATCAAGATCACTCGGAGCCTGCCGCGCTTCGATGGACGAGCAGCATTTAGCACCTGGGCATATCGCATCGCCACCAACGCCTCGCTTGACGAGCTTCGCAAACGCAAGCGTCGACCGAAGCTGCATTCGATTAACCCTCACAGCGACGGTTCCAATGGCGTCGAACCCGAGTTGATTGACCCCATGGCCGCCAAACGCATCGACGCGATCGACGATCGCCTCGCCATCGACGAAGCGCTCGGTGAACTCAGCGACGACTTCAAAGCTGCCGTCGTCCTGCGCGATGTGGCCGACCTCGACTACAACGAGATCGCAGACATCCTCGAGATTCCGATCGGCACGGTTAAATCACGCATCGCTCGAGGACGCACCGCGCTCGCCGAGTCGCTGCGCCTCGACGACATGCTCGAGGATCCACCCGCTCGCCTTGGCAGCGAGCATGACGACGTGGTGAACGTCACCGACCCCGTCACCGAAGAAATTCACATCATCGGGAACCAGTCCGGCGATCGGGAACGTCCAACAGATTCAACATGAACGACGACCTGACCCTCCTGGCGAGCGCGTATCTCGACGGCGACACCACACCAGCGGAACGCGCCCAGGTCGATGGTGATCCCACAGCACTCGTCGAAGTGGAGCGTCTTCGCCAGGTCCGAGCTGTGCTCAGCCAGACCGACAGCGCTCCGATTTCGACGCGCGAGCGGCACCTCGCTGCAGCCTTGGAGGTATGGGATCGGCTGCCGGCAAGCGAATTCAGCAGAGACGCCACACCTGCGGGCGCGCAGTCGGCAGCCGCCGCCGGGCAGGCCTCAATCACGTCACCGACGTCTGCTGGTGTGTTGCGTCAACGCAGCAGCAGCAATCGCCTTCTCGTTCTCGCTGCAGGCCTGGTTGTCGTCCTTGGCGGCGGCATCGTTGCCCGTGGGTTCATCTCTTCGAACAACGACGGCAGCATCGCGAGCGACGCTGCCGACACCGCTGAGCAAGACCTCAGCCCTCGCGCCGAGCTCGACGTGGAAGCAGCCGACGAAACATTTAAAGACGCAGGTGATGCAGCGGCGAGTGAGTTGGGCACCGCCGATGTCCCTGTCACACCAGAGGCCAACACGCTCATTGGTGGCGAGAGCGAAGGTCCGCCCGATGAAAGTCTCGAAGTGCTGAGCAGTGCTGAAGAGCTTGCGGTCTTCGCCAACGATCTGAACCGAACGATCCTCAACGTCGGGGACAACGGGGTCGACGAAGCCGCAGCTGAGCCGGCGCCAGAGAGCGAAATGGCCTTCGACGACAGCGTCCAAGCCGCGCCGGCCGACACCCGTCTTGCACCGTTCCCGCTGTGTGACCTCGTGACTCGGATCGTCGGGCCGGCTCTCTGGGGTTCCCCCGGCCTCTTCGACATACCAGTGATTGTCGGCATCGACGACATTGACGGTCAGGCCGTGGCCTATCAACCCGACGATTGCCTGGTTATCGCTCGGACGCCGCTGCTGCCCTGACTCACCGCTCTGCCCCTCTCCCAACATGCTTCGTGAGGCGCGCGGGGACCACCCCGGCTAACCTCAGTTACTTATGCCGGGCAATCCGCTGACAGATCCAAACTGGGCCGACGAGACGACCGACACGGTCGTCCGGTTGGTCGGCACCGTGCGCGACAAGACAACAACACCGGTCGTCTACGCCGCTCGAGGGCTCGTCTTCGGCCTCATCGCGCTGTTCTTGGGCGTGTTCGCCATCGTCATCTTGGTCGTCGGGCTCACACGTGGCATGCAGTCGGCGCTCGACTGGCAGTTCGCACACGCTCGCTCGGTGTACATCAGCTACTTGGTGCTCGGGGGAATCTTCTCCCTCATCGGGCTGTTGTTGTTCAAGAAGCGCAACGCCAACGCTTCCTAATCGCCCGGCGTCGTTGCCGGGACGTTCTGGGAACTGCAGGCGCGATGTGCACCGATTCCCCTCTCATCACACCCGGAGACGCTCATGTCTGAATCCACCCCAAGCACGCCTGACGTTCGCGACGTCATCATCATTGGTTCAGGCCCCGCCGGCCTGACTGCTGCGATCTATACCGCTCGTGCCTCACTCGCGCCGCTGCTGATTGAAGGCGAACCGTCAAGCACAAGTGACCAGCCCGGCGGCCAGCTCATGCTGACCACAGAGGTCGAGAACTTCCCCGGGTTCCGTGACGGCATCATGGGCCCAGAGTTGATGGCCGAGATGCGGGCCCAGGCTGAGCGTTTCGGCACCCAAGTGATCACTGAGAAAGTGACCGACGTCGACGTCACGGTGCGGCCCTTCAAAGTCACTGTTCGTGATCAGGAGTTTTTCGCCAAATCAATCATCGTCAGCACGGGAGCCCAATCGCTCATGCTCGGCCTCCCGGAAGAACAGCGCCTGATCGGTTACGGCCTCTCCACCTGCGCGACCTGCGACGGTTTCTTCTTTCGTGGCCACGAGATTGCCGTGGTCGGAGGTGGCGACTCTGCCCTCGAGGAAGCCACCTTCCTGACCAAGTTTGCCGACAAGGTCACCATCGTCGTACGCCGTGACGAACTGCGTGCCTCAAAAATCATGCAGGATCGAGCACGCGCCAATCCAAAGATCGAGTTCTTGTGGAATTCCCAAGTCACCAAGATTCACGGCGAGGAAAAAGTCAGCGGCGCCGAGATCACCAACACCGTTGACGGATCGAAGTCCGAACTCGCCATCACTGGCGTGTTCATCGCAATCGGCCACAAGCCGAATACTGATCTCTTCCGAGGCAAACTCGACATGGACGAAGCAACCGGCTATCTCCAGACGGTGCCCGACTCAACGTACACCAACGTCCCTGGCGTCTTCGCCTGCGGTGACGTGCAGGATTCGGTGTACCGACAGGCAATCACGGCTGCTGGATCGGGTTGTATGGCGGCCATCGACGCGGAACGGTGGCTCGAAGATGCACACGACATTGAGGCAAACGTTCCCAACTACTGAGGTTCTCCCTGGTCAGCGCGAGTCCTCCCCGAGGGGGAATGATCTCGTTGCCGCCACGGTTGTACTGTTTCGAACGACAAGACAGTGGGTCTTGCGTCACACAGGGCAATGACCCGCTTGTGAAAGGCTGCCTCCTCATGGCAAACGGAATCACCAATCTCTCCACCGCAACCTTCGACGAAGTCGTCGGAGCTGCAACCACCCCCGTGGTCGTCGACTTCTGGGCTGAATGGTGTGGCCCGTGCAAGCAGATTGCTCCGATCCTCGAAGAGATCAACGCCGAGCACGGTGACAACATTGCAATTACCAAGTTGAATGTCGATGACAACCCCGACCTCGCCATGAAGTACAACGTCATGAGTATCCCGACGCTGCTCGTGTTCAAGAATGGCGAAGTCGAAAAACGTCTCGTCGGCGCCAAGAGCAAGGGCGCACTACTGCAGGAGCTCGAGGAATTCCTTCCAAACACCTGACCCCGTTCCCCCTCGCAGAGGGGCAGCGAGGCGAACCAATTCGAGATTTGCAGCGCCGCCTCGGTGCCGCCGGGTACGCCCCGGTAGGTGCCGAGGCGGGTTCTTTTTGCGCGTCCACGGTCGATGCCGTCTCGCGCTTCCAGGAAGCCCGCGGGCTCAATGTCGACGGCATCTGTGATGAGCAGACGTGGCTGGCCGTTATCGAAGCTGGCTACCGACTCGGCGACCGCACATTGCTCCTCAAAGCTCCCCAGTTACGCGGTGACGACGTCGAGGACCTCCAGCGGGCACTCAACCACGTTGGCTTCGACTGCGGCCGCCCAAATGGCATCCTCGGGCCTGGAACGATCAGCGCGCTCACCGACTTCCAGAAGAACTGTGGGCTCCCAGCCGATGGCATCTGTGGTCGCAAAACGGTCAAGATGCTTGACGTCCTCCGCCGGCAAAGTGGATCGGGACCTGGCGTTGCATCGGTCCGCGAACACGAATCGGTGCGTACGCCCACCTCACTCGAGTCGCTGCGCATCGTCGTCGGTCAGTTCGGTGGGCTCAGTTCCGTTGGCCGCTCCGTCGCTCGGTCACTTCGCCAAAACGGCGCGACGGTCATGTCCACCGACGAGTACGAGGCTGGCGCCCAGGCCGCGGCCGCAAACCGCTTCGGGGCGACGATCTACATTGGTTTTGAAGCCAGTCCAAACGTGTGTTGCGACATTTCGTACTTTTCAGTACCAGCGTTCTTCTCGGTCGGTGGTCGTTCGCTCGCTGCCCACGTCGTTCAACAGTTCGAATCAGCGCTCCCCATGACCCCCACGCTGCGCGGCATGCGCCTGCCGGTGCTCCGCGAGACACAGATGCCTGCCGTCCTCTGCTCGATGGGTCCGGTTCGCGAGGTCGTTGACGCAACGAGCCTCATCACCCGCGCCGTGGTCGTAGCAGCACGGCACTGGGGCGACGGTCCCCTGCCCATGCCCAACGTCTAAGTCGCCCAGTCATCTCACAGGCATCTCAGCTGTGCAGACCAAACGCTCGGACCAAACGCATACATCGACCCCGCGTCCGCGCGTGAGGCTTTATCCACACGTTTATCCACACATTGTGAGTATCCCTCGAGTGGATCTTCAAATATTCACCACGTACGGTGCCTGTACAGGTGCTTCACACCACCGTTCGGGGTGAACGTTCACCGCTGACCCGCAGGACACCGGGGCCGAATCAGTGTCATCCCCAACGTGAGGATGAACCTGTGGATAAATACCATCGATGTAGTTTGTCAACGACTCGACGGTTCAGCCTGTCATGACGCGGTAGATCCGCTCAAGGTCTTCAAGGTCAGCGAAATCAATCGTGACCCGACCACGTTTCGCACCCATCGTGACCGCGACACGCGTATCAAGTCGATCTGCCAGTAATTCCTCGAGTTCCAGCAGTCCCGGGGGACGAAGCTGCGTCGCCGGCGTTAAACCCGCACCGTCAATCGGCGTCACGCCTGTCGCAACGTGCTCATCCACCCTGACCGGCTCAGCCTGCGGGGCCACAGCCGCCCGAACCGCCTGTTCCATTCCACGAACGGTCCATCCTTCGGCCACCGCAGTCCGGGCCAACAACTCCTGGCGTGCTCGATCGGGTGTGCCAAGCAACGCTCGAGCATGACCCGCTGAGAGCTGGCCATCTGCGAGCAAACTTTGCACGGCGGGCGGCAAGCCCAGCAAGCGAACGGTATTGGTGATAACCGAACGGCTCTTTCCGACGCGGGTGGCCACCTGGTCATGTGTCATCTCGAAGTCTTCGATCAGTTGCTGGAATGCAGCAGCTTCTTCAAGAGGAGTCAGATCCTGGCGGTGTAAGTTTTCAACGAGCGCCTGCTCGACTGAACTCACATCATCCGTCAAGCGAATAATCGCAGGAATCGTTGTGAGGCCTGCCCGCTGGGCGGCTCGCCAGCGCCGTTCGCCCGCGATCAGTTCGTACTGGCCCTCCACTCCAGGGGCCGGGCGAATCAGAATCGGCTGCAATACGCCCATTTCTGAGATAGATGCCGCCAATTCGACGAGTCCTTCTTCGGAGAAGTGCACACGGGGCTGATTTGGATTTGGTGCGACAGAAGCCGTGGGAACTTCAGCCAATATGGCTCCGTCGCCGGCGTCGGCAACTTCGCTTGCGGGAATCAAGGAGCTGAGCCCCTTGCCGAGACCACTACGACGTGACACGTGCATGCACCTCTTTTGCTGCGTCGCGATATGCAATCGCTCCTCGCGACATTGGATCGAACGTATTGATGGGCTGGCCGAACGACGGCGCCTCAGACAACCGGACGTTGCGCGGGATGACGCTGCGCAGCACCTTCTCACCGAAGTGCTCCCGGACTTCAGCGACGACTTGCCCTGCGAGCTTGGTACGAGCATCGAACATGACGCAGAGAATCGTGCTCATCTCCAACGTGGGGTTGAGGTTCCGTTTCACCAGATCAACGTTGCGAAGCAACTGGCCAAGGCCTTCCAGTGCGTAGTACTCGCACTGAATCGGTACCAGGACCTCAGTCGCAGCCGACAGGCCGTTGACTGTCAGGAGTCCCAACGATGGGGGACAGTCGATAAGGACATAGTCATAGTCATCGATCACGGCATCAATCGCTCGTTTCAAGCGCTGCTCGCGACTGAACGCCGGAACGAGTTCAATTTCCGCACCCGCAAGATCCAGTGACGCGGGTGCAACGAACAGGTTCTTCACATCAGTCGGCTCGACCACGTTGTCGAGTGGCTCCTCATGCATAAGAACGTGGTACATCGAAAGCTCGAGGCCACGATTTTCGATCCCGAGGCCAGTCGAGGCATTCCCCTGGGGGTCTAAATCAATGAGGAGCGTCCGAAGTCCGAGTTCAGCTAGTGACGCACCAAGGTTGACGGTGGTGGTCGTCTTACCGACACCGCCCTTCTGGTTGGCCACCGCCATGATGCGAGGGAGTGAACGCCCGACAAGTGAGGCCACTTCAGGCACACCGGTAGATTCACTTACGGTAGGGGAGGGGGGTTCCTCGGTATCCGACACACATTCTCCAAACGCCGGTCAAATCATCCCGACTGGGACATTCCTACTGTGCCTCATTCCTCGACAAGTTACAACTATCTCCGCCTGGTTTCACGTGAAACATTCGAGGCACCTCCAATCTGGTACCGAGACTCTCAACGTTCGCGTGACCCGCGGTGTTTCACGTGAAACATCCCTCAAGTCAGATGACACGATTGTTATCTGACTTCAGACTGAGTACATCATCCCTGGTCAGAGCATAAATTCTCGTGTGAAACAGACCACCCGAGTGTCAGACGGCACTCGGACGAGCCCCAGAGAACTGACGAGTTCCGCATCCCACCGATCGCCTGTGGGTGGCTCACTAATCACAATGACACCGCTCTGTCCCAAACAACGGGCCCCAGTCCGCAGAGTGAAATCTGGTGGACCGAAGCCCCGGGCAACCACTGCATCGAATCCAACGTAGCCTTGACGGATCGCATCGTCGACGTCGGCGGCCACGACGGTCACATGGTCAAGGTGCATTCGACGAACTATCCGAGACAGGAAGTCAGTCCGTTTCGTCCGACGGTCCAACAGGGTTATGGAGAGATCGGGCCGGTCGACGGCCAGCACCAAGCCGGGCACGCCTCCACCGGCGCCCAAGTCAATCACTGATCCTGTGACGCCCTCCAATGCCGACACGAAAGCCCGAGCGTGTTCGATGACTTCGTCGATGGGCCTGTCTCCTAAAAAGCCGAGGCGCTGGGAAGTTCCCAGCGCCTCGTGCAATTCTTGTTTGACCTGATCCTCGTTCACGGGGATCAGTATGTCAGCAGGCCGGCTCGACCGTAACGATCTGTCAGGCCGGCTCGACCGTAA
>NZ_JBDNIJ010000458.1:0-1362 GCF_041688325.1 Ilumatobacter sp.
AGTTTCTCAACAACACCCCACACGCCGCTCAACGGCCTAGCCAGGAAACTCCCGCTAGCCCATGGACCGATCGACGGCCACCTGATCGTTCCAATCATCGGTGGCCGAGTCACGAATTCATTCGGCAACCGGCGTCCAGTTGGGCACGACCGTCGCAGTGTCCGCGACTCTGTTGACCCGCCGGGTCTCCTGCAGCAGATTGGCGGCTCGGACCATCATCGTCGACTGAATGCATCCCCAGTACGGGCACTCACCGCCGACGAGATCCGACTCGATACCGACCACCGACAGGCCTCGTTCGGCAAGCGTGCCCGCAACGTGCTCGCCCGCGGGACCCATCCCGATCACGACGACGTCGGCCTGAATCGTTTCGCGGTCCATCCCTGACTCCTACTCACGACGCGAGGCGGTGCTCACACTGAACCCCGCCGCGCCCACTGCAGAGAAGGAACCCGCTTCGGCCCCAGAACTGCTCCCGGGTCCGGCAACACGTTGAACGAACACAGGCTCAAGCAACCGCACGAAGCGCCGTCGGAACAGAGCGAGAGTCAGGCCGCTCGGTCGGACGCAACCGATTCCGGTTCGGGGTGATTGCAGCGCAGGTCAGTGACGACACGGCACCGGTCGATGTTCGGAGTGCCGCCAATCGACGCTCGACGATGGTTGCGTCGAGCCAATACACCTGCTGCGCTCAGTCCCGCGAGCGCCACGACTGAGCCGGCGATGGCATCCAAGATGTAGTGGTTCGCCGTCAGCACGACAGCGAAGGCCATCAGAGCCGGCCCGGCAAGGGCGAACAGTTTGGCGACTTTGCTGCACGACCTCGTGAAGATGAGCACGCCGACGAGAAGATTCCACCCGACATGCAAGCTGGGTACCGCAGCAAATTTGTTGACCAGGGCCGGCGGTTGGAGGACGTGATACGAGGTCGACAACTCTGTGACGGTGTCGACGAAACCTGAGGGCATCAAGCGCGGCGGAGCAACAGGGAATGAGATGAAGATGACCAGGCCGATGGCGCCGGAGATGAACATCGCATTCCTAAGCAGCAAGAATGACGCCCGTCGACTCCGGTACAGCCAGGCCAACGTGAGCCCGATGACTGGCCAGTGCCCCCAGATGTAGATCCAGTTGACCGCCGTGACGATCGTGTCATGGTCGAGGATCGCTCCCTGGAATGTTTGTTCCAGATCGATTCCTAGGGAGCGCTCGAGGTCGAGCACTCGGTTGCCGTTGCCAACTGCTGTGGTCTGGCTTCCTTCGGTCAGTCCTCTGACGCCGAAGTAGGCGATCGCTGCGGCGACGACGAGCACGACCTGTGTGGCCAGATGCCTGATGCCGCGGCGTGGCCGTGAATCGATC
>NZ_JBDNIJ010000459.1:0-3084 GCF_041688325.1 Ilumatobacter sp.
GCAGGTTGAAAGCATTTCGGAAATCCCACGAGTTCATCCGCTCACTTCCGGACTTGCCCTGCAAGACGAGGTCGTCGAACCAGATCCCGTCGTATCCCTTGTACTGGCTCGCCGCTGCATTGGTCATCGAAGCTGACGTCAACTGGCCAATCCCGTACTTCGACTCAAGCGTGTCGGCATCGATGACCCGCTTCCAGCGGTGGTTCGGATTCAACAGGGTGTCGTCACCGATGTCGTTGACAGCTGGGAACTCGCCGCCGGCCGTACGGGGCCCATTCGATGCGGAGAACTCGGTCGAAACGAGTTGTCCGGCCTTCGGGTGGCCGCCAGGCCATCGCCGAACCACGTTCGCGGTCGCCGCCACAGCAGCATCGGTACGTGGGTCCTCGCGAACTTCTGCGTTCCCGTTGGCAGCGCCACGCCGTGCAGCACCGCCGTACACCTGGCAGGCCGTTGTATCGCAGGTCGTGGCGTAGCGGGTGGACGTGCCGTCGTAGAAGTAGCTGCGCCGTTGCTCGAGCCCGTACGAGCGGGCCGCGACCGCCTGTGCCCGCAGGGCGTTGGCCCCAGCGCCATTGCCTGCGTCACCCCACGATGCCGACACCTCACGAGGGATCACGCCGCGGACGTAATTCTGGGTACTCACGTCGTTGACCACGCGGTTCCCGGACGACGTACTCAGCACGTCGATCGAGCCGCGGTAATGCGTGATCGACCGCTGAGGTGAACACAGCCCGATGGTGAGTTCTGGGTCGATGCTTCCGTCGCCGTTCGCAATTGTGAAACTCACGGGGTTGGCGGTGGTTGCCACTTCGGTGCCGAGCAGCGAGAAGTCCGACGCTGTGTCGGCAGCGGTGATCGAACGCGCCTTCGCGGCGTCCTCGGGCCCCCAGGTGCCATCGAGCGTGACGCCAACTGCGTTCTGCCAGTCGACCAGGTAGCCGAAGGTCTGGTTGCCGAAATCGCCGTCGATGACAATGCCTCCGGCCGTTGGCTGATACGTCCGCAGGAACTGCTGGATCTGTTCGACCGCCACGCCCTGTGCCCCCCTGGCGATCACTGGCGAGCCGCCGGGGACGATGAGGTTGGATGCGCCGGGGCAGGCCCGGCCAGTCGAGCCCCACACCTCAAATTTGCCGGGAGTGGAGGTCTCTTTGGCGTACATCGAGGCTCGGGTCTGGCCGTTCCAGGTAATCGGCGAGCCATGCGAGATGACGCCGACGGTGTTCTGACCGTCCAGACCGGTGAGCCGCACACGGACCCGTTCCGCTGCGGGCACGGTTCCGGCCTCAGTACCGCCGTAGTAGTGGTCGAGAATCTGTTTCCAGTCCCAGCCGTGGTCGACTGCGTAGCCGTACGCGCCCCACTGGCTCATGCCTCGACCGTGTCCGAAGCCGGTGCCCTCGATCACGATGGCGACGATGTCACCGCCGGCAGCCTGCGTGGGCGCGGGGACAGGCGCGACAACGCTGACCGCAGCGACCGCTCCAGCAACCAGCCATCGACCCCAACTCAGTGTGCGCATGACATCGAATCGTAATGTTGTGCGACGTCCCAGTGACATCATCTCACTGAGGTTTTCGGCACCATGGCCAGGCGGCTGAAGCCACCAGATTCACACGGTCAGGTGCGGCGGGGCACTGCAGCGACGGCGAGTGCGTCGACCAGGTCATTCATCCGGTCGCCGCTGTGACCCTTGACCCATCGGAAGGTGACGTCGCCGGCTTGCACGAGTTCGATCAGTGGTTTCCACAGATCGTCATTCGCAACCGGTTGCTTCTTGGAGTTCTTCCAGCCGTTGCGTTCCCACTTGACCCACCACTTGTCGTTGAAGCACTTGACGACGTACGTGGAGTCGGAGACGATCTCGATCGGTACGGGTGCACCGTGATCGTCGGCCACCGTGGAATAGGTGCGTAGCGCATCGATCACTGCGTAGATTTCCATTCGCTGGTTGGTGGACGCTGCTTCGCCGCCCGAGCCGTTCGGCTCACCTTCGGGCGCCGCGGCCCAGCCCCAACCGCCTGGCCCGGGGTTTCCCTGGCAAGCACCGTCGGTGTAAATCTCGAGTCGACTCATTGCTCTCAACCTAGAGCCGTTCGGGGCCGACTCCCGCCGATGGACCCTCCGGCCGTCCAGTCAGCACCCTGCCTGAACAGTTTCGGACAGTTGCGGACAGTTGCGCGGTCTTGATCGCTACCGCTCGGTAACCCTGCGAGACTGGCTCCGTATGATTTTCGACGGACATGTCCATCAGCTCCCCGACATCGACCCCATCGAAACCGAGGAATGGCTCGACAGCCTCGACGCCGTCGTCGACACGCACGGCAAAAACCGCGCCCGCTATCTGCTGACCCGGCTCATGGCACGGGCGAGCGCCAGCCAGGTGTCGTTCCCAGCCACCGTTTCCACGCCGTACGTCAACACCATCCCGCGCGACGAAGAGCCCTGGTTTCCGGGCGACGAACACATCGAGCGCCGCATCCGCGCCTTCATTCGTTGGAACGCTGCGGCAATGGTCGTCAAGGCCAACAAGGCAGCCGACGGCATCGGCGGCCACCTCTCGACCTTCGCCAGTTCGGCTGCGCTCTACGAGATCGGCTTCAACCACTTCTTTCGCGGCAAGGACGACGGCAACCCTGGCGACCACGTCTATTTCCAGGGCCATGCTGCGCCCGGCGTGTACGCACGCGCCTTTCTCGAAGGCCGCCTGAGCGAAGATGATCTCGATCATTTCCGCCGCGAACTCGGACGCGATGGTCGCGGCCTCAGCTCCTACCCTCACCCGCGCTTGATGCCCGACTTCTGGGAGTTCCCGACCGTGTCGATGGGCCTCGGCTCACTCACGGCTCTGTATCAAGCCCGCTACAACCGCTACCTGCTCAACCGCGAGATCGACGACACCTCGGGCAGCCGCGTGTGGGCGTTCCTCGGTGACGGCGAGTGCGACGAACCCGAAACACTGGGCGCCATCTCCCTTGCATCGCGTGAGCAACTCGACAACCTGGTGTTCGTCGTCAACTGCAACCTGCAGCGCCTCGACGGCCCGGTGCGCGGCAACGGCAAGGTCATCCAAGAACTCGA
>NZ_JBDNIJ010000460.1:0-2304 GCF_041688325.1 Ilumatobacter sp.
ATCCGCCGCTTGAACTCGGGGTCGCGCATCACCGTCAACTGTTCCGGTGTCGAACGTGCTGCGATCTCCTGAAAGGCAGGGTGGCCTGAGAATGGATGGATCTCACTCTCAAGGTTGATCAGCATCCCAACAGGACGCACGCCCACTCCGGCATGAATTTCCAGACCATCGGCGCGAGCCTCGGTCAGGAGGTCGAGGATTCGATAGATATTGTCCGGCGACAGGTCGTCTTGTACAAGGGCAAAGGCAACCGGAAGTCCACACTCATCGGCGATCTTGCGGAACCAGTCGAACTGCTGCGCCGGATCGCCGTCGGTCCAATCAGTGACAAGTTGGATCATGCCTCCGCCACCGGCACGAACAGCGCCTGCGAGGTCAAGCAGTTCCTGGAGCTCAACGAAGCTGCCGGGCACGGCGCCACCGTCGGATCCGAGGTGGAGCTTGGTGCGCGATGTCGACAGCCCGATGGCTCCCGCAGAGATTGCCTCGCGAACGATCGACTGCATCTGGGCGATCTGGTCATCCGTCGCGACACCGCGGACAGACGCCTCGACGCCCATGACATACGCGCGCACCGCGCTGTGTGGCAGCAGCGCAGCGACATCGACGGACCGTTTCGTGGACTCCAAGGCGTCGAGGTACTCGGGGAACGTCTCCCAGTTCCACGCCAGGCCTTCCCACAGTGCTGCACCCGGAATGTCTTCCACGCCCTCCATCAGAGTGACGAGCGCCCCACGATCGTCGGCTTTCACCGGAGCGAAACCCACACCGCAGTTACCGAAGACAGTGGTGGTCACACCGTGGGCTCCGGATGGCACGAGATGCGGGTCCCAGGTCGCCTGGCCGTCGTAGTGGGAATGGATGTCGACCCAGCCGGGCGTGAGCAGGCGGCCGTCGGCGTCGATTTCGCGGCGACCGACGCCGACCGACAAGCCGACTGCGCTGATCGACTCACCATCGATGGCGACGTCGCCGAACGCAGCGGCAGCTCCCGTGCCATCGACAACGTTCGCGTTTCGAATCACGATGTCATGCATGTTGGATCTCCCTCTGGAAAGTTGGGGTCATTTCTGCTCCCGACGTTCGTCGGAGCGGTCCTGAGCCCACGGCCGAATCGCCCGTTTGAGTAACTTGCCGGTCGGCCCCTTCGGGAGTTCGTCACCGAAGATGTGGAACTCTCGGGGAACCTTGTACGACGGCAGGGTCTGTTTACAGGTGGCGGCCATTTCGTCGCTGTCGACCGGCAGGTCTCCGCCGAACACTGCGACGATGCGTTCGCCATATTCGGGATCAGCGACCCCGACCACGGCAACCTCGCGACCCGCGAGCGCTCGACTGAGCACCTTCTCGATCTCGAGCGGCGCGACATTGAGGCCTCCGGTGATGATCAGGTCCTTGGCGCGGCCCGTGATCCAAAGGAATCCATCCGCATCGATCCGGCCGAGGTCACCGGTGTGAAGCCAACCGTCACGCATGCCGATCTCAGTCTCTTCCGGTCGCTTCCAGTATTCGCGCATCGTGGCGGGTGTACGGAGCAGGATCTCGCCTTCGCCTGCTTCGACCCGCGTTCCGTCTTCCTGGAGTAGAGCAAGCTCGGTGAACATCGTGGGGAGTCCCGCCGAACCAATCCGCTCGACTGCATGCTCGGGTCGTAGCAGTGTGATCAACATCGGAAACTCCGACATGCCGTACCCCTGCATGACTTCGACGTCAGGGAGTTCCTCGGTCACCCGCTCGAACAGAGGCAGCGGCACGGGCTCCGAACCGGTCAAAATGAGTCGGAGATTCGACTGCTGCAGGCGACTGAGCGCCTCTGAATCCTCGACGAGGCGTCGGAGCAGTGTCGGCACAAGAATCACCGTTGTGGGTTCCCACTCGGCGATTGCCGACGCCAGCTTGTCTGCTGTCATTGCGCCGAGGTCGGGCAGCACGATCGTGCCACCGGCGTACAGCGTGGCGAGTGTGACGCCGTGCAGTCCAGCTGCCCACGACATCGATGCGGTCACGAGATGGACGTCATCCGACCTCAGGCTGAGCTCGATGACTTGCTGCATCGAGTTCAACGTGATGTCGGTGTGCAGTCCAACGGCGGCCTTGGAACGTCCGGTCGTTGCTGAGCTGTAGTAGAGGCTGGCGATGTCCGAGGAGGCAGGCCCGGGACCGTCGAAAATGCCGTGTTCAAACAACGCCGACCAGTTCATCTGATTGTCGTGCTGCGGTTCCTCGGCCGTGCCGACGATCACGGTCCACGTGGCGATGCCGTTGGAGCATCGCGCGCCGAGTTCGGGTGTGGTGACAAGGACG
>NZ_JBDNIJ010000105.1:0-7059 GCF_041688325.1 Ilumatobacter sp.
GGCAGGTGCTCCGATTCAGCTATCGGTCGATCGTCCACGATCCGGGTGGCACAGCACTCCGGATCCGACGGGCGTTAGCGCGCTGGAAGCACCTCGATGTGCCAGACGCAGCCTGACAGCCGGTTACGGCGAACGACCAACCGCAGGGAACTCGGGACCTGAGACGGCGGAAACCGCCCGAAACCATCCCGAGAATCGACCGACGGCTCGGAAACCAGTCAGACGGACAACTCAGACGTTGAAGCGGAACTCCATTACGTCGCCATCCTGGGCAATGTATTCCTTACCTTCGACGCGCATCTTGCCGACGTCCTTGGCTGCATTCCAGGAACCGAGTTCGAGAAGCTCCTCCCACTGAATGACTTCGGCCTTGATGAAGCCACGCTGGAAGTCGCCGTGGATCCGACCGGCGCACACGGGTGCCGTCGAGCCCTCGCGGAACGTCCACGCTCGAGATTCTTGCTCGCCAGTTGTCAAAAAAGTGCGGAGACCGAGCAGGTGATAAGCGCTGCGGACCATCCGGAACAGTGCACCCTCGCCAAGGCCGAAACCTTCGAGAATCTCTTTGCGTTCGTCAGGGTCTTCGATGGCGGCGGCTTCGGCCTCCATCTGGATGCACATGCCGATCACTTCGACGTTGTCGCCGACGTTGTTGAACTCGTCGGAGATCAACTTCTCCTTCTCAGGAATCGAGTCGATGTCATCCTCGCCGACGTTGACCACGGCGAGCACGCGCCGGTTCGTCAGCAAGTAGTACGGGGCAAGGAGCTCTTTGACATCGTCTTTCAGGCCGGCGCGATAAAGCGGCAGGCCTTCGGCGAGTTGGTCGTAGGCGATTTGCAGCGCTTCGGTCTCGGCGACCATCGACTTGTCGAGCTTGGCGGCGCGCTGGGTCTGCTTGAGCCGTTTCTCGACGGTCTCGAGGTCGGCCAGCGCCAGCTCGATCTCGACGACACGGAGGTGCTCAATCGGATCGGACGGCCCGACGACATCGTCATCCTCGAATGCCCGGAGCACGAACACGATCGCATCGACCTCGCGGATGTTGGCGAGGAACTTGTTCCCCAAACCTTCGCCCGTACTTGCGCCTTCGACCAGGCCACCGATGTCGACGACCTCGACCTGGGCGTGGACAACCTTCTTCGACTTCGACATGACCGCCAGGCGATCGAGCCGGTCGTCCGGCACCTTCGCGACGCCGATGTTCGGGTCTTTCGTGGCGAACGGGTACGGCGCCGCTAGGGCACCACCACCGGTGAGTGCGTTGTACAGCGAGCTCTTGCCCGCGTTCGGAAGACCAACCAAGCCAAAACGTTCCATGCGGCAAGCCACGCTACCGCCCGGTCACACTGTGCCAGGCACAGTGTGACCGCGTCAGAGTCGACGGAGTTGCTGGGCGGGCGTGAAGAGTTCGCGTGAGATGCCGATACTCATCACCGTTGTTGTCGTCGCCACGCTGCCAAGCACGAGGTACATCACCGAGATCTGCACCATCACCGCATCGGCGGGATCGACGCCGGCGAGGATCAATCCGACCATCGCCCCCGGCAGCGCAACGATGCCGACAGCCTTGGTGGTCTCGATTTGAGGCACGAGCGCCGTCCGCAGCGCACGTCGCAGATGCGGTTGAAAGGCGTCGCGCGCTGAGAGTCCGAGCGCCAACCGCCCCTCGATCACTCCACGCTGTTCGGTTGCGGCTTCGAGTAGCTGGCGTGACACCAGCACCGTTGCCGACAGTGAATTGCCGACGACGATTCCGGCGAGCGGCACGATCGTCCGGCCCTCCAAGTCATACACCTGGAAGCCGAACAGAACTCCCAGCGTCGCAATCCCCGACAGCGCATAAGCCAGAAGGGAGAGGGCGAAGACTTTCGGCACCCCGAGGGCACGTTGGGCCGTCGTCCAAGCAGCAAACAGGAGCATGAACAGCAGCCAGAGACCCGACCAGATCAGTGGGTCGTCGGGATCAACAACCAGTTGCAGGGCCCAGCCCACAATGAGGAGCTGAACGAGGGCACGCAGCGCTGCCCAGAGCAGCGAACGTTCGAGGCCGAGTCCCCGCCAGAACGAGATGCCGACGCCGACGGCAATCAGGCCACCGGATGCTGCGAGGCCTGCCAGTCCGATGTCGGCGCGGCCCACCGCGAGGAGTGCAGCAGTCATGTCGATGCTCCGATCAGGCGCCGGACAATGGGATCGGCGTGCGTATCAAGTTCGGAGAGATGTCCGAACGCCGCAACTTTGCCGTCGACGATTGCCAGCACATGGTCAGCGAGCCGCCGGACCTGGTCGGTGTCGTGGCTGACCCACAGCACGGCGATTCCTTCGTCGGCGAGTTGGCGGGCGAGCCCTTCGATCGCCATGCGCGCGTCGATGTCGAGTGCCGCCGTCGGTTCGTCGGCAAGCAGAACTTCGGGGCGAGTCAGCAGCGCTCGGGCCACGCACATCCGCTGGGCCTCACCACCGGACAACGTTGCAGCATCACGACCGAGCAGGTCTGCAGACAGCCCGACATGTTCGAGGACGTGCCCGCCTCGTTCGCTGGAAACCTCTGGATCAGCCACGCGGAAGTTGTCGAGCACCGACCCTTCGAACAGCGGGGCCCGTTGGAAGATTGTTCCGACCTGCCGGCGCAGCGTGGGCGGCGGCATTGCCGACAGCGCCTGATCTCTCCACATGATCGCACCGCCAACAGGGTCGTCGAGGCGGTTGAGGAGACGCAGCAGCGTCGACTTTCCCGATCCGGACGGTCCGACGATCACGGTGATTCCGTCTTCAGGCAGATCGACGGTGATGTCGGTGAGAATCGGGGCCTCAGCCGGGCCCGCTGCCACCTCCCGAAGCGAAAATCCGGTTCGACCAGCCACATCGCCGACCGTACTCCCCTTCGACGATCCGGTCCGTGTTCACACCCGGGCCTGCGTCGGGCCTGACGCCGAGCCCAACGGCGGGCCCGCCGCAGCGCGGTCTGGCTGTTCAGCGCTTTCAGATAACTCGTCTGCTCTGGCATGATGAGGTCTATGGCTTGGCTGGTGAGCAACGCTCGGGTGCTCGCTTCCGCCGAACTCGCTGAAACTCGGCCGGCCCGACGCAGGGGCCTTCTCGGTCGCAGCAGCCTCGACGGAGCGCTCGTTATTCGTCCCTGTCGTGGTGTCCACACGATCGGCATGAAGTTTCCGATCGACGTGGCATTCGTCGATGAGGACGGCGTCGTCGTGAAGACGTTGCAAATGGCCCGCCACCGCGTCGGCATCCCTGTGTTCTCCGCACGCATTGTGATCGAAGCGAACGCAGGTGCATTCGCCCGATGGGGCATCCGGGTCGGCGACGTGGTCGAAGTGCGCGAAGAGTGAGCGGGATTCTCTGGCTCATTGCCACTCCAATCGGCAACCTCGGCGACCTGCAACCTCGGGCCATCGAGATGCTCGCTGCCGCCGAATTGGTCTGCTGCGAAGACACTCGACGGACGGGATTGCTCCTCCACCACTCCGGGGTCAAAGCCAAGCGGATGGCGGTGTGTAATGAACACACCGAACACGACCTGATCGATCGGGTGCTCGGTGTCCTCGGCAGCGGCGGCGATGTGGCCGTGGTCAGTGATGCCGGAACACCAGGTGTGTCCGACCCTGGCGAGCGGCTTGTCAAGGCCGCAATCGAGGCTGGCCACGACGTCAGTTCGGTCCCCGGCCCGAGCGCTGCAGTGATGGCCGTGACGATCAGCGGCCTCGATACATCACGGTTCGTGTTCGAAGGGTTCCTCCCACGCAAGGGCCGCGAGCGGGCGACTCGACTCGCCGAACTCGCTTGCGAACCGCGGACATCGGTCCTCTACGAAGCGCCCCATCGAGCGCTCCGCACCTTGTCCGATCTCGGCGAAGTCTGCGGCCCAGACCGCGACATCGTCGTGACCCGCGAGCTGACCAAGCTGCACGAGACCGTCGTCCGCGGCACCCTCGGTTCAATCGACATCGGCGAGCCACGGGGCGAGTACGTCTTTGTCCTCGCCGGGGTGCCGGTCGACACCGCACCTGCGACTGACGAGGACGTTCGGCGTCTCCTTGACGAGGCGATCGCCGACGGCATGTCGAAGCGTGACGCCGCTGCCGCTGTCGCCGAGCAGACCGGCCGGTCACGCCGCGACGTCTACCAACTCACGATCTGAACGACGCTGGCGCCCGGACCAGTTCAGCCGGACCAGTTCAGCCGGACCAGTTCAGCCGGACCAGTTCAGCCGCGAGGTGTCAGGGAGAGCTGTCGCGACTGCGCGACGAGCTTGCCTGCGCTGTCCCACATCTCACCCTCCTCATCGACCAGCCCATCGTGAATGAAGCGACTCCGGAACGCACAGCGGATCGGGCCAGGTGCCGGCGTCCCTCGAATGTGGACGGTCAACTCGATGGTCGGCACCCAGGCGACAGGCATCCCCGAGTTGAAGATCGGCGGTGGGAACGCATCCGCTGCCAGTAGCAACGCAATCGCGTCGATTGGTTCACCGCCGGCCAGCGCGAACCAGCCGCGAACCATCGGGTCGCCCGAGACCTTGCCGCTCCGAAAGCCAGCGTCGACCGGGTCGATTCGCGACGCAAGGCGGTCCATCAGTGCCGGGCCGGTCGACTCCGTCGCGCTCGGCATGATCGGGCAGTCGTCGTACGGCGTCACGTCGAGCGGCGCTTCACGCGCATAGGTCGGGCCGTCGTCTGGCTGCTGGTCCCCAAACGTGCCGAGTAATTCCAGCGACGGCTTACCACCAATCCGAAGTGATGCGCGAGCGGTCGCAAGCCGACGGCCGGAGCGCACCATGTCGACGTCGATCGTGCACGGCCCAGCGGGTGCCGGACGGAGGTAGTGCGCGGTGAGTGTGAGTGGTGGACGGCCAGCAGTTTCGACCATCGCCCGGCCGGCAATCGCCATCAGGTAGCCACCGTTGGCGTTGCCCCCGATGTCCCAGCCCTCGTTGATCGAGGCGCTGAACGCGGTGCGCGTCCCATCACCTTCAGCCACCCCCACCTGCTCGACGCTCGTCGCTGCTGCAAACACACCCGTACCGGTCATCGGGCCGACGGTATCGTGCAGGCGTGACTCGGTTCTATGTGACGACCCCTATCTATTACGTGAATGCCGAGCCCCACCTCGGCCACGCGTATACGACCATCATCGGCGATGCCCTCACTCGCTGGCATCGGCTGCTCGGCGACGACGTCAAGTTCCTCACGGGCACCGACGAACACGGCTTGAAAATTCAGCAGGCTGCCGAGGCTGCCAACGTCACGCCGCAGGAGTTCACCGACTCGATTGCGCCGAAGTTTGCTGAAGCGTGGAAGAAGTTGAACATCGCGAATGACGACTTCATCCGCACGACCGAGCCGCGGCACAAAGCGGCCGTCGCCGAACTGTTGCAGCGTTGCTACGACGCTGGCGACATCGAACTCGACAAATTCGCCGGCAAGTACTGCGTCGCGTGCGAGGAGTACTACCAAGACGACGAACTCGACAAAGACACCGAGGGCGAAGCCAACCAGTGCCCGATCCACCATCGTGCAGTCGAGTTCTTCGAAGAGGAGAACTACTTCTTCCGTTTGTCACGTTTCGAAGATCGCCTGCTCGATTGGTACGCCGCACATCCGACCGCGATGACGCCCGAGCAGCGCGGCAACGAAGCCATCGGCCTCATCAAGTCGGGGCTTCGTGATTTCTCGATCAGCCGCACCTCGCTCGACTGGGGCGTCCCGCTGCCATGGGACGACAAGCACGTCACGTACGTGTGGTACGACGCCCTCACCAACTACCTGGCTGCGGTGGGCTTCGGCGACGGCACCGACGCATACAAAGACAACTGGCCGGCCGACTTCCACCTGATCGGCAAAGACATCGTCCGCCAGCACTGCGTGTACTGGCCAGCGATGCTGATGTCGGCTGGCGTCGAGCCGCCCAAGGGCTGGGCCATCGGCGGCTGGTTGCTCAGCGGTGGCGAGAAGATGAGTAAAACCGCCGGAAACGTCGTCAACCCCCTCGACCTCATCGACGACATCGGCCTCGACGGTTTCCGCTACTACGTGCTCGCCGACACCGCCTACGGCAACGACGGCGACTTCACCTGGGAAGGGCTCGTCGGTCGATACAACTCCGATCTGGCCAACAACCTCGGCAACCTCGCAGCCCGCGTCGCCACCGTCGTTGCCAAGAAGTGCGACGGTCTCGGCACCGCTCCCGATCCCGACAGTCCGCTTGCGGCCGTTGCCACACAGGCGTACGCCGACACGGCAGCAGGCTGGGCAACGGTCCAACCGAGCCGGGCGCTCGACGCCACGTGGTCGCTGATCCGTGCGACGAACGGCCACCTCGAAGTGAACGAGCCGTGGAAGTCCGAGCCCGGAGCCGACGTCGACCGGGTGATGGGCGATGCACTCGAAGCGCTGCGTATCGTCGCCGTGCTGGTCCACCCGGCAATGCCCGACACCGCCCAAGCCCTGTGGGAGCGCATCGGCATGACGGGCAACGTCGTCGACCAACGCCTCCCCGCCGCCGCCGCATGGGGCCAGTACACAGCGGGATCCGTCGTCACCAAGGGCGACGCACTCTTCCCTCGCATCAAGCTCTAAGCCATGCGCCGTACAGAGTGCAGCGCCACCCACGTGCCGCCGAGCGAGCGAGGCTGGCGTGAGGGCAACCAAAACTGCTGCCGGGAGACGCTGTGACCAGCCCGAACCCACTCGAATGGATCGACAGTCACTGTCACATTCACGACGAGCGGATCCCTGACGGGCCCGACGGCGCTGTTGCGGCGGCCATGGAAATGGGTGTCCACACGCTCGTCACGGTCGGCTGCGACCGGGCAACCTCCGAGGCGGCCATTGAGGTCGCGAGTCGCCACGACAACGTGTTCGCGACGGTCGGCTTGCACCCGCACGACGCAGTACAAGGCGTCCACACGATCATCGATCTGCTGAGCACGCCCGGCATCGTTGCGATCGGCGAAGCCGGGCTCGACTACTACTACGAGCATTCCGAGCGCGACATCCAGAAGGCTGCGTTTGCCGAACAGGTGCAACTCGCGCACGA
>NZ_JBDNIJ010000106.1:0-11600 GCF_041688325.1 Ilumatobacter sp.
CGCAATAGTGTCTTCGGCTTTCCACGCAAATCCTTGAGAATAAATCCGAAAAAGATTCGCGGACCGCAGTGTGTCGGCCGCTGTACGTGCTCCTCCACGTGTCGCCGATTCCTCAAGGTCGTCGGCGCGCATGCTGCTACGTTTTTAAACGCATCGCAGCGGATGATGCCCCCATCGCACCCCACCAGGACAACCACATGTTCGGCAAGACCAAAGACATCTTCGACGCCAACGAAACGGGTCCGACGGCCAACGACTTCTTCGGCGACGAAGCAGCTGCCGACCACAGCACACAACTCGACACGCTGCGCGACCGTTTACAGCAGGCCGAAGAGCGGATCCACAGCCAGTTCACCTCAATGGCCACCTACGCCCAGATCGCGCAAGAACAGATCGAGCTGGTGCGAGCCGAATCGAAGTCAGAGACCAAACGGGCCGAAAGCCGGCTCACTCAGCTGATCGAGCGTGAACGAACCGACCGCATGTCGGCCACCAGCGACGCACCGAGCGTCGGCGGCGCGCCAACCGGCATCGATGCCCGACTGAACAGGCTCGAGGAATCCGTCGAAGTCCTCAAGGTCGGTATCAGCGACTGCCTGATACGGCAGAAGGCGTTGGCCGATGCCATTACGTCCCTGTTCGAACCCCAGCCAGACACCCTGGCACCCCAGACGTTCCCGCCTCCCACGACCGATCGTCCCACCGGCGGACTCGCAGCGACCAGCTGACACCCCCGTTCAAGTCTTCTTTTCCTTCTTCCTACGGTCCGCTGAGGATCGGGTGGTTCGAGGTCAAGGAACCATGAACCCGAGAAACCCTTCACGTCAGGTCGGGATCAGATCATCCGAAGACAAGGCGCGAGGCAACGAAGTTGAGCTTGCTCAATGAGGCGCTCTCGCAACGCAGTATTCGGGCGATCTGGCCCTACCTGACGATTTCCATTCGCATGCCTTCGGTATCCCAGACGGGATCGAGGGGCATACGCGAAATCGCGCGTCCGGAACCACGTCGAGCGGTCCACAGCATTGCAGCTACTTGCAGCATGTGTACGGGCGCTGCGCCGGCTGGCGGCACGCGCGTGATCACGTCGTCGACGCCAGGAAGCTGCGTTCGGATCAATTCCAGACGCTCGAGCCGACCATCTTCGTGGTATGGCGAGGTCTTCAACGGCTCTCCGTTGTTCATCTGCGTGAATGAGACGTCGGGGTGAGCCGAGAACAGGCTGCGTGCGTGGAACGGTTGGATTTCGCTCTCGGCTTCTTTCAGCCAGCGCAGACGACGGCGATCGTGCCGCGTCATCCATGGCTCCATTTCGGCTGCTTCTGCAGGCGATTCGGCGCGCGTTGCCGCTCGGCTCGGGACACCGTTGATGCCGACCGACCGTGGCCAGCCGACGAACTCCCGTGCTTCGAGTTCGGCGGGGCGGAACCTGCCGTTGGGCGTGTCGTTCAGGCCGATCGGGATATTGATCCCGGCAGCTTCGAACTTCGGTCGATAGTCGAGTACTTCAGAAAGTCGAGGTACGACGAACGCGTCCTCGGCCGAGATGGTGATCCCAGCCAGGCGGGCGGGCAACACCAGCCAGCCGCCTGGGCACGGCGTGACACCAGCAAGGTTCTTGTATGGGAGTTTCTTGACGACCATCGGGCTCTCCGCTTGCAATCAGTGACGCAGTGTCAGGCTGGGACGCTCTGCGCGGCGCCTTCGTAGGTACCCGAACCGGACGAGCCGGCCTGGCCGGTGGCCACGGTTGCCTGGGCCTGCATCTGCGCACGTGCGGTGGCGAGCTGGGCCTGGATCTCCTTCGGGTACTGGCTGGATTCGGTGGCTGTCTCGATCGAAATGAGGCCGGCAGCAACGAGGCGTGCGAGGTCCATCTCGATCGTCTGCATGCCTTCGGCACCGCCGGTCGAGATCATGTTTCGCATCTGGCGTGACTTGCCCTCACGAACAAGGTTCCTGATGGCTTCGTTCGCGATCATGACCTCGTAGCCAGCAACACGACCGCCGCCGATGGCCGGGAGGAGTCGCTGGGAAATTACGCCCTGCAACGCACCGGCAAGCATGATCTGAATCTGGTCGCGGCGTTCGGCCGGGAACACGTCGATGATGCGGTCCAGTGCCTGCGCGGCGTCGTTGGTGTGCAGGGTGGCGAACACGAGGTGGCCAGTTTCTGCAAGCGACAGGGAGATTTCCATGGACTCCAGGTCGCGCATCTCGCCGAGCAAGATCACGTCCGGGTCTTCACGGAGTGCGCTCTTGAGGCCCGCACCGAACGTTGCGACGTCGGTGCCGACCTCGCGCTGGTTGACCATTGCCATCTTGTGATGGTGCAGGTATTCCACCGGGTCCTCGATGGTCAGGATATGGACCGGCTTGGTCTCGTTGATGCGGTCGACCATTGCAGCCAACGTCGTCGACTTGCCGGAACCGGTTGGGCCAACGACGAGCACGAGGCCGTAGGGCTTGTTGAGCAACGTCAAGCACGCCGGTGGAGCACCGAGTTCTTCAAGCGATCGAACGCGGAACGGCACGACGCGCAGTGCCAGTGCGTACGAAGCGCGCTGGCGGAAAGCATTGGCGCGGAACCGGCCCATGCCGGGCACACCGAACGAAAAGTCGACCTGCTTCTCTTTTTCAAGCTCGGCCTTCTGACGATCGTCGAGTAGTGAGAAGATCATTCGATCGATCTCTTCGGTGGTGAGCACCGGGACGTTCTCAAACCCGACGAGTACGCCGTCGCGGCGCACCGTGGCTGGGCGACCGACGGTGAGGTGAAGGTCGGATGCGCCTGAATTGACGGTCGCATGAAGCAGCGACATGAGGATCGGGTCTGGTTCGGACATGGTTCGCTATTCTCCCGCTGGGGCCATCGCTGGCCGCTGGTGGTTATTCGAAATGGTCTGCATGGAAAGGTTGTGATGAGTCTTGGAGTACTGCTTCCGATTGCGGCCCTGATGGGCTTGCTGATCGGATCGTTCCTGACCGTGGTCGCTGAACGCGTACCGCAGGGTGGCTCGGTGGTTGCACCGCCGAGCCGATGCGGCAACTGTGGCCTGCGCCTCGGACCCCTCGACCTTTTTCCGGTCGTCAGTTGGCTGGCGTTGCGTGGCAGATGCCGGCAGTGCAAGACCAAAATCGGCATCGAGCCACTCGTCTTGGAACTGGCGACCGCCACGCTGTTCGTGATCTTCGCGCTGAAGTTCCGTGACGATGCTGTGCTGGCGGCGTTCTGCATCTTGGCAGCGACGCTCGTTGTACAGAGCTGGATCGATCTGAACACCCAGACATTGCCCCGGCCAATCACCCTGTGGGGTACCGGGCTGGGTGCGATTGTGCTGGCCGTTGCGGCGCTGGTCAATGGTGAGCCCGAACGCATCTGGATGGCAGCGCTCGGTGCAGGCATCGCCCTGGCACTGATCGGTGGGATCTACTGGGGCAGCAGCCTGTACTACGGCAGTCCGCAGGGCATGGGCTGGGGCGATGTGGTGCTGTCGCCGCTGCTCGGGATGTACCTCGGCTACCTCAACCCAGGCATCGTGGCGCCCGGCATGTTCTTCGGCTTCGTCCTCGGTGCGGTGGTCGGTATCGGCGCGATGATCGGCGGCAAGGCAGGCAAGCAAACGGCACTGCCGTTCGGGCCCTTCTTGGCACTCGGCACCGTCATTGCGGTGTTCATCGGACAGCATTTCGTCGACCTCGTTCTTGCTCGCTAATCCCGGCGACCGGGTCAGCCTTTTTCCTTGATGCCACCGAGGACGCCATACATGGCGGACACGAGGGCGATGGCGACGAAACCGACGATCACACCGACGAACACGATCATGATCGGTTCGAACATCGTCGTGAACCTCTTGATGCGGCTGTCGAGCTCCCGGTCGAAGTAGATCGAGGCAACATGGAGCTGATCATCCAAGGTGCCGGTCTCTTCGCCGACCTTGAACATCTGCCTGGCAGCGCCAGGGAACAGTTCGGTGTCGATGAGCGGCTGGGAGAATCCCTTGCCTTCGAGCATCTGTGCACGAGCGACTTCGAGACGTTCCTTGTACACCGTATTGCTGGTGGCGTCGGTCGTCGTCTTGAGCCCTTCGGGCAGCGGCACTCCGGCACGCACCATGGCGCCGAGAATGCGGCAGAAGCGTTCGAGGATCGCATAGTCGACGATGCCGGAGATGATCGGGATCTTCAAGACGAGCCGGTCGCGGAGCACGTTGCCCTTCTCGGTCTTGACGAAGAACATGACCACCGCGATCTGGACAATGAAGAAGGCGGCCGTCACGAACCACAGGTCGGTGAAGAACCGTGAGACGAACAACATCATCCGGGTCGGGAGCGGCAGTTCGGCACCAAGCTCTTCGAAGAGCGGCTTGAACTGGGGGAGCACGTAGCCAGCGAGCACGAGCACCGTGCCGAATGCCATGACCATGACGACCATCGGATACGACAGTGCGGACACGACCTTGGCCCTGGTGTCGATTTCACGCTCGAGATAGCCGGCAAGCGCCTCAAGTGACTCGTCAAGGCGACCGGTCAGCTCGGCTGCCTGGAGGATCCCGACGTAGTACTCGGGGAAGACTTCGGGGTGATTTTTGGCGGCAACCGAGAGCAGCCCGCCATTGCGGAGCTCGTCGATGATTTTGCCGAGGGCACGACGCAGCGCGACGTCTTCGCTCTCATCGCCGATCGTCAGCAGTGCGTCGGTCAACGGGATGCCGGCTTTCACGAAGACCGCGAGCTGACGCGTGAAGTGCATCAGCTCCTTCTTCTTGACCTTCTCCTTCGTGAGCTCGAAATCGAGCATCCCGCGACGTTCTTCGATCTTCGTGGGGAACAAGTTCTGATCGACGAGGATCGAGCGCGCAGCACCAATCGTGTCGGCCTTGGTCACGCCTTCGACAGCGGCGCCTTGGGCATCAATTGCGGCGTAAGCAAATTTGGGCATTTCAGGTTCTCTGCTGACTCTTGTGCGTCGTGGGCTGGATCATCGGCTGGATCAGTGAGCGAACAGAGTTCGCACAACTTCTTTGATAGTGGTGACGTCGTCTTCGACGTTCTGCATTGCTTCTCGGAGCATTGTCCGCATACCTTGAGCAACTGCCAGACGGCGAAGCTCTTCAGTGGTGGCCCAACCGACGATGAGTCGGCGGATCTCCGGGGTGATTTTGAGGAGTTCGTAGATGCCAATGCGGTCGCGATACCCGGTGCCTGAGCAGTAGCTGCAACCGACACCGTGGAAGAACTGCGTCTTTTCGGAACCACCCGAGTGCTGGCGGAACACCGCGAGCTCCTCGGCACCGGGCGTGTAGGGCTCACGGCAGTTGTCGCACATCTTGCGAAGCAGCCGTTGGGAGACCACACCCACCACCGATGACGCAACGAGGAAGGCCTCGATGCCCATGTCGAGGAGGCGGTGCAGTGCAGCAACGGAGTCGGTGCCGTGCAGCGAGGACAAAACAAAGTGACCGGTGAGAGCCGACTGGATCGCGATACGAGCGGTGTCGGCGTCACGAATCTCACCCACGAGGATGACGTCGGGGTCCTGTCGGAGCAGCGCCTTGAGGGCTGTCGCGAAGGTCAGCCCGGCCTTCGGGTTGGTCTGCACCTGATTGATACCAGGGAACACGTACTCGACTGGATCTTCGACCGTCGTGACGTTCTTGCCGGTGTCATTGATCTCGAGCAGCGTGGCGTAGAGCGTGGTGGTCTTACCAGCACCGGTCGGACCGGCACAGATGACCATGCCAAACGGTGCGTGCACCAGCTTGGCGTACTCCTTGTAGGTCTCCTTCGGCATACCGAGTTCGCCCAAACCGACCATCGACTTCGACTTGTCAAGAATACGCATGACGATCTTCTCGCCGAACACCGTCGAGACGGATGCGACACGGACATCAATCTCTCTGCCATCGACCTTCGTCGAAAACTGACCGTCCTGCGGCGCACGTTTCTCGACGATGTTCATCTCAGACATGATCTTCAGGCGAGAGATCAGTGCGTTGTGGGCCGACAGCGGGAGGCTGAAGGATTCGAGGAGATGACCGTCAACACGGAAGCGGATGCGCAGCCGCACGTCGAGGGGTTCGATGTGAATGTCAGACGCGCGGTCGCGTAGCGCTTGGCTCACGATGCGAGCAACGAGCTGGACAACCGGTGCCTGGTCCTCCAAGCTGACGTGGGCGATGGTCTCGGCTTCTTGTCGCTGAGCGTCTTCGGTAGTGAACGTGCCGAGAATCTGTTCGAGATCCGCCGTCGAGCGGTACATCTGCTCGATCATCGCGGTCACCGTGGCGTAGTCGGACGCCTTCCAGACGAACTGCTGTCCGGTGGCGCTCTCGACGAGTTGGCGACGCGAGGGTGAGGGGTCAGCGGCGTAGAGGACGATCGAACCGTTCTCCTCGGAGACCGGCATTACCTTGTGGGTCCGAGCAACTTCCTCGGCGATCTTGACGACGAGTTCTTCGTCGATGGCGCCAGGGTTGCTGTCACCGACGGCCACCAGACAAGCGGTGCCGATGGCTTGGCTCAGTTCACTGCGGCTGACGCCAGCCTTGGTCAGGAGCGAGTTGCTCAACACCAGCAGGTCGCCATTGGCTTCCTGCAGCATGGTTGCGAGCTTCTCTACATCGAGGTGGCCAGCATGTACGAGGGCCTGGCCGGTCGCCATGCATTGTTCGGCAGCCGCGCCGACTGTTGGTGGTTCAGCGACTGCAATGCCTCCGCCCAGTACGGGGGCAGCATCATCGTTCTTTGGTTTACGGAGAGCCATCAATCAGCCTTCACCATTCATGGCCGGGCGTTCGCGGGCGGGGAAAACGTGTCCATTGGATCGGACGTCGACCGGCCGTTCGCTGATGCGCGCGGGTCGGTCAGCGGTGCCATCTGGAACTCGGTGGAGAAGTCGACGGCTGCTGCTTGGTCCGTCGAAGCTGGCCGTTCGGATGCCATGCCGTATTCGCCAACGACTGCACGCGCATCGTACGACCCCTCGAGACGAACGAACTGGCTGGGATCGAGAGCAATGAGTGCTCGTTCAACCTCTTCGAGCCGCTCGAGCTGCACTGCGGTTTCGGTGTCCATTGCCTGGTCTTGCATCTGTGTCTCGACTTCGGTGAGGCGCATCGTGGTCTTGTCGATGGTCGCGCTCGTCGACGCTTGGAAACGTTCCATCTCGATGCGGACCAATTCGGCCTCGCCAGCGGCGCTGCGGACTCGGTCTTTGAGCTCGTCGATCCCCTCGGCGTCGACGTCCAGCAGGGCCTGAGCAATCGCGTCCAGTTTGCCCTCGTACGTTCCGAAGCGGCCGTCGCTACCGGCGATGCGATCGTTGAGGATGGAGACCGACTCGTCGAGACCGATGCTCACACGCCCGATGTAGGCGTCAATGTCAGCAATGCGCTGGCCGACTTCGTTGTTGATTCGAGCCTCGGTGGTCGTCACAAGGCCGTTGCAGCGGTCTTCGGCCTCCTCAACCTGCTTGGCAATCACGGCTCGAACCTGGGCGTCGCCCTTGGTGGCCTCGGCCAACACTTCGTCGATGCGGCGCTCGAAGCCGCCAACTCGCTCCTCAACGTTCTGGCTCATGCCGCTCACCGACGAGTCGACCCGTTCGGTCAGCGACGTCGTGACTTCAACGACGTGCGAGACCATGCGAGCTGCCTGGCTGTCGAAGTTCTCGAGGCTCGTACGGAGGTTCACGAGGTCGCGCTCGACTTCGTCTTGACGATTGATCGTCGGCCGAATGGCCGGGGCAACTGCGGCTCCAACGATCGCCGGCAGGCTCGACTGGACATCCTGCACAACTCGGGCGACCCGGTCATCGGTTTCTTGTTGGCGAACGCGAGCATCGGCATCAGCGGTGTCCATGCGGCGGTGGACTTCGGCCAACTGCTGGAGCGTCTCTTCGCTCGCAGCACCACTGCCGGCCCGCTGGATCATGGTCGCGAGTACCTGCACCTGTTCGGTGAGATGGGTGCGTGCTGTCTGCTCGTCTTCGAGCTGCGCACGGAGGCCGTCGAACCCGGCGCGGACGCTGTCCGCAAACCGATTCAGGGTCGTCTGGACGGCGTCACGGATTGCACGATTCGATTCCGAGTTGTCCATAGCCATGTGGTGCGTTCCTTCAACTTTGGTGTGCCAGACGACAGAACTCGTCCGGATTTTGTATCGACCGATTCTGAGCTGGCTTGAGGATTTCCTGATAAACGTTTGACCAACGTTTTGCTCAATGCCGGACAAAATCACCCCGCTCAGAGATGCAGCCGAGGTCAATGGACATGCGGTGTACCGCTACCGTGTCGTCATGCGCGTTCACCTCGTCGATGGCACCTACGAGTTGTTTCGCCAGCACTTCGGATCGGCCTCGCGCCATGGCAACGGACACCCATTCGCTGCAGCGGCCGGCGTGGTTGCCTCGACCCTGGCCCTCGTCGAAGATGGCGCCACGCACGTCGCCGTCGCCTCTGATCACACGATCGAGAGCTTCCGCAACGACCTCTACGCCGGATACAAGACCGGCGAGGGCATGGACCCTGAAATCACCTTGCAGATCCCGGTCGTCGAGCGTGCCCTGGTCGCCGCCGGGTTCACCGTCTGGCCAATGATCGCCCACGAGGCCGACGACGCGCTCGGTGCAGCCGCTGCAGTGGCCGACGCCGACGAACGGGTCGAGCAGGTCTGGATCGTCACCGCCGACAAAGACCTCGGTCAATGCGTCAGAGGCGACCGCGTCGTGCAGTTCGACCGCCGCAATCGCGAGATCGTCAACGAAGCGGGCGTTATCGAGAAGTTTGGCGTCTCCCCCGCCTCAATCCCTGACTACCTCGGTCTCGTCGGCGACTCGGCCGACGGATTTCCTGGCTTGCCGGGGTGGGGGGCCAAGAGTTCTGCGCTGGTACTGGCCAAGTACGGCCATCTCGAGGAGATTCCAAAGTCGGCAGGCCAGTGGGATGTTCCAGGGCTCCGGGGCGCCGCAAAGCTTTCCCAGACACTCAACGCTCAGTTCGACGATGCGTTGCTATTCCGCCGGATTGCCACGATTGACCTCAATGTCGAAGTTGGCATCGTCGACGACTGGGCGTGGAATGGACCAACGACAGAATTCGAACAAGTGGCCAACGAACTCGGCGCTCCTGGCCTCGCCGCCGTAGCACGACGGCTCGCAACTGCCTGAAACTCGGGCGCACGATTCGCCGACTGAGGTAGTGACCAGGCTATCTGCGGCACACCGACGATGCCGATGAAGGCTGCTACCTTCCGGTCCTGACCTGGTTCACGGGCGTCAATTGCACAGGACCCGGTCACCACCTCACTCGGCGTACGTGAGCCGACTTCATAATGTTAGCTGCGAGACAGCAGCAGCGACACGATCTCGATCGATCAGCTTCGGGTTTGTTCAGGGCGGCGGCCCGATAACATCGTCCGCTGGTCCCGACCAACCCTGGAGGGGTGCGAGAGCGGCCGAATCGGCACGCTTGGAAAGCGTGTGAAGGGCAACCTTCCGAGGGTTCGAATCCCTCTCCCTCCGCCATGACTACCGCAGCGTTCGAGCCGGTTGACATCAACACGATGCAACTGGCAATCGACGAGGCGCGAGCTGCGCTCGAACACGACGACGTCCCTGTGGGCGCCGTTGTTTTGCGCGGCGGCCAGATCATCGCTGCTCGTCACAACGAGCGCGAGCTGACCGGCGACCCCACAGCCCACGCCGAACTGTTGGCGCTACGCGATGCCGCTCGCGAGGTCGGCCACTGGCGGCTGAACGATTGCTCACTGTTCGTCACGCTTGAGCCGTGCACCATGTGCGCAGGAGCCTGCGTGAACGCCCGATTGGGGCGGCTCGTGTATGCAACGCCCGACCCAAAAGCCGGTGCGTGCATGAGCAACTTCGGCATCCATGACGGCCACGTGTTGAACCACCGCGTACCGACGACAATGGGGCCGTGCGCCGATGAGGCAGCGGAACTGCTGCGCGCGTTCTTCCGCGCTCGCCGCTGACGAGCTGTACTCGCTCTGACGCAGGCTGCTGATCAAGCCACCGAGCGCATCCGAGTTGGGCATTTTCGTGCTTCGGGCCACGGCGAATCCGTCGACCACGGAGATCAGCTCATCAAGAATGACCGCCAACTGCGGCATCGAAATCACTGATGGATATTCGCGCGCTGATTCCGCTCGAGAAATTTCACCGCTAACCTCGACGATGGAAGGCTGCCAGAGCGGACGAATGGGACAGTCTCGAAAACTGTTGAGGTCTTCTGGGCCTCCGTGGGTTCGAATCCCACGCCTTCCGCCAGTACGTCCACGGGCGTCCATGGAGTTCCACGAAAAGCCTGCTGAGCAGGGAAAACGTGATTCGAGATCCATGGGCGCCCGTCGTCGTTTTCGGTGCGTTCGTCTCACGGTGAGTCTCAAAGCACTGTTTGAGACTGACGAGGAGGCAGAGCGATGCCTGAGACGCCACGGGGAAAGCGTGTCCCCGATGCAACGGGTGAGTCGTTCCTCGTCGTCAACAAAGCACCCAACGGCCAGGCCGAACCGTTCTTCGATCGGACCCGGGAAGTGTGGGTTGCACCGTGGCGTAAGCCCGATGGCAGAGTCGGCCGGCCCACCGGCAAGACCAGAGCCCTCGCCGTCGCCTCGCGGGACCGGCACGTCGAGAAGGCCGCACATGAGGCGGCGTTCGGTGATCTGGCCGATGGATTCAGCGCCAAGACGACGGTCAACGGGCTATCGGCCTGGTGGTTGGAGCACGTGGCCCGGCATCGTGTACGCCCGACCTCGCTGGCGACATATCGCAAACATGTCACGGTCATCACCGACAAGATCGGTTCCGTTCCGGTTCACGAGCTGCGGCCCGAGCAGATCACGACGTTCGTCTCCGACATGATCGACGATGGATCAGCGTCGCGAGCACGCAACGTCCGGACGCTGCTCGTCCAGATCCTCGAGCGGGGCGTCGAATTCGGTCTCGCTACCCAGAACGTCGCTCGCAAGGTCAAGGCACCGAAGTCGGAGCCGAAGCGGCGACGCACGATCACCCCTGATGAGACCCAACTTTTGATCGCCGAGTGTGAGCCCCGCTTCGCCGCAGCCGCCGCTCTCTGCTTCATCCAAGGGTGGCGCATCAGCGAGGCGCTCGGCTTGGCGTGGCAAGACATCGACCTCGATCGGGGGTCGGTGCTCGTGCGTCGAGGAGCGACCTATGCCGACGGGATCGGCATGTCGCTCGGGCCAACCAAGACCCGAGGCGCCACGGGCGAGCAGTTGCTCGGGCCGACCGTCGTGGAGTTGCTGCGGGCTCGACGCGAGATGAACGAGGGGGATCGTGCGGCGTTGCCTGGCCCGTGGCCGACGGCCGAGTACGACGGCGAAAATCTCGATCTGGTCTTCACGACGGCGGGCGGAACCCCAACGCTGCGCCAGCACGTCGATCGTGCGATCCGCAAGGCCGCCGAGCGAGTTGGCAACGATTCCGCCGGCCTCGGCACGCACGCCGGGCGCCGGTCGGTCGTGACGAACCTGTTCGCCTCTGGCTCCCTCGACCTCGAAGACGTCGCACGGTTCGTCGGGCATAACGACGTGGCGACGACCCGCGGCTACGTCCA
>NZ_JBDNIJ010000017.1:0-11171 GCF_041688325.1 Ilumatobacter sp.
CGGAGGTCCCTGACGGGACGGCCGAGGGTGTCGGTGACCAACCCTGCGTCACCAGTCACGAGAAGGATTTGCCACACCCGCAACTGCGGGTGGCGTTGGGGTTCTCGACGCTGAACCCGGCTCCCTGGATGCCGCCGCTGTAGGTGAGGACGGCACCGTCAAGGTGCTGACTGCTCGCCAAGTCGACCTTCACCGTCACGGTCCCGAAGACCGCAAGGTAATCGTCGGGGTTGGTCTCGGGGTCGAAGAACATCTCGTACGAGAACCCCGAACACCCACCGGCGCTGACTGCGACGCGCAGGCCAAGCTCTTCGTCGCTCGATTCTGCGGCGATCAGTTCGGCCACCTTGGTCGCTGCTTCATCGGTGAGACTGATGACCGGACGAATGGCCGGCTCATTGGTGATCTCGATGGTGCTCATGGTGCGTGGCTCCTCTGGTTGGTACTACGGGTAATGGCGATAGGACTGGTGCTGGTCAACGGCGACGACCCTGGGGGATGGAATGGCGCTGTGCCACTGGCGTGGTCGGTGGTGTCGACGATGGCGGTGATCTCCGGGGCGACCATGCCAGTGAGTAGATCCTCGATGGCGACGCGTATCTGTCGTTCACTGCGCCCCGAGACGCCTATCGCTCCGTCGTCGGCGACCCTGTCGAGGATCACCGGGGAGCCGGCGGTCAGGTGTTCACGGATCGCAGCCCCAATGCCTCGTCGCATGGTGTCCCACGACGCCGCTGATGACTTGCTGACTGTGACGGTTGGGCCGGCAATGAGTACGTGCGTGATCTGACCGAGCTCGAACAATCGGGCAACCAGTGGCGCATCGTCGACCGGATCGCTCGAGCGGTAGGCGAACGGCCCGCCCGGATGGACGACGCGATCGACGGTGAACTTGCACGAGTCGGGATCGACGACCGATGTCTCAGCCTTGATCGCGATCGCCGTGACTCCCCCGCTGATGCCGCCAGCCGAGTCAGACATCTTCGACAACTCGGGCGCCGATGCGGTCGGCAAGCAGCCGCAGATACTCGAAGGAGTAAATGCCGGTGCTGTGGCCGTCACTCCAGTTCAGCGTGAACGCATAGTTGCCGACGGTGGTGATGACGCGTGGGCTGACATCGGCGCTGATGCTGGACGGGTCGAGCAACGGACGGCCGCTCGTTTCCTCGACGCAAAAGGCGCACCGGCACGCCAGGCGCAGATCGCGCACGTCGAGCTGGTCGATGCGTCCATCTTCCCACAGCATCGCCAGCGTCCGCGGGTCGTGACGGGCGAAGCCGAGGGGGACGGTGGGTGATCCGCTGGCGTCTGTGTGCTCATCGAGCCACTGGGGAGACCCCGCGTCGGAATCCCAGGTCCACGAGAACGACGGGAGCTCAACGTGGCCGATGCCCTGCAGTTGGGTGTGGAGCCGCTCGGCGATCCGCTGGTAGCTCTTCGCCGCCACCGACTCAGGCCTGTCGATCACGATCGGGCTGCCTCCGTCGCCACCCAACACGATGTCGGCATCGAGGGGGATCGCGCCAAGGAAGGCGACATCCAGATCGGCGCTCATTTGCTCACCGCCGCCACTGCCGAACACATCGGTGTCGGCAGAACAGTGCGGGCAAGTGAACGTGCTCATGTTCTCGACGATCCCCAAGATCGGGACGTTCACCGTCTCGAACATTCGTAGGCCCCTGCGTGCGATCTTGAGGCTGACGTCTTGCGGGGTGGTGACGATGACCGCGCCCGACAGACGCAAGCTCTGTGCCAGCGTCAACTGCGTGTCACCAGTGCCGGGCGGCAGGTCGAGGATGAGGTAGTCGAGCTGCCCCCAGGCGACCTGTCCGACCAACATCTGGAGGTACTTCGACACCATCGGCCCGCGGAGAATGGCGGGATTGTCGTCGTCGCTGAGCAACCCCATAGACACCGCCTTGACGCCATGACCTTCACCGGGGACCATTCGTCCGTCCTCGGTACCGAGTGGTCCGCCGGCGAACTGGATGCCGAGCATGCCGGGCACGCTGGGCCCGTGCACGTCGGCATCGACAAGACCCACGCGCAGACCACGACCGGCCAGCGCGATTGCCAGGTTGACGGCCACGGTCGACTTACCGACGCCGCCCTTGCCACTGGCCACGGCGATGATGTCGTGGATACCAGGAAGCTTGTCGCCAGTGGCCGCGCTGACAGGCGCAGCCTTGTTGGTCAAGGTAATGGACACTGGTGTCATCGACATGGTGTCAGCCGATCTCGATGAGGATGCGTTCGCCGGGGCATTCCTCGGCAGCGGTGATCACTTGTCCTGCTCGACGATCATGTCACCACGCTATCGAATTTCGATAGTAAAAACTGTTGAAACAAACAAAAGCCCTCAGTCCCATGACGACTTCCTTGTGATCAAGGTGATGACTGCATTGGTTTCACCAGCACAGCGCCGCGTTCTCAGGCGCTCAAGCGACATGGCGAAGCCACCGCGGACGAACTCGCCGCCCACGTCTTCGAGCGCCAACGCCGCCGTCGGGTCGAGGTCGTTCGCCACTGTCTAGACGGCAAGAACCTGGCCGACACGGACGGCAGCAGCCCGAGTGCTTTCACATCAACCTGCGCAGCCGCCCCATCTGGGACGTCGCAGCGCCGTCAGGCGAGAAGCGTCAGAGACCGGCTTTGGTCTTCTCAAGCGCCATGTCGTTATCGACCATCATCTTGACGAGTTCGTCGAAGCCGACTTCAGGCTCCCAGCCGAGTATGGCCTTGGCCTTGGCCGAGTCACCGATCAACAGGTCGACTTCAGCGGGCCGGAAGAACTTGGGATCCTGACGGACGTACTGCTCCCAATTGTCGAGGCCAGCATGGGCAAACGCCTTCTCGACGAACTCTTGCACAGTGTGGGCTTCACCGGTCGAGATGACGAAGTCGTCGGGCTCGTCTTGCTGCAGCATCATCCACATCGCCTTGACGTAATCGCCTGCGTAACCCCAGTCACGCTTTGCATCGAGGGTGCCCATCACGAGTTCGTGCTGCAAGCCCAGCTTGATCCGTGCAGCGGTGTTCGAGATCTTGCGGGTCACAAATTCGAGACCACGGCGCGGGCCCTCATGGTTGAACAAGATGCCCGACGAGGCATGCATGTCATACGACTCGCGGTAGTTGACAACGATGTCGTGGCCGAAGACTTTTGCGCAGCCGTACGGCGAGCGAGGGTGGAACGGAGTCAGTTCGGTCTGCGGGGTCTCGCGGACCTTGCCGAACATCTCCGACGATGACGCCTGGTAAAAGCGGATCGGGTTGTTCTGTGCGCCACCGACCATGCGGATAGCTTCGAGCATGCGCAGCACACCGAGGCCGGTCGTGTTCGCCGTCAACTCGGCTTGCGTGAACGACAACGCCACAAAGCTGATGGCCCCCAGGTTGTACACCTCGTCGGGTTGAGCAATCTGCAACGCAGCAACGAGCGACGGCAGGTCGGCAAGATCGCCGGGCACCAGTTCGATAAACGGCATCTCCTCTTGCAGCTTGGCTGCCCGGGGATTGTTCTGCCCCTTGATCATTCCGTAGACGTCATAGCCCTTGGAATGCAGAAACTCGGCCAGGTGATGACCGTCTTGACCAGTGATACCGGTGATAAAAGCGCGTGGCATAAGTCGGCCGACCCTATCTGGGGTTCAGCCAGCGGTACGCTGCGGCCGCGATGGGCGCCGATGACCTGGTCAGAACTGGTGAACGTGCTGGTGTGCGCGCCGGGATGCGAACTGGATGAGAGTTGCCGTTGACACCGGTCCATTGCACGGCCACCGCACCGGCATTGGCAACGCTGTTGCCTGGACACTCGACGCGTTGGCGCACCAAGCAGACCTTGAACTGCTCCCGTACGTCTTGAGTACACGGGCCAAGATCACCGCTCCCGAACGACGGCTGCCGATTCCAGCGGCCTGGGCACACCGACTCTGGATGCACCGCTCGCCGTCTCTGGACCGCCTGCTCGGACGCCCCGACATCGTGCACGGCACGAACTACGTCGTTCCCCCGACCCGATGCCCGCAACTCATCTCGGTCTACGACTGCTGGTTTCTTGAGCATCCCAACGATGTCAGCGACGACGCCACCCGCGCCGCCCAACTCCTGCGGCGCGCGGTCGGCCGCGGCGCACACCTCGTCACCTGCTCAGCAGCAACTTCGGCACAGGCCCGGGTACTCCTCGACACCGACCGCGTACACACCGTGCTCCTCGGGCCTCCCCCAGACCGCGCAGCTGACGACCATCGCGACGACGGCAGGAACGAAAGCGGCGGCAACTGGCCAGCCGACCTGTCGACACTCGACCGTGGCAGCCCATTCATTCTCTCGCTCGGCACAGTCGAGCGCCGCAAGAACGTGCCACAAACTGTTCGGGCGTTCGCGCGCGTCGCCGACGAACACTCCACGGTGAACCTCGTGATCGCCGGGGCCCCCGGCAACGACCAAGCAGCGGTCGACCAGGCCATCAATCAGTTGCCCGACGCTGTGCAGCGGCGCGTTGTTCGGCTCGGCTCGATCAACGACGAGCTGAAATCTCGACTCCTCTTCAACGCATCGGCACTGGCCTATCCGTCACTCGACGAAGGGTTCGGCTTCCCGCTCCTCGAAGCACAACAGGCCGGGCTTCCCGTGGTCGCGAGCACCGCCGGGTCCATCCCAGAGGTCGCCGGCTCGGCGGCGCTCTACTCGGCGCCGACCGATGTCGATGCGCTCGCTGCCAATTTGCATCTTGCGATCACCAGCGAAACGGTTCGCACGAAGCTGATCAGTCAAGGACATCGCAACCTCGAACGCTTCTCATGGGCGAGCACCGCCGACCAACTCACCCAGCTGTACATCGACATCGTCAACGGAGCCGCATCATGACCACCGAGCAACAGAAACTCTCGACCGACCCCAGCGTCACCGTCGTTTCCGGTGGAGTCGGCGCTGCTCGATTTCTGAGCGGGCTGCGCGACGCCATCAACCCCACGCAGATCACCGCCGTTGTCAACACTGGTGACGACACCGTGCTGCACGGCCTCTCGATCTCTCCCGATCTCGACACCATCACGTACACCCTGGCCGGAGCGACCGACCCCGTACGCGGCTGGGGGCTCGTCGACGAAACATGGACCGCCATGGGTGCGCTCGAGCGGTACGCAGCGGTGCGGCCCGCCGGGTCGACCGCAGCGACACGATGGTTCAACCTCGGCGATCAAGACTTGGCCACACACTTCTACCGCACCGCTCGGCTCGCCGAGGGGGCAACCCTGACCGAAGTAACCGAGGAGATCCGGGTGGCCTGGGGCCTGCCGATTCGCCTCTTGCCGATGTCCAACGACCGGCGCACCACGATCGTCACGACCGCCGACCACGGCGACGTGTCGTTCCAGGACTACTTCGTCAGACTGCGCCACGATGTCGCCACCACTGCTGTCCGCTTCGAAGGCCCAGCAGCACTGACACAATCGGCCCGGTCTGCATTGGTCGACGCCGACATCGTCGTGATCGCACCGTCAAATCCACTCGTATCGATCGCGCCCATCCGATCACTCGAGGGCGTCGACGATCTCCTGAGCGCCCGACGTGATTCCGTCATAGCTGTCTCACCAATCGTCGGCGGTGAAGCACTCAAAGGGCCGGCTGCGCGACTGCTGACCGAACTTGGTCACGAGGCCTCGGTGGTCGGCGTGGCACGTCTGTACGCCTCGATTGCGACAGCCCTCGTCATCGATCCTGTCGATGCTCACCTGGCAGATGCGATCGTGGCACAAGGGATGAAGTGCATCATTACCCCCTCGATCATGTCGTCGCCGGAGATCGCCAGAGAGCTCGCTGTGACCACGTTGCAAGCAGTTCGCGGCTGACCGTTACGGCGGTCAGGTCCGTTGGTCAGCTCCGCGAGCGGAGCTGAATCAGACCTGCATCGATGTCGGTCCACGGCGACCAGCCCAGGTGGATCCGAGCACGCACAGGTGACGCAGCAAAGCACAGCAGTTCATCGCGCCGCGCCGGCACAAGGTGCGCCGTGCCGAGTGCATCGCCGCTCATCTTGGACCAGAGGTCGCGAATCGACGTTTGCACGCCGGTTCCGACGTTGATCAACAGGCCGGCGCTCCGCTCGCCGGCGCGAACCAGCGCGTCGACCACATCGTCGATGTAAATGAAGTCACGTGTCTGGCGGCCATCGCCGGTCACATTTGCTGCACTTCCTTCGTCAATGGCTCGTTGGAACGATGCAACGACGCCACCCTCGTGCTGCTGACGAGCGCCGTACACCGAGGCGAGCGCGAGCGCACTGAACTCGACCATCTCCTGCTCACGGTACGTCGACAACAGATCGAACACGGCCCGTGCAACAACCCCTCGAACGCCACGGGGAACCGGGTCGGTCTCTTTGACCGGAAGCGACCTGACGGAAGGTAGCCCGTACATGGCTGTGGCGGGGAGTGCGACAACCACTTTGCCGACGCCGAACTGGCGCGCCGCGTCGAGCACAGTCAGCGCCGAGGCGAACCCGTTGGCGGTTTGATTGAGCGACCGTTGCGGACGGGGAAACACGGCCAGGTGATACATGACGTCGGGACGTCGCATCCCGATGAGTGATGTGCCCTCGGCGGTCGTCGAATCGAGGTGGTGAATCTTGAGCTTGCCGCCGGCGGCTCGGGCCTCGGCCAGGTTCGCAAGGCCTCCTGACGACAGGTCGTCGATGACATCAACACCGTGTCCCTCGGCCAGCAGCCGGTCAACGAGGTGTGAACCAATGAAGCCCGCTCCTCCGATGACGACGATGTTCATGGCGTGACGATACGCCGGACGTGTCAGACCGCAGCAGGATCAGGCAGCGCGCCGTCGATCAGACGACTGCCCGCAGGAACGACGCCCTCGGCACCGACCATCGAACCGGTGACTTCAGCGGTGTCTTCGACAGTACCCATCACGAGTGATGTGTTGATGCGAGCACCGGCACCGACTCGCGCTCCGGCAAGCAACACGCTGTCGATGACTTCGGCGCCTGCGCCAACTTCGACGCCTTCGCCAATGATGCTGTTCGTGATCGTTGCCGAACTCGACACGACTGCGGTCGGAGCAATCGCCTCGCAGCGGTCAAAGACGCGCCGATCGGTGAGCAGGTCAAGGTTGGCCGCTCGGTACAGCTCGGGTCGACCCGCATCAATCCAGTAGTCGTCGGTCGAAAAACCGTAGAGACCCTCGCGTTCGACGAGCTGCGGGAAGATCGATCGTTCGATCGACACTCGCTCGCCAGCCGCGATCAGGTCGAGCACGGACGGTTCGAAGATGTACGTACCGGCATTGACAAGGTTGCTCGGCTCAGTGCCAGGCTCGGGCTTCTCGACGAAGTCGACGATCCGGTCGATGCCTCCGTCGGCGGCACCTTCGAGCGCCACCACCCCGAACGCGGACGGCTCGTCCACACCGGTCAGGTGCATCGTGGCTTCGGCCTTGCGACTGCGATGTGCAGCGAGCAGATCTGCAACCGACAGATCGGTCAGCACGTCGCCATTGGCGACAACAAACGTTTCGTTGATGCCCGCAGACTCTGCTGCGAAGCGGATTGCTCCACCGGTGTCGAGCGGTTCGGGCTCAACGGCATATGTGAGGTTGACGTCGCCGCACTTCCCGTCAGGAAATGCATCCATGAAGGGCTCGGGTTTGAAACCCAACGCCAGCACCACGTCGGTGACTCCGCCCCGCGCGAGGCGGTCAACCAACCGCTCGATCATCGGGCGATGCCCGACTGGCAGCATTGGTTTTGGAGAATGGTTCGTCAGCGGTCGAAGCCGCGTTCCAAACCCACCGACGAGAACGACGGCGCGCATCACCCGCCTGAGGTGACGGGGGCGTTGGTTTGGTTGTCACCAGCAGTGATGGTCGGCACTTCTTCGCCCGGCACCGTGGTGCCACCGAAGAGCTGTCCATCAGGAAGCTGCTGGCCGCTGTCGGCTGCGCCGAGTGTTGGGAGGTCCTTTGCCCACGGCGGCATTTCGACCTTGGTGTTGTCGGGGACGAAGGCCACCGCGAAGACTTTGGCGTCGCGATCGACACGAACGCTGCCGTACGCCGCAACGAAGGTCGTGCCGTCACCGAGATCGCTGAAGTTGTCCCACACGACCATTTGGAGACTGCCGTCGACTTCTTTGCCATCCACGGTGCAGGTGGTCTTGCCCGACTCGAAGACTCCGTCTTCGTACTTGTCGCCAAACACCGCCGAGAGCTGACCACGCTGCTCTTCAGGGAAGACGAGCTTCTTGTTCTCGAGTTCGACGTCGTACACGTCCAGGAGTACCTGGAAGACAGCGCGACGCCCGACGGCGGCACGCGAGTTGGGGTGCCAGTGAATGACGCCATCGTTGTGGCTGTGGACACCCGTGCGAGCAAAGTCGGTGTTCAAGAAGCTGCCGTTGGCATCACGCTCTTCAGCGTCGCCCTGCAACGAGATCCATTCGCCACAGATGTCGAATCCGTAGGCGACGTGCCAATGATCGCCCACCGACGGATCAGAGGCGTCTGCTGCGGGCCGGCTCTGGCGTGCATAGACGACCAGGGCAAGGCCCAAGACGACGACGAGTGCCACAATCATGGGGAACATTGTTCCGCCTTGAAAGCGAATTTTCTGCCCCTTGCCTTTCTGGGCAAGCCGAGCAGCTTTCTTGGTGGAGGATGAGGAGGATGCCACGAGGATCGGAGGTTAGCGGTGGTTCGGCCCGATCAGGGTGCACGCCCGGCCAGCTGTTCGATCAGGCGGTGATACGCCACGCCAACCGCCTCCGGCGAAGCCTCGCGTTCGACCCAGGCTCGGCCTGCTGTTCCCATCGAAAGCCCAAGGTCAGAGCGTTCCAACAGTGTGGTGATCGCGTCGACGAACGCAGCGGCATCGTCTGGCAGTACTGCCACGCCGCCGCCGGACGACTCGAGAATTTTGGGAACAGCAGTACCGGGGTCGATCGCAGCAACAACTGGCCTCCCCGCCGCCATGATCGAATAGGTCTTGGACGGAACGGACACCCGGCCCAACCCGGCCTTGAGCGGTACGACATGGATGTCTCCGGTGGCCAGCAGCTCAGAGAGTCGATCGGGCTCGATATAACCAGCAAAGCGGACGTTCGACAGCGACTCGGCCTCGACTTCCAGGCTGCCGCGCGCCGCACCGTCACCGTTGATCAGGAAAGTCACCTCTGGCAACTCTCGCGCGGCCGCGAGCATGAGGTCGAGTGACTGCGAGAAGCCGACATTGCCGGCGTACAGCACGACGGGTTCATTGCCGATGCCGAGTTCAGCGCGATACGGCGTCAACCGATCGCCAGGGCGAATGACGTCGGTGTCGACGAAGTTCGGGATGACGTGGACCGTCGATCCTCGAGACGTTGGCAGCTTCGCGGTCACGTTGTCACCGAGATCGTCGGACAGCACCGTGACGGCCGCTGCTGACCGGTAGCTGATTCGTTCCAGCAGTCGAGCCGCTCCGATGACCCACCGGTTGGTGATGGCGCCCGTGTCGATCGCCGCGTCAGGGAAAACATCCTGAATGTTGAACACGAGTCGCGAACGCCGGAGCACCGCGACCACTTTTCCCGTCAGCCCCAGTGTGAGCGGCGGGGACATGGCGATCACTGCATCGGCCCGTCGGAACCATCCGCCGGCCCGGAGCCCAATCACTCCAGCCAGCAGCGAGTACGCAACGAAGCCCGCGGCCCGCCGCATGAGGTTCGACTTGTCATCGCCAGGGAACGGGTGGAGACGGGTGATCGATCCCCACGGCGTTGATTCCGTTCGAACCCACTTGCCGGTCCAGCCCGCTTCGATCGCGTGATGCCGGTACCAGGGCAATGCGGTGACCACATGGACCACGTGACCGAGGTCGGCGAGCTCGCTGACGATGCGGGTCATCACCGTGCCGGTCGGAGCGTTGTCCGGCGCAAAGTGCGGACAGAGCACGACGATCGGTCTGCCTCGATTCGAACGGCGGACAGAACGGCGGACAGAACGGCGGACAGAACGGCGGACAGAACGCGTCATGACAGTGCGAGCCGATACGCCTCAGCCAGCGCTGCGCCGGATTTCGCTGCAGTGAACTCGGTGACGCGTCGACGCCCAGCAGCGATCAGCTCAACTCGCTGATCGGCCACGATGTCGAGCGCATCTGCCCAGGCCTCCGGATCACGAGGGAGCACCAGGCCAGCGTCGCCGATCACTTCGGAAACAGCTGGCTGATCGGCGGCGATGACCGGCGTGTCGAGCGACATCGCTTCAACCACGGGGGCACCAAAACCTTCGTATTCACTCGGGAAGACCATGGCATGGGCGAGCTGCAGCAAGCCGTCGCGATGAGATGAGGGCACGCGCCCCGGCCTGATCACCCGGCGCTCCAAGTGGAGCTCGGCAATCTTTGCTGCGACACGTTGATCTGCCAGCCCCTTGCCGCCGAGCAGGACTAAGCGCAGATCAGGATCATCCCAGTGCTGCGCCATCACATCGAGCAGAAACTCGTGCCCCTTGTGCGGATGTGTAATTGCCGGGAACACGATGACGCGGCCACTGCCAAGCCCGTAGACGCTGCGGAGCTCGAACTCGGACGGGGCCTCGACCCCGATGTCGGCTTCGACACCGTGCGGCACGACGACCACACGATCGGGCGCAACATCGAATTCTTCGATCACCGTTCGCCGAACCCAATCGGTCGGGGTGGCGATCACGCTCGCGCGGTGCACCGAACGAGGCATTGTTCGCCGGAGGTACTGCAGTTTCAGCTTGCTGTGGTACCCGGGGTGTGTGAGGTACTGGAGATCGTGGATCGTCAAGACGATGGGTCTGGTGCCGACGGCCGGGGTCGTGCCACCACCGTGGTGGACTAGCTCGGCGTGTTGCGTCCGCCTGCGAAGCCAGGTGTGCTCGGCAACAACTCTGCGGCGACGGTCGACGCCTGTCAAGTTGGCCACCTCGATCGGGTACAGCTTGGCGAGTGCCGGGTGCGTTTCGATGAACGACTTGACGACGTACAACGTTGGAACGAAGTCGCTGGCCTGCTCGCCAAGGCCGAGTAACTGACGGACGAGATACTCCTCGGATCCACCGACGTCACCGGGCACGCACCACAGCAGGTTGACCGCCACTGACGCAGCCTCAACCCGAGGTACCACCGGATCGGCAGGAAGCTCAGCCGCCAG
>NZ_JBDNIJ010000107.1:0-20398 GCF_041688325.1 Ilumatobacter sp.
CAGAAGAGTGACCTCGTATGCTGAACTGTGATGACCGATCAATTAGCAGCTTGTTGCGATGGGGCGAGCCTGCAGCTCACCGCAGCCGAGGCATCGTTGCTCGCCAACCGGCTTGGGGCACTTGCCGATCCGGTTCGTCTCCAGATCTTGTCGATGATCTCCACGTCCCCGGCCGGCGAAGTGTGCGCCTGCGACTTCGTCGACCCGATCGGCAAGTCGCAGCCAACGGTCTCACACCACCTCAAAGTCCTCGCCGAGGCCGGACTCATCGATGGCGACAAGCGCGGCCGTTGGATCTGGTACCGGCTAGCGCCCGGGGCGGTCAGCGCCACAACGACAGCGCTCCTCGACGCCACCTCCTGAGATGTGCGGTCGGTTCGTCTCCACCAGCACCCCCGACGCGATCGCGTCGTACTTCGGTGCGACAGCAAGCATCGAATCGCTTGGCCAGAACTTCAACGTGGCGCCGACCCACGACATCTATGGCGTTGTCGCTGATCCAGCAGGGAACAAGACGGTTCAGGCGTTCCACTGGGGCCTGATCCCGAGTTGGGCGAAAGAACGCAAGATTGGCGCCAAGATGATCAACGCCCGGTCCGAGACGATCACCGAGAAGCCGTCGTTCCGTGGCCTCGTCAAGAAACATCGAGTCATCATCCCCATGGACGGCTTCTACGAATGGAAGCCCGGCTCACCCGACGGTCCACTCAACAGCAAAGGCAAGCCGCTCAAGCAACCGATGTTCATCGAACGCATCGACGGCGAACCGCTGGCAGTTGCAGGGCTCTGGTCCGCTTGGAAAGACCCAGCAGATCCCGAGCAGCGGTGGCTGCACAGCGCCACGGTGATCACGACCGAAGCCAACACCGACATGTCGGTCGTCCATGACCGGATGCCAGTCCTCGTGCCGCCGGACCGATGGGAAGAGTGGCTCGACCCGAGCAATGCCGACATCGAATCACTCAGCGACCTGTTCACCGCGCGAAACGACGGCATCCTGCGCCTCTACGACGTGAGTACTGACGTCAACAGCGTCCGGAACGACACACCAGCCCTCACAACCCCAATCTCAGGGCCAGAGTCAGGGTGAGAGTGTCACACCGAGGTCAGACCAAAACGTGACAGGTGTGACATGTTCAGGGTGAGAGTTGGGCGGTGATGGCCGCGGCCCACGCAACGAGGTCGGAACGCTCGACGCTTGCAGCAGCGTGAGCGAATGACAGCTCACGCATCTCGTTGGTCGGGATCAAGTGGATGTGGGCGTGGGGCACTTCGTAGCCGGCGATGATCATGCCGACTTTCGCGCAGCCGAAGGCGCGATGCTGCGCCTGAGCAATCGTGCGACTCACGTCAAACATGTGAGCGTTCAGTTCGGGGGACGCCTCGATCCAGTGGTCGATCTCTTCGATCGGGACCACGAGGACGTGGCCAGCCGTGATCGGGTTGATCGACATGAATGCCACACACTGTTCGTCGCGCCACACGAACGTGCCGGGGATGTCGCCGTTGATGATCATTGTGAAGACGGTGCTCATACGTCGGCCACAGTACGCGCCACGTACGATGGCCGTGTGACCGACCCCCAACCAACATCGGCCATCCCCGACGCCGAGCCAGCCGAAGCCGGCCCGTTCGACAACCTCTGGACGGTGCCGAACCTCTTCACCCTGGCTCGCCTGCTGTGCCTGCCGCTGTTCCTCTGGCTCTTGTTCAGTAAGGACAACCGGGCCGGAGCCGCGTGGATGCTCGCCGCGCTCGGATCGACCGACTGGATCGACGGCTACATCGCACGCAGATTTAACCAGGTCAGTGAATTCGGCAAGATGTTCGATCCGACCGTCGACCGACTCTTCTTCTTCGTCTCCGTCATTGCGATCATCATCGATGGCTCGATTCCGCTCTGGTTCGCCCTGGCGGTCCTCTTTCGCGAGGTTGCCGTTGGGCTGATGATGACCATCGCGACGCTGTTCTTCGAGATGGAACGATTCGACGTCACCTGGTGGGGCAAGACCGCCACGTTCCTCCTCATGGGCGCTGTACCGAGTTTCCTGATCGGCAACGCAGACGTCTTCGAGTCCGGGTTCTTCAGCATCATCGCTTGGCTCGCAGGCATACCGGGGCTGGCCTTGAGTTACTGGACCGGCATCACCTACATCCCACAGGTCCGCAAGAGCATCGCTGAAGGTCGCGCTCATCGTGCCGAACGTGTTCCTTCTGCACCTTGATTCTCGCTACTGTGGGCCTCATGAACATTCCTGCTGACCTTCGATACTCGTCTGACCACGAATGGATCCGCCAAGACGGCAACATCGTGACGATCGGGATCACCGAATTCGCTCAGGATTCCCTCGGCGACGTGGTCTTCGTCGAGGCCCCCGAGGCCGCCAGCGTCGTCGCTGCGGGCGACTCGTTTACCGAGGTCGAGAGCACCAAGTCTGTCAGTGACATCTATGCGCCCGTGTCCGGAACAATCGTTGCGATCAACGAGAAACTCGACGACACCCCCGAACTCTTGAACAGTGATCCTTACGGTGACGGTTGGCTCTGCTCCATTGAAATGAGTGATCCCTCGCAGCTCGACGGCTTGATGGATGCCGACGGCTACCGGGCGCTGACAGAAGGCTGACCCACATGAGTACGTACGTGTTCTGCAACCAGTGCGGCCACCGGAACCCACCCGAGAGCGCCTTCTGTTCGAGCTGCGGTGAACCATTGGATTCCTTGAGCGACCGCACCATCACCCTCACGGCGATCGATCCGTTGCAAGACGCACCGGGTTCGGACGATGACATCGTCATCCCGGTCGGCGACCTGCCCCTCGAACTCGGCGTTCTCATCGTGCGCGCAGGGGCACAGGCCGGCGCTCGCTTTTCGCTCGACGAGACAACCACCAAACTCGGTCGACATCCCGACAGTGAGATCAGCCTCGACGACATCACCGTCTCGCGACGTCATGCCGAGATCGAGCGGACCTCTGACGGCTATGTGGCCAGCGACGCTGGCTCTCTGAATGGCACCTACGTCAACCAGGAACGCATCGACAGGATGCTGCTGCGGCACGGCGACGAACTACAGATCGGCAAATTCCGGCTTGTGTTCTTCGAGCGTCACGATGGCTGAGCAACAGATTCCGAGCGCGTCGATGTCTCACCTTTCGATCGGCGAAGTGCTCTCGCTTCTCCTCGAAGAATTCCCCGATGTCACCATCTCGAAGATTCGTTTTCTCGAGAGTCAAGGTCTCATCGACCCTGAGCGCACCCCGTCGGGCTACCGCAAGTTCTACGACGACGATGTCGAGCTGCTGCGATGCATCTTGCGCGAGCAACGAGAGAACTACCTGCCACTGCGAGTGATCAAGGATCGCCTCGACTCGGGCGAGATCGACCCGACCTCCGAGACCGCGCGCCCGCGCGGAATTAAAAACATGCCCGACGACCGCGCAGCCAATGCACAGGTCGTCACCGGCGCGACAGGGATCGATGCACTCTTTGCGCGCACCGCTGCATCAAACACCGCCGTGACGGACGCCGGCGGATCATCAACCACCGAGCCGGAAGCCCCAGCACAAGATTCCGCTCCGGCAGCGACCCCGATAGCGGCGCCGCCAACGCCCACGGCGGTGATTTCTGCACCGGATCTTCTTCCTGGTGTCGTGTTGACCAAAAACGAGCTGTGTTCGATGGCTGGCCTTGATGCAGCCGAACTCGAGAACCTCGAGTCGTACGGACTCGTCATCTCGCTCCGAGGTTCCGGTGGGATGTACGACGAAGGCGCACTTGACATCGCACGCGTGTCCAAGCAGTTCCTTGACGCCGGTGCTGATGCCCGCCACCTCCGAGGGTGGAAGGTCGCTGCCGACCGCGAAGTGGGCCTGTTCGAGCAGATGATCCAGCCGCTCCTTCGCCAGCGCAATCCGCAGGCGACCAGCCAAGCTCGCCAGCACCTCGTTGATCTCGATCAGCTCGGCGGGCAACTTCGTGACGCATTGATGCAAGCTGCGATGCGCCACCACTTCGAAGACTGAGTATCGTTCACGGTGTGATACCTCTCGAGTTGGTTGGCGTCCGTGTCGAAGTGCCGGCGAATACGCCGATGATGTTGTTACGCGAACAGGGTGGCAGCCACCGTCTGTTGCCGATCTACATAGGGACGCCAGAAGCATCCGCCATCCACTACGCACTCGAAGGTGTCCAGCCGCCTCGTCCGCTCACGCACGACTTGTTCCTCGTCGCGCTCGGCGAACTTGGCGCGTCGGTGACGAAGATCGTCGTCACAGCGATGATCGACCGGACATTCCATGCCGAGGTACACATGTCGTCTCCGGCAGGGGACAAGGTCATCTCCTGCCGCCCATCGGACGCCGTAGCGTTAGCAGTTCGATGCGATGCGCCCTTGTTCGCCAGCGACGAACTGATGGATGCTGAAGCACAAGACGCTCCGGCCGAGCCTGAAACTGACGCCGCCGAGATCATCGACGACTTCAAAGATTTCCTCGACACCGTCAGCCCTGAAGACTTCGAGGCCTGAGCGCTCGCGCCCGAATGGGCAGCACGATCCCGCCGAATCGGGAGTCGCACGGCACCGAGCCCACCAAACTCTCAATCAATGGTTGACCGTTGAGCGACGAGTGGCGTAGAGTCGTTGATCTCACAGAGCTGTAACTACCCGTTTGTGGTGCTGCCGAGTGAGTTTCGACAACCGTCGGCACACCGTGTCGCCCTGTCGGGATCAACGACCGGAGGCACGACCATGGACGACACACAACTCAACGATCAGCTACTCGCGAAATCGCTCGGATATAGCGGCACGCAGACGGCCACGGTCGTCGGCATCACGTACCGTCAGCTCGACTATTGGGCTCGCACCGACTTGATTCGCCCGTCGCTCAGCGACGCCAGCGGCAGCGGCAGTCGGCGTCGTTACTCCTACACCGATCTGCTCGAATTGAAGACGATCAAGAAGCTCCTCGACGCCGGCATCAAGCTGGAACAGGTCCGCAAGGTATTCGAGTATTTGCGAGAGCACGTCACCTCCGACATTGCATCGGCCCATCTCGTGATCGAGGGCGAGAGCGTGCAGGTTTGTGCTGACGACGGTCAGTTGATCGACGTCTTGAAGAAGGGCCAGGGCGTTCTCAACCTGCTGTCGATGAGTGGCGTGCAGTCCGAACTCGAAGCCGATGTCGCCGAAATCGCTGCGCAGATCCTGGACGAGCAGCCCCACCGGCGGGTTATCTGAGCTGAGGGGTATCCACCATGCAACTCGAACAATCACCGCTCGTTGAGCAGCACCGCGCACTCGATGCCAATCTCGTCGAGTTCGGTGGCTGGGAGATGCCCATTGCCTACCCGTCTGGCACCGTTGCTGAACACCTTGCTTGCCGCCACGGCGCGGCAATGTTCGACGTGTCGCACTTGGGTTCCGTCCGGATCGAAGGCGAAGGCGCCTTCGATCGCCTGCAGGCCACGTTCACCAACGACCTGAACAAAGTCGCGCCGGGCAGGGCGCAGTACACGCATCTCCTCGATGCAGCTGACGCCTCCGTGCTCGACGACATCATCATTTGGTGGCATCCACGCGCCGACGGCGAACCCGACGTGTTCGACGTGATGCCCAACGCTTCCAACACCGACGACGTCGTCGCCGCCATTGGCGGAGTCGAGGCAACCCGCACTCGAGCAGTCATTGCAGTGCAGGGCCCAGAAGCCAAAACACAACTCGCTGCCGTCTTCCCTGCTGCAGCAGCAGTGGGCCGATTCCGTGTCGCCATCTGCGAATGGAACGGCACAAATTGCACCGTTGGCGGCACCGGCTACACCGGCGAGTCCGGCGTCGAAATCGCTGTGCCGGTCGACGCTGCCCCTGCACTCTGGGAAGCCCTCGTCGCAGCGGGCATCACGCCAGCAGGGCTCGGCGCACGCGACACGCTTCGACTCGAATCAGGGTTGCCGCTCCATGGCCACGAACTTGGCGCTGGGATCACCTCGCTGCAGGCCGATCTTGCCTGGGTGGTTGCCTGGAACAAGCCAGCCTTCACCGGCCGTGATGCTGCTCTTGCCGAACGTGAAGCCGGCGTCGCTCGCCGCCTCTTCGGTATCACCGTGGAAGGCCGTCGGCCAGCTCGAACCGGCTGTGCCATCTCGATCAACGGCAAAGTCGTCGGCGAGGTCACGAGCGGCAACTTCTCACCGGTACTTGGCCACGCAATCGCGCTCGGGTTCCTCCCACCGGAGACCTCTGAAGGGCAAGCGGTGTCGATCGACGTACGCGGCAAAGAGCTGATTGGTCGCATCGTGCGACCACCATTCGTCTGACCCGCAGGTCAAGTCTTCTTCTGCGCCGTCTTCCTGCGAGCGACAGGCTTCTTCGCCGCGACTTTTTTGGTCGCAGACCGCTTGGGCCGCGAAGCGGGAGCCGCAGGTGGGGGAGCGGGCTCGGCTCGTGGCGCTGGCCTGGAGCCACTGCCCATGCCGGGGAACTTCAGCCCGCCAAAGAGCCCGCCTGCTGATTCGGCAAGCTGCGTGAGTGGCCCGAGGCGGTTCTGCAGGTCGCCCAAGATGTCGCTGAACTGACCGAGTTGATGCGGCAGTTGCGCGAACGCTGGCGTCGATAACGTCTTTGCCAGCCGCTCGATCCCCGGTGCAGCCGCCATCGCCGGCCCGCTGACGACCTTCATCATCTCGTCAGCGGTTTTGATCGTCCGTGTCATCTGCGGGATTGCAGCGCGGATCGGCTCTTCGAGTTCGCTGACGATCGAGTTGATCCGCTGGGTGGTCTCGTTGAGATTCTCCATCGTGCGGTTGAAGTTCTCAACGCCCTTCAGGAACTCGTCGACCCCCTTGCGGAACTGCTCGAACGACTGGATCGTTCCTGCGAGCGGTGCCGCGAAAAGGTTGAACATTTGCGACAGGGGATCACTCTCAGCCATACCCACAACCTAGCTGCGCGCTCAGGTGGCATATGCCTCAAGTGGCTCGCAGGAGCAAACGAGGTTGCGGTCACCGTACGCGCCATCGATTCTTGACACCGGGGGAAAGAACTTCGACACACGCAGCGAGTCGAGGGGGAACGCCCCGAGATCACGGGAGTACGGGCGATCCCAGTCGCCGAGTAATTCCTCCGACGTGTGTGGAGCATGCCGCAACGGGCTCTCCTCGATCGGCCATTCTCCGGCAGCGACCCGATCGATCTCGCTTTTGATCGAGATCATTGCAGTACAGAAACGATCGATCTCGCGCAATGTTTCGCTCTCGGTCGGCTCGATCATCAACGTGCCGGCGACGGGGAAGCTCATTGTTGGCGCGTGGAACCCGTAATCCATGAGGCGCTTTGCGACGTCGTCGACAGTGACACCAGTCTCTTTGGTGATGTCACGGACATCGATAATGCACTCGTGCGCAACACGGCCTTGCTCACCTCGATACAACACCGGGAAGTGTTCATCGAGTCGCTCGGCAATGTAGTTAGCAGCAACGATTGCCACAGAGGTCGCATCGGTGAGGCCTTGGCCACCCATCATCTCGAGATACATCCAAGGAATCGGCAGGATGCCAGCAGAGCCGAAGTTGGCTGCCGACACGGCGCCGACCGGCGATGACCCGTCGAGCGGATCACCTGGGAGGAACCGTTCGAGGTGAGCCCGGACGCCGATCGGGCCCACGCCGGGGCCGCCACCGCCGTGCGGAATGCAGAACGTCTTGTGCAGGTTCAGGTGGCTGACATCAGCACCGAACTTGCCCGGTCGGGCGTGGCCGACCAGCGCGTTCAAGTTGGCTCCATCGACGTACACCTGACCTCCAGCATCGTGGACGAGTCCACACAGTTCACCGATCGATGCTTCGAACACACCGTGAGTCGACGGGTAGGTGACCATGATGGCTGCGAGTCGATCGCCCACCTCAGCAATCTTGAGCCGCACGTCGTCGAGGTCAACGTTGCCCCGAACGTCGCATGCGACGACCTTGACGTCGAGGCCAGCCATCACTGCACTTGCTGCATTGGTGCCATGCGCACTCGAAGGGATCAGGCAGACAGTGCGCTGCTCATCACCGTTACTCCGGTGGAAGGCGCGGATGGCCAGCAAACCGGCAAACTCGCCCTGGCTGCCTGCGTTCGGTTGCAGGCTAATGGCGTCGTAGCCGGTGATCGTTGCAAGCCGAGTGGCCAAGTCATCGATCATCTCGTGGTAGCCAGCAACTTGCGCAGCGGGGGCGAACGGATGAATCTCGGCGAACTCGGGCCACGTGATCGGCAGCATCTCTGACGTGGCATTCAGCTTCATGGTGCAGGACCCGAGCGGGATCATCGTGCGGTCGAGTGCAAGGTCGCGATCGCTCAGGCGACGCAGGTATCGAAGCATCTCATGTTCGGAGTGGTACCGCTCGAACACCGACTGAGTGAGGAATTCATCAGTGCGACGCAATGCAGCTGGGAGCCCGTCGGGCGCCTCGTCGAGTGCAGTGTCAACCAATGGTTGACCCCCGAGCGAGGCAACAACCATTGAGACGTGATCGAGGGTGGATGTCTCGTCGAAGGTCAGACCGACCTGAGTGTCGCTGACCCGTCGAACATTGAACCCAGCATCGAGCGCAGCGGCAATGGATGCGTCGACATCGGGGGAGAGCATCGTCAGAGTGTCGAACCACGTGTCGTTCAGGACCTCGATACCACCGGCCCGCAAACCGGCTACGGCGATCGAGGTGAGTCGCTGCACTCGCTCGGCAATGCGGGTGAGACCGGATTTGCCGTGCCATGCCGCGTACAGGCCTGCGATGTTGGCAAGCAGCACCTGCGCTGTACAGATGTTCGACGTGGCCTTCTCGCGTCGGATGTGCTGTTCGCGAGTCTGCAGCGCGAGGCGCAGCGCCGGGCGACCAGCGGTGTCTGTGCTGACGCCGACGATCCGGCCCGGCATCGACCGTGCTGAGTTCTCCCGGGCCGCAACGAACGCAGCGTGCGGACCACCGAACCCCATGGGCACGCCGAAGCGTTGCGCCGAACCGATGGCGATGTCAGCTCCCATCGCCCCGGGCGACGTGACAAGGACCGATGCCAGCGGATCGGTAATGACCGCTGCAACGCCACCGTGACCGTGCACGACAGCAATGGCCGCGGTCCAATCCATCACCCGACCGCGCGAGCCCGGGTTGCTGAAGATGGCGCCGAACACACCAGCTACGTCGTCGAGGAGTGCAACGTCGCCAACAATCAAGTCGATACCGACCGGCTCGGAGCGCGTTCGCAGCACGGCGAGCGACTGGGGATGAATGTCCTCGTGCACAAAAAAGCGCTGCGACTTCGACTTCGACTGGCGGCGTGCCATCGTCATTGCCTCAGCCGCTGCCGTTCCTTCATCAAGGAGCGAGGCGTTGGCGACGTCGAGGCCGGTGAGTTCGGTGACGAGAGTCTGGAAGTTGAGGATCGCTTCAAGGCGACCCTGGCTGATCTCGGGCTGATACGGCGTGTACGCCGTGTACCAAGCGGGGTTTTCGAGCACGTTGCGGGCAATCACCGGGGGAGTGATCGTGCCGGTGTAACCCATGCCGATCAAGCTGGTCACCACCTGGTTCTTGCTGGCAATCGCACGCAACCGCCGGATCGCTTCGGCCTCGGGCACTGCAGGTGCCAGGCCGAGCGGCTCGTCAGAACGGATCGAGTCGGGCATCGTTAAGTCGAGCAGTGCGTCCACTGACTCGACGCCGATCGTTGCAAGCATGTGCGCCATGTCAGAAGCCGAGGGGCCAATGTGGCGGCGGACAAATTCGTCGGGTTCAAACAGGTCGCCGATCGGTGTGGGCACGGTTCTCTCCATGGTGGTGAGTTGGCCCCCGCTGTCATCGTTGCCTGAGAGTTTTGATCCCCGTGGGCGAGCCTCCCGCATCTGCAGACGACTTCTTTCCAGCGTGCCTCACTCGAACGGTCCTGGTGCTTGAGCGATTGCCGGGGTGGGTTGCGCCTTCAGCGCCGGATTAAACCGGCTCTCCCGATCGAGTGGATCGGCGTTTCAGTTGTGAGTTGCAGGTTAGCAAGGTGGCACCATCGACACGTGAACCCCAGCACGATGATGTTGCCGCTTCTCGATGGGTCCGTACTACAAATCGCTGAGCTGACGCATCGACCCCGCCGAGCCGAGCGACATCCATCGCCTCGAACGGTTTCAACGCGAGCGTGATCAGAATCTCCTCGGCATGACCGAGCCGCACGGCCCGCTCACCGTTCGGCCGCGTGCCCGTGCCCTGGCGGGGCATCAACGTCTGGTCAACCGGTTCTGCAGTGACTGCAGATGCCGTCTGCTCGTCGGGGTCCTTCCGGCCGGGAGCCGGCACCTCGATACTGGTGACGGTCATCGGAAACTCGATGACATCGTCGCTCGCGTGCCGTTCCCACATCGTTCCGACGTTACTGCGACCGGTGCTCTGCGTCGTTTCGAACCCCGGGAGTTGGTCAGACTCTCCCCATGGCGACGATCTCCTTTCCTGCTCGACTCCGTGCTCTGGCCGCCGAGGAACCCGATGCCGCCGCGGTCAGCTGCTCCGGCACGACGCTGACCCGCTCCGCATTGCAGTCGAGCGCAACCCGCTTGGCCCGAGAACTCCAGGGCCACGGTGTCGAGTCAGGCGACTACGTTACGGTCGCTCTTCCGAACTCGACCGACTGGTTCGTTGCGTATGTGGCGTGTTGGATGCTGGGTGCTGTACCCCAGCCGACGTCGGCAAAATTGCCTGCCCGCGAACTGGCAGCGCTCGTCGAGCTGGCCGAATCGAAGGTGGTCATCGGCGCGCCCGACTCAGCCGTAGCGCTGCTGCCAGACGAGATTGTGCACCTGCCGCTCGGCCATGTTGCAGACCTCGGGTTATCTGACAACCCACTGCCCGACGCCGTGTCGCCCGCCTGGAAGGCCCCGACATCTGGAGGGTCAACCGGTCGGCCCAAGCTGATCGTGTCGGGTGATCCTGCCGTATACGACACTGACGCACCGTTGCCGCTCGGCCTCGAAAATGACGGCTGTCTCGTGATGCCCGGCCCGCTCTACCACAACGGCCCTGGGGTCTGGGCGTGCCAGGCGCTCCTCGCCGGTAACCACGTCGTGCTGTTGCCGAAATTCGACGCAGAGGCGACGCTCGCTGCGATCGAGACGCATCGTGGGGACGTCGTGTACATGGTCCCGACCATGATGAAGCGAATCCTGCGACTCGAGCCCGACGTCCGGCTCGGCTTCGATTTGTCGTCGCTGCGAATCGTCTGGCACCTTGCCGAGCCATGTCCGGCATGGTTGAAGCAGGAGTGGATTGACTGGCTCGGCGCCGAGCGGATCTATGAGCTCTATGCCGGCACAGAAGCGCAGGCCGTCACCATCATCACCGGAACCGAGTGGCTCGAACATCGAGGTTCGGTCGGCCGCGTGACCACCGGAGAAATGAAGATCTGCGACGAGGACGGGAACGATCTGCCAGTGGGCGAGCAGGGCGAGGTGTGGATGCGATCGAACCGAGATACACCGACCTACAAGTACGTGGGTGCTGAAGCAAAAATACTCGATGGCGGATGGGAGTCGCTCGGCGACATCGGCTGGTTCGATACCGACGGCTATCTGTATCTGGGCGATCGCGTCGCTGACATGATTCTGAGCGGGGGAGCAAACATCTACCCCGCCGAGGTCGAGGCCGCGCTCAACGAACATCCACTCGTCGAATCATGCGCCGTCATCGGGCTCCCGAACGACGATCGTGGTAACGACGTGCATGCGATTGTGCAAGCCAACGATGTCGGTGACAGCGATCTGCTCGAGTTCCTCGCCGAGCGGCTTGCCACGTACAAGATGCCCCGATCGTTCGAATACGTGACCCAGCCGCTACGCGATGACGCCGGCAAGGTCCGCCGCTCAGCGCTACGCGCCGAGCGAATGTAGTCGTAGCCGATCACGCCGCCGGAGCGAATGAGCTCTGGTGCTGCGGCGTGGTGTTGCCGCAATCGTCGATCGCCTTGAGGTAGGGGTACGGGTTGACCGCAGCCCCGCCGCCCGGATGAATCTCGAAGTGGAGATGCGGGGTGGCGCTGCTGCCCGTGTTGCCAACGAATCCAACGACATCGCCAGCTTTGACCTTCGTGCCGACCTCAATACCGGGAGCGAAGCCGCTCATATGCAGGTAGGTGAAGTAAGAGCCGTTATCTTGGCCAACACGAAGGCCGTTGCCAGCCAAGGCACCGGGCCGATCCCAGTACTGCTTGGTGATGGTGCCGTCGACGACGGCGTACAGCAGATTTCCTTCTCCGGCGATGACGTCGACACCTTCATGGAGCCGCCCGTTGCCACGAGGGGCATGCCACGTGTTGCCGAAGTAACATCTGCCCTGGATCGGGAACCTGTCGAGCTTGACCGCTACCGCCGTCGACGTGGGAGAGGTGCCAGACTCTGAGAAGCCGAGTTTGTCGGCCACTTCCTGTGTCACCGTGCCAGTGACGGTCAGACCGTTTGTCTGCTGGAACTTTGTGATGGCGGATGCTGTTGCGTTGCCAAACGATCCATCGGCACCGCCGACGAGGTTCATCCCCGAATCGACCAGGAGTTGTTGGAAGACACGAACTCGTTCGCTCGACTCGCCCTTCTTGGGGAAATCGCCAGCGGTCGGGGCGAAGGCATTCGGCTCCGGTGTCGGCTCGGCAGTCGGTGCTGCCGGCATGCCCAGGTTCAAGATCCGAGCGCCCTGTGCGGTCACCACTCCGGTCTGCGGAATGGCATTCACGCTTTGGAAACCGATTAATGCGGACTTCGTTGCGTTGCCGAACGATCCATCTGCGCCGCCACGCACGACAATGCCGGTGCCCATCAACGCTGTTTGGAGGTCCTTGACCAATGGTCCCTGGGCGCCCAGAGTAAGTCCAACGTAGGGATTCGGGGCCGCAGGAGCAACTGGGGGAGCAACCGGGGGAGTCGTGGCCCCGAGACCAAGCTTGATTGCGGTTGTCTCGTAGATCGCGCCGCTGACGCCGAGGCCGTTTGCCTCCTGAAATTTGGAAACTGCAGCCTTGGTCGCGTTACCAAACACCCCGTCGGCACCGCCGCGCACGGTCATACCTGCATTAATCAGTGCCTGCTGAACTTCCTTGACCAGTGGGCCGCTTGCGCCAACCGCGAGGCCGATGTACGGGTGAGCGGTGGATTCCACTGTTACTTCATCTGGAGCGGCGGGAGCCGGCGGAGTTGCGGGAGCAAGGGGCGCGACCGAGGTGATTCCGAGCTTGGAAGCAGTGACCGCATCGACAGCGCCGGATCGGGTCAGGCCGTTCCAGCGCTGGTACTGAGCAACAGCCGCAGCAGTGCCCTTGCCGAACTGACCGTCTACGCCGCCCGCAAGGTAAACACCTGCGGCAACGAGTCGTTCTTGGAGATCTGTGACGGAGGCACCAGTCGCGCCGACCTGCAATCCGCCATACGCCGCCACTGCGGTGGGTGCCGGAGTAGTAGGAGTGGGAGTGGGGGTCGAGATTCCGAGGGCAAGAGCCGTGGCCGTATCGATTTCGCCGGATTGTGCGAGACCCTTGGTTGACTGGAAGTTGATGACTGCGGCGCGGGTCGCTGGCCCGAAACGGCCATCAGCGCCACCGGGAACGGCAACGCCGGCCGAGATCAACGCTCGCTGCACCGTCGCGACTTCTGCGCCGGCCGAACCCTGACGGAGACCGACAAGACTTTGGGCAACGAGGGGGGCATTCACAGGTTGCGGCGCCGCGGACGCCACGATGGGCATCGCCGACAAGCCACCGCTCGCGACAAGCGCACCGCAAACACCATGAAGGAGCAAGCGACGAATTCGATTCTGGGGGGACGCCTGTTTCGTCATCAACGATCTATTCCCTGCATAGAAGAGCTATCGGCGCAACAGCAGGGGACATCAACCTTCAGCCAAAGATCGAGGGTCTGATTTCGACTCGAGCGGAACACGAATGCTGCAGCCAACACGCTGGGCGACAACAAAACACCAGCTCACAGGACCAGACGGAGAGGCGGATCGCAGCCTGGCACAATCTCTATGCTCTTCCTCTCGCCAGAAGGTATATTGACATAACGACAATTATCGGCGTTGCAGTCCGCAAACCGTCGTGTCGGGAAACCACGAAATCTCGTACCCAGCTCGCCATCTCACCAGACGCCGAATCCCACCCGAGTCGCGCGACCGGAGCTCCATCGAAGACCCGAGTCGTGAGCGCAACCATCCACCAGTGGGTCCCCACCACCACGACGGCCTCAAGCGAGCACCTGACAGCGACGCAGGACGAAGTCCTGCCTGGAGCGCTGAAGCAACGCTGTTCCCCAAGCCAGATCTCCCGCAACGACAACTTCGTGAAAGGCTCTTTATGTCATGACATAATCATGGCTGTGTACTGGGTGCGGACATTTCGCGATCACGCAGGGGTCTCGCCGCCTCCATCAGCCAGTCGAGCATTTCAGTGAGCTCGCGAACTGTCCGGGTACCGCCAGCGGACATGTCTCGGTCGGTGTCTTCGACTGCACATGCCAGCGCGTACAGATCGTCGTGCAGTCGGTCGAGTTCGTCTCGGGCGATGACGAGTTCATTTTCACTCAAGTCGAGTTCATTGGCTCGCTGACGCGACACCCAGTCCCATTGTCGACATCGTTGGCTGCAGAACCGTCGGGGTCTGCCCCGTCCAGTTTGCACCGGGAGGACTCGGCGGCACCATCCACAGTGCCGGGCCCCGCTCTTGACTCTTGTCTTGACCCCGCTCTCGTCCGGGACCGATGCGATGGACAATTCTGTCATGACGTAAACAGTACGCAATCACGGCCGTTGGACCGCGAACCTTGTCTGCGAGACTCCGGGAATGACCCCCCTCGATCTTCCGGTCGCTCCAGGCCGCTCATTCGCCAGCGACAACGCCGCCGGAGCACATCCGACCATCATGCAGGCCATCGTCGACGCCAACGAGGGCCATGCGCTTGCCTACGGCCAGGATGAGCACACGCAACGGTGCGAGACGGCCTTTAGCGAACTCTTCGGCACCGACGTCACGACTCGTCTGGCGTTCAACGGCACGGGAGCCAACATCGTCGCGCTCGCCAACATGCTTGGCTCGCTGCCGGGTCCGCATCACGCGATCGTCTGCACGGACTGGGCGCACATTGCAGTCGACGAGACAGGTGCACCAGAGCGCGCTCTCGGAACCAAGCTCCTCGAGATCCGCTCCCCCGACGCCAAGCTCACCCCTGAGTCGCTGCAGTCGGTGACACACCTGCAGGGCGTTCAGCACCACGTCCAGCCCGGCGTCGTTTCCATCACGCAAGCCACCGAACTCGGCACCATCTATACGGCGGGCGAAATCACTGACTTGTGCACTGCAGCCCATGAAATGGGCATGTTGGTCCATCTCGACGGCGCCCGGATCGCCAATGCGACTGCTGCGCTCGGCGGAACCCGGGAAACACTCCGGGCGTTCACTGTCGATGCCGGCGTCGACGTCGTCAGCTTCGGTGGCACCAAAAACGGCATGCTCGGCGCCGAAGCCGTCGTGTTTCTCAACAACGACGTGGCCGCCGGCTCCGAGTACACCCGCAAGCAGGTCACCCAACTGCCCTCCAAGATGCGCTACCTCGCCGCCCAGTTCAACGCGGCGCTCCAAGATGATCTCTGGATTGACCTGGCTCGCCACGCAAACGCCATGGCAACTCGCCTCTACGACATCGTGTCCGCAATCGACGGCATCGAAGTTGGCGCGTCACCCCAGGTCAATAGCCTGTTCCCCCGTCTCGCCCCCGAGGTAATCGAGCCGCTCCGTGACTGGTGCTTCTTCTGGGATTGGGATCCGACGGTCCACCAGGTGCGCTGGATGACGGCCTGGGACACGACCGAGAACGACGTTGACGTGTTCGCCGCAGGCGTTCAAGCGCTCGTCGCCGCAAATACTTGCTGAGTACAATTGACTCACGAGTCGATTAGGTTTATTGTCTCGCTTTGTCGGCACAGAACATGGTGCCGCACAGGGAAAATCCGCAACGACTCAGGGGGCACTGCTATGGCCGTCATCGATCTCAATGTGCAAATCGAGGCTGTGAATCACTGGATGCGCGACGGGGCCTGTAAGGGCCTCACGCATCTGTTCTTCCCGTCCGCGGCCGAACGGCCACAGGCGAGAGAGCGACGCGAAACAGCAGCAAAAGACGTCTGCGCGAGTTGCACCGTGCGTGCCGACTGCATGGTCTTCGCCCGCGAACAGCACGAATACGGCTTCTGGGGTGGAGAATCCGAAGACGAGCGCCACGCTGCCGGTTTCCGGCTCATCGCGCCCATCGGTGTGCGCGCCCGATCCGCATCCTGACGCCACTACTGGTTCGAGACGCCAGCTTCGGCGCGGGCTGGAAGCACCCATTCGGTGTACTGAATCCCGTCCCGTACGCTGGCATCCGTGTTTGATGTCACCGTCTTCGGCTCCGCCAACCTCGACCTCGTCGTCACCGTCGAACGCCATCCTCAACCGGGCGAAACGCTCCTTGGCGACTCGTATGCCGAGTTTCCTGGCGGCAAGGGCCTCAACCAAGTCGTCGCTGCCGCCCGTGCTGGCGCGTCCACGTCATTTCACAGCGCCGTCGGCGACGACGCGGCTGGCGATCGGCTGCGATCGCTCATCCTCGTCGAAAACGTCGACGATGCTCATCTGCTGACGTCGCACGGAAAGCCCACCGGCCGCGCAGCAATCGTCGTGAATGCCGCCGGAGAGAACTCCATCGTTGTCGTGGCTGGAGCCAACGCCGATGTCGTTGCACCGCGAACCTTGGCGCCCTGCCGCGTGCTCCTGACCCAGCTTGAAGTTCCCCTCGTTGAGGTCCAGGCAACACTTGCGTTGGCCCAATTGGCCGGCACGCTGACGCTGTTGAATCCAGCACCAGCGCAGGCGCTCGACGATTCGTTGCTGGCGCTGTGCGACCTCGTGATTCCGAACGAACACGAGGTCGAACTGCTCGGTGGGATCGAGGCCCTGCACGCGGCTGGAGTCGGAACCGTCATCGTGACCCGTGGCGCCGACGGCGTCACCATCAGCCGCGACGGTGCGATTGAGCATCGCACGGCCCTCGCTGTCGACGTGGTCGATACGACCGGTGCGGGTGATGCCTTCTGCGGCAACCTCGCGGCTCGGCTGGCTCTGGGAGACGAACTCTCCGACGCCATCGACTGGGCGGTCGCTGCTGGAGCACTGGCTGTCACCATCGCTGGGGCTGTGCCATCACTCCCCTACGCAGCGCAGACTGCGCAATTCATCGGCTGACCAGTCAGGACAGTACGCAGCAAGTTTCAGTGCGCGTGGGTCAGTCGAATGCTCGCCCAACCTGCATCAATCGTGGTGCGTTCGACCTGCATCGGAATCAGCGCGTCGATGACGTGCTGATGGTCGTCACCGAGAATGCCGCTGATGATGAGCACCCCGTCAACTGCGGTCAGGCGACGCAAATCGGCCGCCAGTGAAACGAGTACCGGAGCGAGGATGTTGGCAACAACGACGTCGTAGGGCCCTGAGATCGTCGCAAGCTCGGCCATGTCGACCTCGATCTGATCGTTCACGCCGTTGAGCTGAGCATTTGCAATTGTCGCCTCGAGGGCGCCGGCTGAGATGTCGGTAGCGCGGACGGTTGTGACGCCACGCTGAGCCGCAACGATCCCGAGCACGCCCGATCCACAACCGACGTCAAGGACGCTGGATGCATCGTGATCTGCCAGATAATCGGTCAACGTGCTCAAGGACAGGCGTGTGGTCGGGTGGTCGCCTAACCCGAACGAACTGCCCGGCTCGATCAACGTGACGAGGACGTCAGGGCCGGCGTCGAGTTCATGCGCCTGCCACTGCGGTACAACGACGCCCGTCTTGGCGTACCAAGTTGGCCCAACGTGCTCCCTCCACGTCTCGACCGGAGTGACGACATCGGCGGTGCGCCACGCCCAGCCCGGTTCGAGCCGCTCCACCGCTCGGCGAATCGATTCCTCAGTTGCTCCAACCGACGTCCACAATTCGACCTGTCCATCGACGACCTGCCCGACGCCGACGGCCTCAACGCCGAGTTGCCAGAGCCGATCTGCTGCGAGCTCCTCGTCGATTTCGGGAACGGTCACATGGAACGTTTTGTTCGTCACAGCCGCATTCTCGCTGGCGAATGGGCCCGACCGGACGCCGCGGTCAATCGAGACGGCGCAGACCAGTCTTGTACACCTCGATACGTTCCTTGTAAGAAGACGACGCGAGTTTGATGTCTTCGATTCGTGCACGATCAAGCCTGATCTGCGCCGGAGACCCGACCGCCATGCCTCCCGACGGCACTTCAACATCCTGCAGCACGACAGAGTTTGCCGCCACGATCGATCCGGAACGGATGATTGAACGATGCAAAACCTGGGCGTGATTACCGATCAAGACGTCGTTCTCGACGGTGCACCCCTCGAGGTGGATGCCATGGCCGAGAACGCAGTCGTTCCCGACAATCGTTGGCCAGAACGGCGTCGTATGGATCACCGATGTGTCTTGAACGCTGGTCCCAGAACCAATTTCGATATGGCCACCGTCGCCGCGCAACACAGCGCACGGCCACACAGACGAGTACGGACCAATCCTGACGTCACCGATGATCACGGCGTCAGGATGGATGAACGCATCGCTGCTAATTGTCGGTACGAGATCACCAAGTGCGTAGATCGGCATGCGCGGCACCGTAGGCCAATCGGCACCTGTGCACCGAAGCGGATCAGGTTCCGATATCTTGGCGCGTCTATGCCCCGCAGGATTGACATCGAACTGACAAGCGCGAGCTCGGACGGTTCTTGGACATGGCGTGCAGCCGGAGCCCTCAAGCCGAAAGGCACCGTGGACGGCTCGATCCTCCACGATGGTGCCTCTGTCGGCGACGTCGTGAAAGTCGAGGCCGAGCAGATGCTCGATGGGATGGAAATCCTCTCGGTTGTTAAGGCACGCGACAAGAACGAAGGTCGTGGCCTCATCGAGTTGCTACCCGACGACAAGCCCTTTGAGGCCGTCATCGAAACAAAAGCCAAGCGCGGCCGAGGCGAGCGCAGTGGCGGCGACGACCGTGAAGGACGCGGCCGAGGCCGCGGACGCGACGGCGACGACCGTGGTGGTCGCCCCGCCCGTGATGGAGACAAGCGCGGCAGTGGCCGCGAAGGTGGCCGTGATGGAGACAAGCGCGGCAGTGGCCGCGAAGGTGGCCGTGACGGCGACAAGCGTGAGCAGTCCGACCGCCCGAAGAAGCCGCATTTCGAGGCACCCCCCGAGGTTCCTCAGCGGCCCAAGCCAAAGCGCCTCCGCCCAGGCAAGGCCCGTACCCAAGCAGTCCTGGCGTCGGTGCCCGAAGAGCAGCGTCCAATCGCCGAACTCGCACTCCAGGGCATGGGAGCTGTGCGCACCCGGGTCAAGGAAGAAAACACCAAGCTCAAGGCGGACGGGAAACCGGAAATGCCCGAGTCCAGCGTCACCAAGATGGCAGAAGACATGCTGCCCAAGCTGCGTGTCGCTGATTGGCTCGACCGCGCTGAGGCCGCTCAGCGCCAGATGCAGCACCTCGATTTGCGTGATCTGCGCAGCGTCGTGGCTGCAAGCGCAGATCCAATGGTTGCTCGTGACGAGTCGACCCGTGTCATTGCTGACGAGCTCAAAGCATCCTTGGTCACCAAGCAGTCCGAAGAGATGGCCAACTGGCTCGAAGACGTCGACGCCGCACTCACTGTCGGCAGAGTGATTCGGGCGCTTCGACTCTCGTCGCAGCCTCCGAAGGCCGGCGTAATGTTCCCGCCACAGCTCGCCAAGCGTCTCGGCGAAGCAGCAACCAATTCGCTGCTTCCTGAGGATTCAGGCGATCGCTGGTCGGCAGTCCTCGAAGCTGCTGCCTTCTCCCCTGTCCGCGCCCTCGTCACACCGACGGTTGCGCCGACCACCATCGACGACGAACTGAAGAAGACGATACTGCGCCTCGGCCCGCTGTTGCCGCAGATCGCCGCATTGCTCGGCATCGAAATACCCACGAGCACCAAGCGGCCCAAGCCGCTTCGCCCGACAAGCCGCAAAGAACAGAAGAAAGTCCGCGACGACAAGCGCGAGCCGGGTCTCGGCGAACGCGGCAGCCGTGACGGTGGTGGCGAACGAGACGGTGCGCGCGAAGGCAGCCGTGACGGCGGCGCAGGCCGCGGACGCGACGGTGGTCGCGAAGGCGGACGCAACGATCGGGGCGGGCGAGGCCGTGACGGCGGCGCAGGCCGCGGCAAGCCAGGCGGTCCAAAGGACCGTCCCAAGGGCATGCGTGACGTTGCTGAAGTGATGGCTGCCAAGCGTGCCGCCGAGGCAGCAGTCGAGGCAGCCGCAGAAGCTGCAATCGTCGAAGCAGCAGCAG
>NZ_JBDNIJ010000461.1:0-2717 GCF_041688325.1 Ilumatobacter sp.
ATCCTGACCGAACAAGTCTTCGGAATTGCGATTACGCACCTCACCAGCCTGATCGCCCGGCGCAGCGTCTACTGCTCGAAGTGGGCCAACGGCGAGCATTCAATCGCGACGTCGTTCAATGACGAGGACGGGAACATCTGGTTCGAGCGAACGGAGCACTCCTGGGCCGGAGCGACCGATTTCGTCGAGACCGCCGACAGCGCCGGTAACCCCATCACGAAGGGGACGAACGGCAAGTGCAGTTACTGCGGAGCGAGCCAAAAGACTCTCGACCGGGCCGACGAACTCGAAACGCACGCCTACGCCTTCATTCACACAGACAACATCGAAGCTCGAATCAGCGAGCTGTTCGGAGCCGACATGCAGTTCGACGTCATCATTGGGAACCCTCCTTACCAACTTGGTGACGGCGGCTTCGGAACGAGCGCTACCTCGATCTACGACAGCTTCGTTGATCAAGCAAAGAAGCTCGAACCACGGTTGCTGACGATGGTCATTCCGGCCCGCTGGTTTTCCGGTGGGAAGGTGCGCCCGGGTTTCCGGGAGTCGATGCTGTCGGATGACCGCATCCGATCTATCGACGACTTTCTGAGCGCTTCGGACGTATTCCCCGGCGTCGGTCTCAAGGGTGGCGTCTGCTACTTCCTTTGGGACCGAGACAACCCAGGCCCATGTACCGTCACCACACACTTCAAGGACGACCCACCATCAACGGCCAGTCGTCAACTCCTCGAAGAGGGCGCCGACGTCTTCATCCGGTTCAATGAGGGACTGTCGATCCTCAAGAAGGTCGCCGCCGTCGAATCCGGGCAGAGCCAATCGGTTGCACTCCCAGAGGGGAGACGGTTCGCGCGACTCGTGAGTTCCCGAAAACCGTTCGGGCTGGCAACCACATTCAAGGGTAAGACCACCAAATCAGCTGGCGACGTCCTGGTTCACCAGAATGGCGGAAAAGGCTACACCCCGAGGAAGTCGATTTCGAACGGCAGCGAGCTCATCGACAAGTGGAAGATCTACGTAGGCCGCGCCGCCCCAGGTACGGGCAACAAGGACACGTATCCGCACAAAATTCTCAGTACCCCATTTGTCGGTGAGCCGGGAAGCATCTCTTCGGAGACATATCTCTGCATCGGCCCGTTTGACTCGGAGGAGGAGGCCGAGAGCGCCCTTTCGTATCTCTCGTGTCGGTTGACGCGCCTACTGGTCTTGCTGCACAAGCCGTCTCAGGACACGACTCGCAAGGTCTACACGTTCGTGCCGACGCAGGAATGGACACAGACATGGACCGACGAGGACCTCTACAAGAAGTACGGAATCACGGATGACGAGATTGCGTTCATCGAGAAGTTCGTCCGTCCGATGGAGCTTGGTGAGTGAGTAGGCAGATTGAAGACCTTCTCCCCGAGAAGCCCGAGGCTCGCCTTCGCATCTACGCCTACTCCATCGACGATGGAGCTCACGACGGGATGCTCAAGATCGGGCAGACCACCCAGAGCGCTCCGGCGCGCGTCGAGCAGCAACTTAAGACCGCTCTGATCAAGCAGTACGAGATCCACCTCGACGAGCCGGCCGAACGGAACGATGGATCGGCGTTCTCCGACCACGACGTTCGTGCGCGACTTCGTGACAAGGGCTTTGGCAAGGTGGACCTGGAGTGGATGGACTGCGCCGTCGCTGACGTGAAGACCGCCATCGCCGAACTTCGGACCGGAGTGCCACTCTCCGGCACGCACCACGAAACCTTCAAGATGCGCCCCGAGCAGACGGAAGCCGTCAAGAAGAGCCACGCCTACTTCCATTCGATTTGGAAGGAAGACATGCACGCCGTCCCTCGGTTCCTCTGGAACGCCAAGATGAGGTTCGGCAAGACCTTCGCCGCATACCAACTGGCCAAGAAGCTCGGCGCAACGAAGGTGCTCGTGGTCACCTTTAAGCCTGCCGTCGAGGACGCGTGGCGAAACGACCTCGAATCGCATGCCGACTTCGACGGCTGGCAGTACCTCTCCCGGTCAACGTCTCACGATCCGACGACGGCCGACAAGAAGCGTCCCCTCGTCTACTTCGGCTCCTTTCAGGACCTGCTCGGAAAAGACAAGTCCGGGAATATCAAGCCCAAGAACGAGTGGCTTCATGCGATCAACTGGGACCTCGTCGTGTTCGACGAGTACCACTTCGGGGCTTGGCGCGAGAACGCGAAGGAGCTCTTCGAAGGTGAAGACGACACGGAGGCGAAGAAGGAACTCAAGGCTGAGTTCAATCCAGGCCTCGGCGAATTCAACGAAGAACTCGACGAGTTGGGCGAGGACGAAATCGAGTTCCTCCCGATCACCACGAAGGCATACCTCTACCTCTCCGGAACACCGTTCAAGGCGCTCGCGACCGGTGAGTTCATCGAGGAGCAGATTTTCAACTGGACGTACACCGACGAACAGCGTGCCAAGCAGAACTGGTCGCACCGGTACCCGGACGTAGCGAACCCGTACGCGGCACTTCCCGAGATGCGGCTGCTCACGTACCAGATGCCCGACGAACTCCTCGCGATTGCAAGTCAAGGTGAGTTCGACGAGTTCGACCTCGGTGAGTTCTTCTCCGCAACGGCTTCAGGTGATGCCGCGGTGTTCGAGCACAAGAGTGATGTCCAGAAGTGGCTCGACATTATTCGGGGCTCGTACTCGGTGACTCAGGTCGACAATCTCAAGCTCGGAGCGAAGAAGCCG
>NZ_JBDNIJ010000462.1:0-6078 GCF_041688325.1 Ilumatobacter sp.
CGACCAGAGCGGCAAATCACCCGACGACGACCTCGAACGGCTCGACGCCTGGACCGACGCCCACGACCCGTCGAACACCGTGTGCTGGCTTCCGTCGTTCTTCAACAACGAAGGCCTGACCGCACTACGGAACTTCGTCGCCGTCGACGAAGTACTCAAGCTCGACCGGTTCGAGCAGCACACCGGCCACCTGTCGGCCAGCCAACGCGCCGAAGCCAAGCCGATCATCGAAAACCTGCGCAACCAGCTCGCCGCTCAGCTGAGCGAAGCAATCCTCTCTGCATATGGCGTGGTCAATACGCCCAGTTCCTTCGTCGACACCGCCCACTCGCTCACCCAGCACTACCGGAGCCTCGCCCCCGCCGTCTCGGTGCGGCCCACCACCGAGCCGACAATGAACGGCGCGCTCGGCCAACTCTGCGACCAGGTCTTCACAGCGCTGTACCCGGGCCACCCACACTTCGACTCGAAGGTGACCGCTGCTCAACTCCGCACAACATGGACTGAAACCAAGCGGTCACTCGCCGACGACGACGGACGTGTTGTGGTCGAGAGCAGCAACCGTGCGGCGTTGCGTAATATCGCGAATGCACTGCAGCTCGGCATGATGCACGAGTCGCACTTCAAGCTCGGCGACTATTGGTACAACGAACTCGACCGTCATCTCAGCGCGGCGACCGCCGATGGCGGCACGTCAACCGTGGGCGACATGCGGGCCCGGATCGACACCGTGAGCGGCGGGCCGCGAGGGCTCGACCCGAAGGTCGCCGACCTCGTGATCGCCACCGTCGCAGCCCAGTCCGATCATCGCATGACTGACCACGGTGCCACTGTCGAACCCGAATTCTCGCGCCAACTCTCGGGCGACACGCTCATTGTGAAAGAAGATCTGCCGACCAAGGAACGTTGGGCTGCCGCCGCCGAGCGCGCTGCGATCATCTTCGGCATCACGGTCAGCAAGCGAGTGAACGGCCCCGAAGTCGGCTCCCTCGCCCGCCAAGCGAAGGCCAAGGCGAACGAGCTGGTCATTCCGGCAGAAGACCTGGTGGCCCGTTGCGGCGCCGCGTACTCCAGCTGGAGCCTTGACGCTGGCAACCGCCTCGACACGGCCAGGGCTGCACGCGATCTGGTACTCGGCCTCAAGTCGGCGAGCGACGCCGAAGTGGTCGAACAGCTCGCCTCCTTGCGCGCGCTAACGAGCAATGAGGCTGTCGCGAAGAGCCTCACCACCGCCCGCACCGTCGCCGCCGCACTCGGGCGGGCCAACCTCGATTTGTGGAGCACGGCTCGGCCCGTCGTGGAAGCGCCCGCCACCGAGGCGTTGACGTCAGATGAAATCGTCACCGGGTTCGAAGCTGCCGAACAGGCCATCGAAACGCAAGCGACGAACTACGTGAGGTCACTCGCTCCCCCAGTGGGCGACAAGCCCATGCCTCCCGTGCCACCCGTCGGTGCCACCTCGCGAACCGTGAAGTCCGAAGCAGAGTTCGACGTCGTCGTTGGCGAACTGCGTGATGAGGTTCGGTCGCACAAGTCAATCACGGTGACCTGGACTGTCGAGGACGACGCGTGACGCTTCCCGTCGTCACTCGAGCACAGCTCGAACCGCTGCTCGACCGGCTGATCGACCCAGCCGTCGACCCGGCACCGCTGCTACTCGTGCGCGCCGACCCAGAGTCGGCGCCTGCTGAGGTTTCGGCCGGAGGCCGGACAGTGAGCATCGTGGCCAGCTCGTCACCACTGGAAATTCGAGCGCATGCAGCTCGGCCGCGTGACGTGCCACTCATCGTGCTCACCGGCTGCGACTCGGCAACGCTCGGCGACGACCTACTCGCGCGAGCTGTGAAGCGCAAGCTGCACACGGTCAACAGGTGGGAGACCGTGTCGCAGCTGTTCGGCGCCGATCATGTGTCGCAGGCCCTCGCCGCACACAAGTACCTCGCCGACGCGCTGATCGAAGCCCGGCCAGTCGTTGGCTACCCCGCCATCACCAACAAGATGCTCGACCTCGATACCGCGCTCGATGCGCTCGTCGAGCGGCTCCTCGGGCTCACCGAAACGACACTCATCGACATTTTGCTCTGGGGTACCCAGCCATCTGCTGCGCGTGCCGTTCGGGAATCATCGAGTGACGTGATCGATCAACTCGAACGTCACCTGGCCGCCCGATCAGGGCCCGGCGTCACCGTCGTCTTCACAGCACTTCGAGCAGGCAAGAGCGCAGAGCTGATGCCCTTGTGCCTCGCTGCCGACGTGATCTTCAGCACCGATACTCCAGCGCTGGACGCCCGGCTGCGGCTCGAACTCGAGCTGGGCGAACCCGGGCTCAGCGACGAGGCCTATCGCGATGCGAGCACCGCCGTCGTTCGCTACCTCGAGGACCCGCGGACCGACATTGGCCGCACTGCCGCGTGGCTGACCGCCGGCGACCGGCTGGTTCCGCAGTGGGGGCTAGCCGCCAGTGCTGCCCGGTCCTCGGTCTTGCCCATCGGATTCGTCGCTCGCATCGCGAATGCAGCTCAGGCGCTCACCGCCTGGAAGGCCCAACCAGCCAGCGACGCACTCGCTCACGAAGCCGAGAACGCCATCACGGTCGTCGAAGCCCACATCGGATTCCGCGAAGAGCAGCGCCGGGTGCACCGACTTCGCATGGCGCAGCGGATCATTCGACGCGGCTTCGAACTACCAGTGGCAACCACCACCGCTGACGCTTTCATCGGCTACACCGCCGACGGAGCCTGGCTCGATCGTGCCCGCACCGCCGTGTCACAAAGCGATACCGAGCCAGGCGCAGCAGACCTGTACGCAGCACTGACCGTAGATGCCGACGCAGCTGTCCACGAACGAGCTGCGGCGCAGTCGGGCGTTCTCAAGGGTGCTGCACAACCTCTCGGCGACCGGCTCATCGGCATCGAAGACGTGATCGCAACCGTCGTTGCGCCACTCGCATTGATCACCCCCACGCTGGTCGTCGTACTCGACGGCATGAGCTGGCCCAACTTCACCGAGGTGCTCGACGTCCTCGGCCGACAGGGGTGGACCCCGTACGCGGACGGAGCCGCCGTTGTGCGGAAGCCGGTCGTTGCTGCGCTCCCGACCGTGACCGAATTGAGCCGGACCAGCCTGCTGTGCGGGCGCCTCCGCAGCGGCGACAAGGGCAGTGAGGGTCGAGCGTTTCCCGCTCACCCTGCGCTGCTGGCAGCGAGCGACGCGCAGCGTCCGCCCGTGCTGTTCCACAAGACCGACCTGCGCGTCGGCGGGCTCGACACCATTGCGCACGAAGCGCTGGCGACCATCAGCGATCCGCGTATCAAGGTCGTGGGCATCGTGCTCAACAACATCGACGAGCGACTCAAGGACGTCACCCAACCACCTTCAGGCTGGGGTCTCGACGAACTCGCACCGCTCCGCGAAATCCTCGAAGCTGCCCGCAGCGCCGGGCGTGCCGTCGTCCTGACAAGCGACCACGGCCACATCCTCGAACGCAAAAGCGAGCTCCGCCAAGGTGGCGGTGACGGTGGCGAACGCTGGCGAAACACCGGCACCGGCCCAGCAGGCGCCGGGGAGATCCTGGTGAGTGGGCCGCGGGTCGTCGACAACGATCACGCCGTGGTGCTGCCGTGGGTCGAGCAGCTGCGGTACGGGCCGAGCAAGAACGGCTACCACGGCGGCCTCACACTCGCCGAAGCCACGGTGCCGCTTGCGGTGTTGAGCAGCGAGGATATCGACGGCTGGGAGCCCACCTCGATTGATCCGCCCGCGTGGTGGAACGCAGCCGATGTGGCCGAAGCCCCGGTCAAGGAAGCTCCGCCGGTTCCTGCGCAGGCCAAGAGCGCCAAACCGGCCGCCCCATCGCTGTTCGACCCAGAACCCGAGGTCGAGGTCGAGGTCGGAGTGTCGACCGCGTCGGTTGCCATCAGCGCGATCATGGCGTCCGAGTACGTCCAGTCAAAGATCAGTTCGTCGCGCCTCGACCCCGTCGTCGTCGAGAAGATCCTGGCTATTCTCGATGGCACCGGCGGAACCTCTCTTGCTGAGGCCCGCGTGGCCGAACGTGCTGGGGTGCCCAAGGTCCGTATCGGGCGCATGCTCACGCAGATCCAGATACTGCTGAACATCGACGGCTACCTCGTGATCGATGCTGCCAACGGCCACGTCAAGTTCGACCGCCCACTCCTCGAACGGCAGCTCAACCTGTGATCGGCGTTGCAGCTCGGCTACGTCCACCCGTCAGGTGCGTCCAACGGCCGATGCTCCCGCGCACCCGACCTCCTTACGCTTGTGATGTGGTAGACCATGTCTCAATCACCGCCGGACATACCGTGTTCACTCCCGGTCTGCCGGTCCAGACGGCCCTCCGCTTCGGCAGAGGGTCTGTCTCTTTTTTCGGCCAAGTGCAATGTCGTCCGCCAGGAGGGCCAAACCGATGATCGAGATCTCACCGCAACGACGTACCGAGATCCTCGATGCCTTGCGTCGCGGCACCGTTCCCGCCCAAGGGCTCGACGCTCTCGCTGTCGGGCTGGACCGGTTCATCGACACCTTCGACGAAGAACTCGATCGCGTTGCCTCGGGTGCTGGCGTGTTCAAAGCCATCCGTGGCGAGTACGGCGCGGGCAAAACGTTCATCACGCGCTGGCTCGCCGAACGCGCCAAGGCGCGCGGGCTCGCCACCTCAGAGGTGCAGATCTCCGAGACCGACACGCCAATGCATCGGTACCAGACGATCTACCGACGGCTCGTCGAGCAGCTCTCCACCTCCACCGTCCGCACCGGCGGGCTCCGCACCGTCATCGACTCATGGTTCTTCGCGCTCGAAGACGAGGTGCTCGCTGGCGGCGACGTTGATCCCAACGACGGCGACGCATTGACCGCCCGAACGACCGAGTTGATGGAACAGCGGCTCGCCGAAGTGACTCGAACCGCGCCGGCGTTCTCGGCCGTGCTACGCGCCTACCTCGCGGCAACCAACGCCGGTGACCGGCCAGTTGCCGACGGCTTGATTGCATGGCTCGGTGGACAGCCGCATGTTGCTGCATCGGTGAAGAAGTCCGCCGGCATCAAGGGCGACCTCGACCACGACGCCGCCCTCTCATTCCTCGCCGGGCTGTTAACCATCCTGCGCGATGCCGGATTCGGTGGGCTCGTACTCGTGCTCGATGAGGTCGAGACGATGCAGCGGATGCGTTCCGACACGCGCGACAAGGGGCTCGAAGCGCTCCGCAAGTTCATCGACGATCTGTACGAAGGCCGGTTCCCTGGCCTCTACCTCGTCATCACCGGCACACCGGCTTTCTACGACGGAGCACAGGGTGTGCAGCGACTCATCCCGCTCGCGCAGCGCATGCACACCGACTTTGGTGGCGACCCGAAGTTCGACAACCCTCGTGCAGTACAGGTGCGGCTGCAGGGCTTCGACCTCGATGCGCTGGTCAACGTCGGTGCCCGTGTGCGCGACCTGTTCGCTGCTGGCGCGGACCATCCAGATCGAGTCATGTCGCTGTGCGACGACAGCTACCTGCTGGCGCTTGCACAAGCCGTCACGGGCGAACTCGGGTCCAAGGTCGGCGTGGCGCCACGCCTGTACGTCAAGAAGCTCGTCGGCGAAGTGCTCGACCGAGTCGACCTGTTCGACGATTTCGACCCACGCAGGGATTACAAGCTGACCGTGGCTGACACCGAGCTGACCGTCGTTGAGCGCAACGCCCGGGCCGCCACATCGCCCGACGACATCGAGCTGGAGCTGTAGGTCGGGCGAACCGTCAGCCACTGTGTGACAAGCGCCGCGTATATTGAAGGCAAGCTCAACGATCGGAGGTGCAGAGTGAAGGATCAACGATTCGAAACGCCGCTGTACACCGTCACCCAAGCTGCCCGGCTCGTCGGCATGAGCCCGTCGACGCTGGCGACTTCGGCCAAGGGCTACGAACGGCAACGCCCAGGTAGCGCCAGCGTGTCTCAGGGTCCGGTGATCACGGCGATAGAGGCCGATCCGGGCATGCCGTCGATCCCTTTCATCGGTCTCGTCGAGTGCACCGTTGTCGAGGCATTCCGTCGTAGCGGCCTCCCCATGCAACG
>NZ_JBDNIJ010000463.1:0-3860 GCF_041688325.1 Ilumatobacter sp.
CATCCCCATCCCCATCCCCATCCCCATCAGCTCTGTCTATCCGCGTCCACCACATTCAACGTTTGCGTCGAAGTTCTTAGGCGAATGCCAACGGATTTTTCGACGCAAACGGTGAATGGGGGGGGGGGAGTCAGAGCGCCTTCAGCTCGGCGCGGACTGCGGCTTTGACGTCGTCGGAGGCGAACGATGCGGTGAGTGCATCGAGTTGGAGTTCTACGTGGTCGGCGGGTGAGAGGCCGAAAACGTTGGTGCCGATCTCCAACTCGGTGTGGAGATCGGTGTCAAACCAGCCCGGGTCGTCGGTGTTCAGGCAGACCTTGACGCCGGCCTCGCGGAGGGCTTGGAACGGGTGGTTTGCGAGGTCGTTGACGACACCGAGCAGCAAGTTGCTGGTCGGGCAAACCTCGCAGAAGATTCCCGCGTCGGCGATGAGCTGGACGAGTTCGGGGTCTTCGAGGGCCCTGATGCCGTGGCCGATACGGACAGCGCCGAGGTCGTCGATGGCCTGTCGCACGCTGTCGGCGCCTTCGGTCTCGCCGGCGTGGGGGAGCGAGGCGAGTCCGAGTGCTCGGCCGCGCCGGAAATGCTCGGCGTACGGTGCCGCTGGGAAGCCAACTTCGTAGCCCCCAAGCCCGATTCCGACGATGCCGTCGGGGAGGATCGAGCCTTCGAGGAAGTCGATCGTGTCGGTCGAGTCGGGCATCTCAAGGTCGCGGGGAATGTCAACGACCCAACCGATCGAGACGCCGCGCGATGCTGCGAGGCGTCGCCCTTCATCGAGCTCTTCTCGGTAGTGCTCCCGGGACATGCCGCCGTGGAAGTGGCTGTACGCAGTGGTCGTGAGCTCAGCGTGCCGAACGTTCTGACTCGCGAGTGTCTCCGCCAGATCGTCGATAGCTGTGACCAGCGCCCCGTCGCTCCTGAGCAACCGCAAGCCAAAGAGGTACTGCCGCCCGAAGTCGGGAAAATCCTCGAACGAAAATGCGTCAGGAATCGCCCCGTCCCACACCCCAGAGAAGTCGGCCTGGTGCTCGGCCGCCAGCGCCTTCACCGTGGAAGGCGACATCGACCCTTCGAGATGACAATGCAACTCCACCTTCGGAAGAAGATGCAGCCAATCAGAAGCAGAGGTGTCCTGCGCGGGGAACGTTCTGGCCATTCTTCTCTTCACTCCTGAACTATTGATCGAGTCAGACTCTCTCGATGAGGGTGCCGGTGCCGAGTCCGCCTCCGCAGCACATCGAGATGAGGCCGTACTTTCCACCCGTCCGCTCGAGCTCGTAGATCGCCTTGGTCAACAGGAATGCGCCGGTGCCGCCCAGCGGATGACCGAGAGCGATGGCGCCACCGTTGGGGTTGGTCTTGGCGAGGTCTGCGCCGGTCTCTTTGGCCCACGCGAGCACGACGGAAGCGAAGGCCTCGTTGATCTCAAAGACGTCGATGTCATCGATCGTCAGGCCAGCGCGAGCGAGGAGGCGTTGGGTTGCGTCAATCGGCCCGGTGAGCATCAGCTCGGGGTCGGTACCGACCAGGCAGGTGTCGACTATACGTGCCTTCGGTGTGAGTCCGAGTTCGGCTGCTTTCTCTTCTGTCATCATCAGGATGGCGGCGGCGCCATCGGAGATCTGTGATGCGTTGCCGGCGGTGTGGACGCCGTCTGGGCGGCCGACCGGCTTGAGCGTGGCGAGCTTCTCCATCGATGTTTCGCGGAGGCCTTCGTCGCGGGCCACGATGTGGGTCGTGCCCGTCGGGTTGCCGTCTTCATCGACATCGGGGGCCTCGACGGTGATGTACTGCCCGGCGAAGCGGTCCTCTTCCCACGCCTGGATGGCACGCTGCTGCGATGCGAGGCCGAACGCATCGGTGTCCTCGCGGGTAATGCCCCACTTGTCGGCGATGCGCTCGGCGCCTTCGAACTGTGAGGTCATCTCGTAGTGGTCGAAGTACGGCGATGGGATCGGGACGCCAAGGCCGAGCTTCTTGGAGCCGCTTGCGCCGATGGGAACGCGACTCATTGCCTCGACACCGCAGGCCATCGCGACGTCGACGACCCCGGAGCCGATCAGCGATGCAGCAAGGCTGGTGGCCTGCTGGCTGGACCCGCACTGTGTGTCCACGGTGGTTGCGGCAGTGGTGAGTGGCAGGCCAGCACCGAGCCACGCGGTGCGGGTCAGGTTGAACGCCTGCTCGCCGGCCTGGCTCACGACGCCGCCGACGACCTGCTCAATGAGGGCCGGGTCGATGCCGGTCCGTTCGATTAAGGCTTTCTGGACGAGCCCGAGGGTTTCACCCGGATGCATTGTGGACAGGCCGCCGTTGCGCTTTCCGATGGGGGTGCGGACGGCATCGACGATTACGACAGAATTTCCAGAGCGGGTCATGTTGACATCGTAGAAAATCGGCACGCGTCGGCTGTAGCCCGGCTGCCACTGTCACACCACTGTCACACCACTGTCAGACGACCGTCAGACGACTGTCAGACCACTGTCAGACCGCGGGCACGGCCGCGGTACGGCAGTGTGGTGTGACACGGCTCTACAGGTGAGGATCGGGTCAGCTGACGCGGTGGAGTTCGGCGGCGAGATGGTGTTGGATCGGGAGTCCGACAGCGGCCATGCGGACGGTGTAGCGAAGCGTGTCACCGGTGAGCTCGAAGGTGCGCTCGGTCTGAGTGACCGACTTTGCTGATGAGGAACCGCTGAGAGTCGTGGATCGAAGGTCGATGATGAACGTGTCGCTGCCGGGCATGTTCGGAGCGGCGAAGCCCTCAAGGATTTCGGTAATACCGGTTGGGTGAGCGAGGACGACTTCGGCGAGGCCACGGTCGGGGAACCGCCAGTAGCCGGACTCGGCATGGAGTGGTCGGCCGTCGTCGATCGCTCGAGTGCGTTGCTGGTAGGCCAGAAATGGTTTGCCGACGTGGCCAAACGTGATCGATTCAGAGAACTCGAACGACGCGATCGTTGGATACTCACCTCTTCCGGTGCCCTCCCAGGTGCCGAGTAGCACGGCGACATCGGCGAGGTCCGGATGAAGCGCAGGACTGGGTGTGGGCGTGGGTGCGGGCGTGGGTGACGGGGTGTCGGCCATGCTGAGATCGTACGCGTGCTTGCGTCGAGCGGGTCCTGTTCGTGGTACAGATGGCAGTGATGAGCATGGAACTGAACTTGGTGTCGATGAACACCGCTGCGCTGTATGACCCACTGAACGATGTGCCTGACGGGTTCGAGGGGGAGCGTCGCTACGTCCACGTGATCGGGAGCACGGTCTTCGTCGACGACCGGCCGTCTGATGATGCTGGGGCCGAAAGCTGGGGCCACTACTTCATCGGCATCGTTGGCGGCGCCGGGTGGTGGGCTGTCGATGTTCCCGCCGAGGCTGGTGATCCGTCGTACGGCGCGGCGATGGACCTGTACAAGTACTTCGGTGTCGCGTCGGAAGGCGAGTGGTTGGCAGCGGGCCGCGCCGTGCAGACCGCCGAGTGGGCGCGCACCCATCGCTTCTGCGGTCGTTGTGCAACAGCGACCGCGCCGTCCGCTGGGGAGCGCGGGCTGAAGTGTCCGGCGTGCGAACTGGTCGTCTATCCGCGCGTCGCACCAGCGATGATCACGCTGATCACTCGTGGTCTGCAAGGCCCCGACCAGGAAGCGCTGCTGGCGCGCGGCGTTCGCTTCCCGATGCCGATGTACTCGTGTCTCGCCGGCTTCGTCGAGCCAGGGGAGGACCTCGAAGGTGCAGTCATCCGCGAGGTCAAGGAAGAGGTCGGCGTCGACGTCGATGACGTCCGTTACGTTGGCAGCCAGCCGTGGCCGTTCCCGCACAGCCTGATGGTCGGCTTCCGCGTGAACTACACCGGCGGC
>NZ_JBDNIJ010000464.1:0-4076 GCF_041688325.1 Ilumatobacter sp.
CCAGAGTCGTACTTTCAGGCCGCGTTCCGTGTTCAGTCGCCCAGAAGTTCCCGGCTACCCGACGACACGCTCGCACCCGGTTACAAGAAGGCCTCCTTCGTTTTCGACTTCGATCCGAATCGCGCACTCTCGCTGATTGGTCGATACGCCCTCTCGCAAGCAGACGCCACCGGCGAAACCGTGGCGGCCATTCTTGGAAAACTGCTGAAGTTCCTGCCGATTTTCAAGTACGGGGACGGCGCCATGGCGGTTGTCGATTGGGGGCAAGTGATCACGACGGCAACGAAGGACGTGGCGCAGCGAGCCCTCGACGCTCAGTGGATGACAGCGCTCCTGGTCGGCGTCAACGACGAAACACTCAACGCTCTGGCCAGTGACTCGTCGCTCCTTGACGCCCTGGCAGGGGTACGAACGTTGGGAGGGACGACAGCGAACCTCGAAATCGTGCTGAGCAAGAACGAGAAGCTCAAGATGGCGATACGGGAGAAGGGGAAGAGCAAGCTAACTGCAAAGGAGCAGCAGGAACTCAAGGCCGTCGAGAAGCAGCTTGCCGACTTGAAGAAGAAGATCAAGGATCTCACCGCAAGGATTCCGGCCTTTATGTATCTGACTGATCCGAGAGAGCGGACACTGGCCGAGATCATAGAGACGGCGGAGCCGGAGCTCTTCAAGATGGTGACGGGCCTTACAATCGATTCATTCCTGAGGATGAAAGAGCTCGGCATCTTCAACGGGACGATGATTGACGTATCCGTCGATCGGTTTCGTGAAGAAGAGGACCCAAGTTTCACGTACATCACTGGCGCAGGGTGAGACGGCTGCGCAGTATTGGGGCTGAGGGACTCGGCATGAGAGCGGACACCTCTCCGTTGAGGGTTGCCACGGCTTCATCATTCTCAGGGGATGTTGCATCGAGTACTAGGAGGTGCTCGACGTTGGGCAAGTCAAGTCGGCCGTCTTCAGCGTTGAAGATCGTTTCCCAGGAGACGTCGTTCGCTGGAGCCTGGCTGTCGCGCATCGGAGGCCCGATCTGGGTCAGCCATCGGAGGCTTCCATCAGCTCAACTACGCCCAACCCGTGAGCGGCAAGCCCTTCGCGACGAATGTTGCGCCAGAACTCTGACCGACCTCTCAACTTTGTTGCAGCTTCTGTGCGACCAACCTCAACCACCTCGACTGGGTTTCCAGCAAGCGCCTGGACGTGCCGTCGCCAGTCTTGAATCGACGTCTGCCAGGAGTCATCCTCCTCGTCCACTTCATCGGGGCGGACAACTACTGTGTCGATGTCGCTCCTTGAGCCCGCTTCGTTTCGTACGAACGAGCCAAAGAGAATGACGCTGTCCGGGGGCGCGTCAAGCCTCGAACTGATCTCGCCGATCTGGCCGAGCACGATCTCGCGTGACCGGGAAAGCCGGATGACAGCCTGGGCGGCCACATTCGAGCGGGCTAGCCGAAAGAGTGACGACGGAGGAATCTCTTCGCGGTCAATCAATCCTAAATCAACGAGTCCGGGCACGACTCGTGAGACCTGGGCGGGGCTGACCCCAGCCAGTCGAGCGAGTGTCCGGAGGTTGAGGGCTGCGGTCGTGTCCACCAACACAGCCAGGATTCGGCCCTGCGCGCCGGGTATGACGGCCTCGACTGGGTGCTGGAAGTTCACATCGTCACGGTAGACGATATCCATCATTTATGGAACGATCGTTTCGTTCGTGCGATGTAACAGATCAGGCTCCTGATCAGCAGCGGTCCCGGTTCGTCACTCCGTTCCTACGTCGTCGCCTGCGTCGTCTGAATCGGTATCGATGTCTTCGAGTTCGACGTAGTCATGCCACAGATCGCTCAAGGTGATTCGGGGACTGAGCTGAACCCGGAAGTATCTCCAGCCGTTCGTAGGACCTCCGCGAATATGACCTGCTGCGCCCGACGGTGTCTTGAAGAGAATTCCGTCTACATCAATCGAGCCATCCCCGAGCACGATGACCGTGCGATCCCGAGCGGCCTTGGCTCGGGGAATGAGCGCCGTGTTGGGCTCGATCAGACCTGCGCTCAGCAGATCGAGAACTTCGACCTTTCGGTGCGTCTTCGTCGGAGCCGCATGTTGCTCCGACCGGTGTCCTTCGGGGACCGGCCAAACTGCGAGAAGCTCATCAGTGAGCGTTGCGGTTCGAGCTTCGATGTCGGTGTCGGTCCAGTCTTCGTGAAATCCATCGATGAACGTGCGGTTCAGTTTGAGCACGTCGTGCTCGACGAGGGCAGCCCGCTTGCCGTTTGCGCCCGCCCATTGTCCGTTCGACACCTTGGTGTTCAGGCGCGCGGTCAACAGAGTCAAGTTGCCCAGCGTGTGGATCATCTGATTGCGATCGAAATCAGCGACGGTTTGCGGAAGTGGCCAGTGCTTCTCCCAACTCACCGGCATCACGTGCTCGATGTTGTAGGTACCGCGCATGACACGCTCTGAGAAGCCCATGCTCGCTGATGGCCAGCCGCGGCGACGATCTTCAATCGCTTCGAGGATCATCCGGAGCCGGCCGCGACTCAAGCGTTTGTAGACGCGCTCGTTCGAAAGCTGCTGCGCCACCTCGTGGTCGTCGGGCCAATAGCCGACTGCCGTGCGCTGTTCGCGTAGGAAGGCCTCCAACGTGTCTCCTGCTTTCGTCCGGTCCTGCTTGTGAAGGCGGGCTATCATGTCGGCAACAGTTTGGTTGTAGTTCTTCGAGGTTGCCCGGACGATCATTCTCCGCACCATCCAGCTCTCGACGACGTCGAGTGCTTTGGTGAGCTGGTCGTGTGGGATCGATTCCTGCTCAGGATCGAGGAGCGTCAGTAGCAGTGGCTTGATTACCTCGCTCTCCATCACGCTCGTGCGGTACGCGAACAGTTCGGAACGGTCGAGCGGGCCAGTGAGACGGGTCGTTGCCTCGATGAGGCGTCGATACACGTGGGCAGCTCGATGAAGCTCGGCGACGAGCGCTGCAACAGGTCCTTCCCTTTCAAAGTCGACATATCGCTTGAACCGGATGAAGACCTCACGTGCGAGGACTTCTTCGCGGGTCCGCGCATCGAGCCAGTGATTGAGGAACATCGCGGAACGTGGGTACTTCGTTCGGCCCGAGTTGACCTCGGTTTCCCAGAACGCTGTCTCGAACTCGCTCCAGAAGGACTCGTAGATCGCTTCGACATCTTCACCGGCGTCAGTCAGCCGTTGGAAGACGAAGTTCTTGATGAGGTCGGCTGCAGTGAGCGGAGTCCCGCGGGCATTCAGCGTCTCGAAGATTTCCTGGGCGTCTTCATCGGCAGCGAGGTCGATTACGACGATCTGGAGATGGTCGCGAATCGATCGCTCCAAGGCTGCGCCTCGTTCGGATATCTCGTCGTCACCGTTGAGCCGTAGCCAGACTCCGGCCGATTCACTGAAGAAACGGTGAGCCTGGGTGAGGCGGCTCGATCGGTGCGCAAGGTTCTCGTACTCGACGGGGATGGGAGCCACCATCACCTCGTTGAAGGCAGCGCGATCCTTGTTGGTGGGCCACACCTTGTGTCGGTCGGCGTCACTTTCGCAGAATGCTTCGTCGTTGAGCACAAGTGCTTCCAGTCGGCGGGCCGACTGCGTCGACCCGCCGAGGACGAGTTGAGCATGGACGGCGTCGATCATCAGCTGAAGTGTCGTCAAGCGTTGTTGGCCGTCAATCACGCTGCGCATCTGAAGTGAGCCGAGGGGATTGAGTGTCTGCTGCACGACGACAGCTCCGAGGAAGTGTGGCTGCTGCTTGACGGCCGAATCTCCCATGTAACGCTCCGTGATGCGTACGACGTCGTTCCACAACGGCTCCCACTGGAGTTCCTGGTTCCACACATACGGTCGCTGAAACAACGGCACCATCAGCCGTTGCGGACTCATGAAGATGATCTGGGGCGTTCGTGGCTGCGTCTCCATCTCGGGGTCGATCCTCGCATGCCCGGATCCGCTCCGCCTGAATTTGTCGATTGAAAGCGCGGAGAGTCCGAAGTCAGCTACGGCATCGATGCTCTGCTCAGCCGCCAACCCAATTCGCGCCGCTTGCGAATTTTTCGAATTGC
>NZ_JBDNIJ010000465.1:0-2775 GCF_041688325.1 Ilumatobacter sp.
GCCCGCTGGGTAACGTGTCGGGCGTGGGACTCAAGGCGTTGCCGCCGGTCCGCAGTGCGATCGGAAGTGGCCACGACACGAAAACCATCATCTTGTCGTGCGGGAAACTCACCACTGGGGTGACCGTTCCACAGTGGTCGTCGATTTTGATGCTCCGGAACCTCAAATCGCCCGAGACGTACTTCCAGGCAGCGTTCCGGGTGCAGTCGCCCTGGTCGATCAGGAACCCCGACGGGACGGACCCCCATCATCACGAGGTCCTCAAACCGGTCTGCTTCGTCTTCGACTTCGCGCCGACCCGAGCACTCCGCCAGATTGCCGAGTACGGCGGAGGTCTCTCCCCGGATGTTGCGAATCCCGAGGATGCGGTAAGGGAGCTGGTGAGCTTCCTGCCGGTCCTCGCCTACGACGGCTCTCACATGACGCAGATCGATGCTGGCGGCATCCTCGACATCGCTATGGCCGGAACATCAGCGACGCTGCTTGCACGGAAGTGGGAGTCGGCCCTCCTGGTCAATGTCGATAACGACACGCTCAGAAAGATCCTCGCCAACCCAAAGGCCATCGAGGCCATCATGAAAATCGAGGGATTCCGAGCCCTTGGAAGCGACGTCTTGGAGACCGTGCTCAATAAGAGTGAGCAGGTCAAGGCGACGAAGAAGGAGAAGGGCGACGACATCACCCCGAAGGAGAAGAAGGAGCTGTCCGAGGAGGAAAAGGAGTACAAGTCGAAGCGCAAGCAGGTGCAGGAGAAGCTCATCAAGTTCGCCACGCGTATCCCAGCCTTCATGTACCTCACGGACTTCCGGGAGAACACCCTCCGCGACGTCATCACCAAGCTGGAGCCAGACCTGTTCAAGACGGTCACAGGATTGACGGTCGACGACTTCCACTTGCTGGTGTCGCTGAATGTGTTCAACGGCGCGCACATGAATCAGGCGGTCTTCGCCTTTCGCCGGTACGAAGACTCCTCGCTCTCGTACACGGGCATCGACAGCCACGAAGGTCTGCACCACTTCGGCTTGTACGACACCGTTGTTGCTCGCGAGCTTCAGCAGACGTAATGGCTCGGGAGCGCTATGGGGACTACACATCTCACCCCGACGACTGGCGAATTTACGCCTACACAAAATCACCAGAACGTCTCAAGCGGTGGAAACGCGGGGACGGTGGTGGCGTTGGCCTCATCAAGGTCGGCGAGTCGAAGGCTGGAAGAAATGCGAAGCGTATCGCCGGCCACAATCGCACTGGCGCCGGGGTCGATCCCGAGATTGAGGAGCTGATTCTCGAGGAGGAAGTCAAGACTCCGAGCGGTGCATGGTTCTCCGATAAAGCGCTCCACAAGGTCTTGGAGGGCGCTGGCGTCAAGCGAATTGCCAGCGACAACACAGGCGACGAATGGTTCGAAGCGACCATCGAGGAGGTCAGGGCGGCCATCATCGCCCTGCGAACCGGCACCGAGGTCGACTTCCAGCGCTGGCAGAACTTCAAAATGCGACCATCCCAGGAGAAGGCGGTGGACGCTACCGAGGCCTACTTCAGTGGTGCCAAGGATACAGACACGGTGAAGTTTTTGTGGAACGCCAAGATGCGGTTCGGAAAGACACACGCTGCGTATCAGCTAGCGATGCGAATGAAGTGGAAGCGGTTGCTCGTGATCACGTATCAGCCGGCAGTTGCAGATTCGTGGAGAACCGATCTGCTCACGCACGCGGCGTTCAAGGGTTGGGAGTACGTCGACAAGGACACGGCCCCGACAACGAAGGCCGGCCTCGCGAAGATCACCGCACCTCTGGCCTGGTTCGTCTCCTTTCAGGACCTTTTTGGAACCGACGGCGACGGCGCTGTGAAGAAGCGCAACAAGCTCGTGCACGAGATGGCGTGGGACTGCATCGTCATCGACGAGTACCACTTTGGCGCGTGGCGTGAGAACGCGCGCGAGATGTACGACCCGTCGGAACGAAAGTCGGTCGGCGCCTTGCAGAATGCATCGTTTCGCCCGGACCAGACAGGCCTCTCGGCGAACAGATTTCTGTACCTTTCTGGCACGCCGTTCAGAGCCATCACGTTTGGCGAGTTCAGCACGGAAGAGATGTTCAACTGGTCATACGTGGAAGAGCAGGCGGCAAAACAAGAGGACGGGGCCAGCGGGCCAAACCCGTATGAGGAACTTCCCACCTTGAGCGTGATGACCTACGAGCTCGGGAGTCTCACTGAGGAGTTCGCCGACGGGTCCAATAATGCCTTTTCATTGACCGATTTCTTCAAGGCCACCAGGAATGAAGCCAACGGAGGGTATGAATTTGAGAACCAGAATCGAGTCGTCGCGTTTCTACATCTGATCAAGGGCCACAAACGAACACATCAGCTGAAGCAACTCTCGGCGGACGCAGACGCCGCACCGTTTCCATTCGAAGGAACTGACTACGGCGACGCCGTGATGCACAGCGTTTGGTACCTCGCTGACGTTGCGGCTTGCCATGCGATGGGCGAGCTGCTGGCATCCAAGCCCAAGTTTTCGCAGTACAAGATCGTGGTGGCCGCCGGATCATCTGTAGGGCAGGGAGCGAAGGCGCTTAAGCCAGTCAGGAGGGCTATCAGCGAGTCAACCGAAGCGGGACTCGAAGGGTCGATCACCTTGACTTGTGGGAAACTGCTTACCGGAGTCACGGTGCGCGAATGGGGCGCGATCCTGATGCTTCGCAACCTTCAAGCTCCAGCGTCGTACTATCAGGCCTCGTTCCGTGTTCAGTCGCCCAGAAGTTCCCGGCTACC
>NZ_JBDNIJ010000108.1:0-1447 GCF_041688325.1 Ilumatobacter sp.
AGACGAGCAGGGTGCGCAGGCCCTTCGCCAGACCAGGAACGAATGGCCCGACGGCCCCCACATGCTCGGCGCCGGGTCGATCATTTCGGTGTCACTGGCGCAACAGGCGATCGACGACGGGGCCCAGTTCCTGGTTTCTCCTGGGCTCTCAACCGAGGTTGTCCAGACCGCCCGAAACCGTGGCACCCCGATTCTTGCCGGAGTAGCGACCCCATCGGAAGTTCAGCACGCAGCAGCGCTCGGGCTCACTCCCACGAAGCTGTTCCCGGCCGCACAACTCGACGGGCCGGCGTATCTTCGTGCTCTGAGTGGGCCATTCCCCCAGATGCAATTCGTTCCAACAGGCGGCGTGAACTTTGAGAATGCTGAGGCCTATCTCGCTACGGGAGCACTGGCGGTTGGTATCGGTGGAGAACTCACTCAGCCCGCAGGCTTGGAAGCTCTTCGTCGCTGGTTTGCTCGACCCGCACGTTGAGTAGCGGGCCGATGCGGTCGGGTCAGGTCGACAAGCCGTCGGTGTACACCAGCGAGGCCCACTCCTGGTCAGCCAGGTCCAGCATTTGATCGATCGTTGACCATTCGGGTGGGCGTCCGACGTCGTTGCGGTTCGTCACTGCACTCATTGCAATGACGTGGCCGAGTCGTTGGCATCGCTGAACATCATCGGGATGCTTCACGATTCCGTACAGAAACCCGGCAGCAAACGCGTCACCAGCACCCACGGGGTCGATGACCACTCCGCTGAGCGCGGGTTCAAACCGAACGGCGTCACCCACAAACGTATGGACCCCGACCGCACCGTCCTTGACAACCAGGTATTTCGGTCGATCGAGAAGTGCTCGAACGTCAGCGGGGTCGGATAACCCCCACACTGCTTCAGCCTCGTCCAATCCCACGAAGACGATGTCGGCACGATTCGCTACGTCAGCCAAGAACTCGGTTGGTGCTTTCAAGGGCCACAGCGTCGGACGCCAGTTGAGGTCGAACGAACGAAGCGCGCTGGTTTCCGCTTCCAGTAGAGCCAGCACGAGATCACTGCAGCTCTCGGACAATGCCAACGTGATGCCGCTCAGATGAAGCACCGCCGCATCGAGACACTGTGGAATGTCCACTGAAGTCTTCGACATTTGGGACGCCGCTGAGAACCGTCGGTAGTACTGCACCCGGGACCGCGAGCCCGGGGGGCCTTTGAGCATCAACCCGGTTGGGGCGTCTTCGGAGAAGGTAACGGCTGACAGGTCGACGCCAGCGCCCGCAATGACCTCGTGGACCATTGGACCAGCGACTCCTGTGCCGAGTCGACTGACCCAGCTGGTGCGCAGACCAAGCGCGGCGCAGTTTCGGGTGACATTGGATTCGGCACCGGCGACATCCCACAAGAAGCCGTTGGAGTTTGGGTCGCGAGAGAGCGACAGCATTGACTCCCCGAGGCCGACGACGTCGAATC
>NZ_JBDNIJ010000109.1:0-30773 GCF_041688325.1 Ilumatobacter sp.
CGCTCGACGAGTCGCCGGCCGTACTCGCGCAGCGCCACACGGATCTCGTTGATGATGACAACCACGTTGGTCTTGGCCCGCTCGCGTCCCGCAAGGAAGAGTTGCGCCGAACCCAACGCAGCTTCGAACATGCCGGCTGTTTCAGCATCGTCGGCGATCTTGCCTCGAACCTCGGCAGCGACTCGGTCGCGCTCGATAACGGCGACGCCGTGGCGCGTCGCTGGGGCTTGTGCCTCGTCTGAACGTCGCATGAGGTCAATTGCTGCAAGGGCGATGCGCGGCTTCACCTCCCACGAAAGTGCCAGGGGGTCGTACTCGTTCTGGCCGCGGGCGCCGTGATCGACGAGGAACTGCTCGAACTCGCCGAGAAACGCATTCGCCTCAGAGCCACCGTTGGTCCGGAGTGCTTCGAGCACGCTGTCGGGTCCGGTTGCGAAGGCTGCGCTCACCGCTTCGGAGGCATTGGCCAGTCGGCCGAGCTTCCACATTGCGTGTGACGGCGCCGCCGAGTCGACTTCGATGCCGGCCAGCAGGCGAATCGACAGGTTTGCGTCGCCGAGACCTTCACAGACAGCAGCGAGGGCGCCCGGGCCGAGCGAAGCCAGCGACGACACCCGCATCGCGTTTTCGAATGTGCGCTGCAGCAACGGCACCATCGAACGGGCCCGAGCGAGCACTGCTGCGTCGGTGAGTGCAGTGAGGTCAGGGCGCTGAGCGCGCTCAGCGCGAACCATCTCCCGATCTGCCTCCAACTCGGGCAGCGAGGTTGCCGACATCGCCCATCCCATCGATGCGCCGAGCTTGGCCTCGTGATCCGGCGACACATGCCACGGGTGCTCCTCGTACGCCGGGACCTCGTCGCGCTCATCAAAGAACGCCTTGTCGATCATTTCGGGCGACGCGCCGGGCATCCGTGCCCCGAGAATACGCGTCAACGTCAACGGATTGTAGATGTACCCGCCGAACATTTTGAACAGATCGGGGCCGTCAGGGTCTTCGAACTCGTCGTAGCTGAGTGCCCCGAGGTCGATGTAGGCGTCGCGCAAGCCCAACGACATGCCCTTGCGGAGGACGAGGCTTTGCCCCAGCGGACTGAACGGATCGGGGAACACGTCCGCGGCGTTGCCTCGGGTCCATGCGGGAAATCGTTCGCCGAGCGATGAGTCGGCGAACCAGGTGTTGTTGGTGTTCATGAGGTACTCCCTGTTGCTGGGTTGGATTCGCGGTAGTCGTTGAATTGTTCGTCTCGTTCGCTGAGCGCGGCGGCAACGCCCTTCTCAGCGAATGACTTGAGGTACTCGATGGAGGGAGGCTGGTGAAAGCCGAGTGCCTGGATGTCGGCCGTGGCTCGGATGCCATCGCGGATGCCCATTGCTTCCATCGCCCGGTGGGCCGACCGCTTGTTGAGGGCGAGCAGTTCGGGTGGCACCTTGGCGACCCGTTCGGCCACGGCCAGCACTGCAGCATCGAGGTCGTCAACCGGGAACGCCCGGTTCGCCATGCCGGCGGTCACTGCGTCGGTGCCGCTCATGGCGTCGCCGGTGAGGAGCGCTTCCATGCCGCGTCGCAGCCCCATCAGCCAAGTCTGCCATTGCATGTCGGGCGGCGACATCAATCGCACCGGCGGGTAACCGATCTGTGCGTCTTCGGCGACGTAGACGAGGTCGCAGGCTGCAGCGAGTTCGGTGCCTCCGGCCAAACACCAGCCGTGTACCTGGCCGATGATCGGCGTGGCCATGTCCCACATTTCGAGCCAGTTGTTGACGACGTGGCGACTCCACCAACCATCGGCCTTCGCGATTGATCGTTCGACATCGTGGTTGGGTGATCCGAGGTCATAGCCAGCCGAGAAGCACGACCCGCCGCCGCGGATGATGATCACTGAGACATCACGCGAGCGATCGGCCTCGCGCAGCGCATCAAACAGTGCGCCGCGTAGTGCGTCGTTGAGCGCGTTGCGCTTCTCGGGACGGTTCAAGGTGAGGCGCCGGATACGCGGCGCTGGGTCGTCGATCAACAAGACGTCCGACGTTGCGTCATTCATGAGTGCAGATCTTTCCACGTTGACGCTCCGAGTAATTGATCGGCCGTTTACTAACGTCGGGGGAATGGAGCTTGACACGGACGTTGACGTCGCTGTACTCGGTTCCGGCGCTGCCGGCCTGGTCGCCGCGATCGCGGCGGCCGACCACGGTGCTGCCGTGACGGTCTTCGAGAAGAGCGAGCTGATTGGCGGAACTTCTGCAATCAGCGGCGGCATCATCTGGATCCCGAACAACCATCTGCAAGCTGAGGCAGGGATTGCCGATTCACGTCGTGCGGCGCTGGCCTATTTCGAGTCGCTGTCGTTAGGGCAGATCGACTCGGACATGGCTGCCACGTTCGTCGACGTCGGCCCCGAGATGCTTGCCCACCTTGACGCACACACACCGTGTTCGTTCCATCTTCTGCCGACCTATCCCGATTACCACCCCGAACACCCTGGCGGCCTTGCAGGGGGTGGCCGGTCGATCGACAACGGGTTGTTTGCCTTCAGCGAGCTCGAGGAGTGGGCCGACCGCATCCGGGTCAACCGGCCGAATCCGGTCATGTTGATCGAGACCCCGCTCGGTGGGGCGAGCGAGATGCCGTCGACCGACACGCTTGTCTCTCGTGCTTCGGCGGGTCAGAACGGCATGGGCCTCGGCCTCGTTGGGGCCTTGGTCCGAGGCTGTCTCGACAGGGGTGTGACATTCCGTCTCGGTGCTGCGGCGAATCATCTGACCACCAGCAACGGGCGGGTCACGGGGGTGCAAGTGATGTCGCAAGATCACGTCATCGACGTGCGCGCCTCGGCGGTCGTGCTGGCGACGGGCGGTTTCGAATGGAACGAAGAATTGTGTCGCACGTTCTTGCGCGGGCCGATGTCGGCTCCATCGGGGTCACCCGATAACACCGGCGATGGCCTCGTTATGGCGATGGAAATCGGGGCCCGTCTTGGCAATATGCGCAATGCGTGGTGGGTGCCGGTGACGAGGGCTGACGGCGCACAGAAGTGGGGTGCGGATCGACCGCACCTCGTGCTGTTGGAACGCACCCGGCCGGGATCGATCATGGTCAATCGCTCAGCCCGGCGGTTTTGCAACGAGGCGGGGAACTACAACGCAATGGGCGGGGTGTTCCACCAATTCGACCCGGCGACGTTCGACTATCCGAACCTGCCGGCCTGGCTGATCTTTGATCATCGTCACAAGACGACCTATGACGTTGCGTCGTGTCGGGCAGTGGACCCGCCCGCCGAGTGGATGGTGCAGGCCGAGACCGTCGAAGGGCTTGCCGTGGAACTCAACCTCGACCCCGTGATCCTTCGCCAGACCGTCGACAGATTCAACACTGATGCGAGGAACGGCGAAGACCCCGACTTCCAACGCGGCGTCAGCGCATACGACGCGTTCAACGGCGACCAGTCACTTGATGGCGTTGCGGCCACACTTGGACCACTCGACCGAGGTCCGTACTACGCGTTGCCGATCGAGAGTGGCTCTTTGGGCACCAACGGAGGCCCGAAGACCGACACGCGTTGCCGGGTTCTCTCCCTTGGCGGGGGAGTGATCGATGGCCTGTTTGCCGCAGGCAACGTGATGGCGGCGCCGACTGGCATGGTGTACGGCGGAGCGGGCGGCACGCTCGGACCCGCCATGACGTTCGGTTTCATTGCAGGTCGCGAAGCGGCAGCGGCAGTGGCAGCGGCAGTGGGGACAGGGTTATGAGTCTCCGCGTCGCGCTCGTGACGAAGGGCCATCCGTTCGACGCCGACGCCTTCTTTGCAGTGTTCGATTCATTCGACGATGTCGAGTGGAGGCATGTTGAGCATCCGGAGGCCTTGGCGCTCGTCGAACCCGGCCGTGCAAGTGAGTACGACGTGTTCGTCATGTACGACATGCCGGGCATCACCTTCAGCCGAAGCGATCCACCCGCTGAGTTTTCTGAACCGCCCGACGGCTATCCAGAGGCGTTCGAAGCGCTACTCGCGGCCGGTAAGGGCATGGTTTTCCTCCACCATGCGATCGCCGGTTGGCCGACCTGGGAGCGCTACGCCCACATCGTTGGAGGTCGCTTCCATTACCAGCCGGCGACGCTCGACGGTACCGACTATCCCGACTCGGGATACCGGCACGACGTCACTCACACCGTCGAGGTGCTCGACCCGACCCATCCAATCTGCGCGGGACTCGACACGTCGTTCGACATCACCGACGAGGTGTACCTCTTCCCCGTTCTTGACGAGGGGATCGAGCCGTTGATGGCCAGTACCTACGACTTCGTCGACGCGAACTTCTACTCCGCCGACCGAGCGATTCGCGGCACACGCAACGATCGCACGGATTGGTCGCACCCGGCTGGGAGCAACCTGGTGGCGTGGACCAAGCAGGTGGGCGCGTCGCCCATCGCCTATATCCAGTTCGGTGACGGCGCGCAGACCTACGCCGACCCGAACTATCGCCGCATTCTCTCGAATGCGATTGCCTGGGCTGCCAGCAGCTCAACCAGCAGCTCGTAGGCGGCCGGGGTCTGGTGCCGACAGGCTGATCAGATCGCTCGGTCGTGGCCCTCCCAGTAGGGGGCGCGGACTTTGGCCTTCTGCACCTTGCCAGTACCGGTGCGGGGGAGTTCGTCGGTGAAGTCGAACGAACGGGGCACCTTGAAGCCAGCGAGCTGCTCGCGGCAGAACGCGCGCAAGGTGTTGACGAGATCCTCATCGGGGGCAACGCCGACCTGCGGGACGATCACGGCCTTGACCTCTTCGCCGAAGTCGTCGTTCGGAATCCCGATGACGGCGACGTCGGCCACGAGCGAGTGCCCGCCGAGTACGCCTTCGATTTCGGCGGGATAGATGTTGACGCCGCCGGAGATAATCATGTCGATCTTGCGGTCGCTCAGCCAGAGGTACCCGTCGTCGTCGACGTAGCCGATGTCGCCGGTGGTAAAGACGCCGGGTTCGAGGTGCGCGTCGTCGGTCTTTCCGGGTGCGTTGTGGTACTCGAAGTCCATCCCCATCGCATTCCGGAAGTACAGCGTGCCCGGCTCGTTTGGCCCGAGCCGTGTGCCGTCGTCAGCGACGACGATGATCTCCATGTTCGCCGTCGGTGGGCCGACGCTGCCGCCTTTGGCCATCCACTGCTCGGAATCGATCATGGTGATCACCGACCCCTCGGTCGAGCCGTAGTACTCGGTGATCTTCGGGCCCCACCAGTCGATCATCCTTTGCTTGACCACGGGCGGGCACGGCGCCGCGCCATGCAGCACCAACTGCAGCGACGAACCGTCGAAGGACGCCTTGGTTTCGGCTGGAAGGTCGATGAGCCGCTTCATCTGCGTCGGTACGAGGTGGATGTTCGTTGCCTGGTGCCGGTCGATGAGATCGAGCACGCCAGCACTGTCGTACTTGTGCTGCATCACCGTGGCCGAGCCGATGATCATCGGCAGGAACGAGTACGCCCACTGGGCCGAGTGATACACCGGGCCACACAGCACTGTGCGACCGTTGCCGATCACGAGGTCAGAGAATCCGGCACCAATCAGCTGCCACACCGACGGATCGGTCGATGGCGGCATGCTCGACAACGTGCTCCGGACGCCTTTCGGATTGCCGGTCGTGCCCGAGGTGTAGAACATCGGTCCGCCGAAGCTCTGGTTGTCGGGCTCGTCAGCGGAGCCCGTTGCAAGGAACTCGTCGAAGTTTTGGAAGCGACCGGCCGTCGGTGCGCCGATCACCAGCACCAGCTCGATCCCGCTGACACGGTCGTCGTCGAGCGCGCGTGTCACCTCGTCGACGAACTGATGGCCGACGACGACCACCTTGGCGTTCGAGTCGTGCAGGATGTATGCGATTTCGGGACCGACCAAATGCCAGTTGACCGGAATGTGAGTGATGCCGCTGTTCGAGCATGCGAACGACGTTTCGAACCATTCGTTGCAATTTCCGCTGACGATGGCGATCGTGTCGCCCGCGTTGATTCCGGCTTGGCGGAACGCGTGGATGAGTTGGTTGACGCGGGAGTCGAGTTCTACCCATGTGCGCGTGCCGGTGTCATCGGCCAGCGCGAGGTCATCGGGTCGGTCGGTGGCGAATGCCGTGGTGAGTGCAGCCAACGTCAGGCCCACGCATTCTGGAACGTGCCCGACAGGTCCGGTGGCCCACCGTATTGGATCGTGAGTTCGCGGCTGGCAAAGAGCCACTGGCCGTCGACGCGGATGTAGGTGTCGTCGTAGTAGGCAAGAAGAATGCCGCGTTCGTCGTTGGCGCGATGCCAGTGCTCGTGGACATACCACCGGCCCGTGCCGGTGCCTGCTGAGTCGTCAACAGTGGCTGTTCCGTTCACCACGTTCTGCACCACGGCCTTGAACCCGTCCATCGCGGAATTCCAGAGACCGAGGATTGCCTCTTGCCCCTCGACCCGGCGCCCCTTGCCGAGTTCCCACACGGCATCGGCTGCCCATGTGGCAGCCCACTGATCAGGATTGCGATGCACGACGGCGTCGGCGTACTGGTGCACCAGATCTTTGATGGCGTCTCTACTCACGTGTTGGCTCCTTCGTTGATGTACTGGCGGACCAAGGACTGAAAGTGACGGGCCCGGACCTCTTGATAGTTGCCCAGCGTTTGTCCCCGCTTCTTGCTGGATTTAAATCCCCGCGTTTGGGCTGCGAGGTTCGACGTGTCCTGATCGAGTACCTGGGCGAGCGAGATCGGCAGCCCCGGCACGGTGGTGTAGCTGTCGTCGATACCAAGGTCGACTGGCGCAGCGGGGCGTGGAGGCCGACCCGAGCGCGGTTTCGGCCGGAGGTAGAGCACCTCGTAGATGCACTGATCAGGATCGGGGCCGTCAGGGCGGAAGCGGTAGCAGAGTGGGATCTGAAGGCCCGGGAAGAAGAACGCATTGGGGAACAGGAAATACTCGATCGAGTCGATCGTTTCGCTCACCGACAAATGCGAGAAGTCGTTGTCGTATGCCTCGCCCAACGTGCCCTGGATGTGGCGGGCGTAGACGTCGCGGGCCCGTTCGCCCTGCGGAATCGTGGGTACGTCGTGGCCGGGGTTTTTGCGAGCCATCAGCATGTTCAGCATGGCTTGTTCGTCGGGCCGCTGCGCTTCGGGTACGTGGGGGCTTGTTGTGGCAACGGTGTGGATGAAGCGCGTGACGTTGTCGCCAAACACGTCGTATTGGGCGTTCGCGTCTCCGGCGGTATAAATCGCCTGACTGTGTGTTTCGAGGATGTGATACGCCTCGAGGAAGGCCTCGGCTGAAGCCTTCCAGTTGGCTGGCAGTTTCTTGCGGATGTGCACTTCGACGTAGCGGTCGCCGAGGTTCCAGTTCTGGAAGTGCTCGGGCAGCACGCCGAGGTACTCCTCCAGCGGCGGCGCCTGTAGCGCGGGCGCACAATCGTCGAAGTTGACGAACACGAACCCACCCCAGATTCCGGTGCGGAGCTGTGGAAGCTGGTACTCGTCAGCAGCGACGTGGGGAAAGTCCCACTCACAAGGCAGATCGATCAGGTCGCCGTCGAGTGACCATGTCCAGCCGTGGAACGGGCAGCGCAGTTTATTGGAGAAGCCGCTGGTGGCCGGCGGCTTGAGTTGTGTGCCGCGGTGCAGACATGAGTTGTGGAAAGCCTTAATTGTGCCGTCGGGGCCGCGGACAACGAGCGCGGACCGATCACCGATGTCGTACACGTAGTAGTCGCCAGGCTCGGGGATGTGTTCTTCACGGCAAGCCCACTGCCAGGTGCGCGACCACATGTGATCGTGTTCGGCCAACGCGTACTCGCGTGAAGTGAATTCCTCATACGGCACGTCCTCGTCACCCTCAAACCTGTAGGACTGAGTGAGAAGTTGCGTTGGAGGCGGCACCGAATCGGCGCTGATGATGTCGTGGGTGCTCGGCCCAGGACAGCGACCGTCGCCGGGTTGCAGGTTGACGGGAGTGATCTGGTCGGTCATGGCGTGCCGCCTGCGGGTGCCGGGGTGTTGATCATCGCGGTCTGTTCGAGAGCGAAGGGAATCGACGTGTCGAGCACTTCTTGCAATTCGATGATGTTGCCGTCGGGGTCGCGGCCGTAGATCGCTCGGAGCCGGGCGACGCCGCCCATTTCTTCGACGGTCGGTGGTGCGCTGTTGAACGTGACGCCGTGTGCTGCGAGCCGTTCATACTCGGCGTCGATGTCGACAACGTCGAGACAAAAGTGGGTGTACCCGTGGTCGGCGGGCGTGCGGTCGGGGTCGGCTGGCGTCGGCGTCGGCGACGAGTACTCGAACAGTTCAAGGTGGGCATTGCCCGCCTGCAGCATCACTTGACGGGCAGCGGATCGGTCGTATCCGCCGATCATCCGGTCGACGAGCGGCCGGTCGGCCCACGCAGTCTCCATGACCCGCGTGAACCCGATGACATCGGTGTAAAACGCAGCGAGTCGATCGAGGTTGGGCGTCGAGATGGCCACGTGGTGGATGCCCCGAATCATGTCAATTGCCGAATCACGTCCACTGGCTCCCTTGCGCTCGCCCGACTTGCTGAACGTTTGTTAGGTTAGTCGGCAGCCGGTTGCACTCTCTCAGCGAAGCCACGAGGACGCAGATTATGACTGACATTGCAGAGCCCTCCATCGACGTTCCGGTTGATGTGCGCGGCATCACCCGGGCCAAAGCGCCCGAGCCCGATCTCACTGGCGCAACGATTACAGGTGACCGGTATTGGTCGGTTGAGTTCGCACAACGCGAGGCTGAGGCGATGTGGCCGAGGGTCTGGCAGGTCGCCGGTCGCGTCGATCAGATTCCCGCCGCGGGCGACTACATCACGTATGAAATCGGCCGCGACTCGGTCATTGCGGTCCGCGGCAGCGACCAGCAGGTACGGGTCTTTTACAACGTGTGCCAACACCGCGGCAATCGGTTGGTCACCGCCGAGTCGGGCTCGCTGATTACAGGTGAGTTCGAGTGTGCCTACCACGGGTGGAGGTTCGGCGATGACGGAAACTTGAACTGGGTGCCAGACGAAGACGACTTCACGCAGGGCAGCCCGTGCGGCAAGCGCAACCTCGTCGAAATGCCGTCAGACACATGGGCTGGATTCATCTGGTTCAACATGGACCCTGAGGCGAAGCCGCTGCGCGATTGGCTCGCCCCCGTTGCTGATCACCTCGACGCGTACCAGATGGAGAACATGCGGCGCACGCACTGGGTCACCGTCGTTGGCGAGTTCAACTGGAAGTGCGTCCAAGACAACTTCAACGAGAGCTATCACCTGCCCTACGTTCATCCCCAGACGCTGGCGTCGATGAACGAGCATCACAGCGGATGCCAATTCGACCTGTATCCGTCGGGCCACGCGCGCATGCTGATGCCCGGTGGCGGTCCCGGCCCTCAGTACAGCGGCAAGCCCGAGCGAACCCTGAAGAGCCTCGCTGCGGACCTGTCGTTCTGGGGTGTCGACGGCGAGCAGTACCGCGACAACCTTCCCGAGCTGCGGCCCGCGCTCCAGCAGGCGAAGCGCCAGCTCGGAGCGGGAAAGGGATACGACTTCTCGCGATATTCCGACGAGCAGCTCACCGACAACTACCACTACACGATCTTTCCGAACATCTCGTTCAGCATGAAGCCCGATGGCTGCATCTGGCTCAGGGCCACGCCGCATCCGACAGATCCGCAGAAGTGCTTCTTCGACATGTGGTACCTCACGTTGTTCCCCGAGGGTTCCAAGGAGTACTTCTCGAACTCGATGAAAGACTGGGTGTCGATCGACCATCAGGTTGAGCACCAGACGGGGCGGGCCGGCGAGGTCTCGTGCGGCCCCGGCATCGACCAGGACGTTGCTATCTGGAACACCCAGCAGCAAGGCCTTCGCTCGCGCGGCTATCGCGGCGAATACACACCCAAGCAAGAGCGGCGCATCAAGTTCTTTCACGACAATCTTGAGCGCTACCTGGCACTGGGCCCGCTCGATGTCTGAGGCGGACGGGCCGATCGGGCTCGGCGACCTTACCGATTTGGCCGACGGCGAGATGCGCTGCTTCGAGCAGGTCGGTCGCGACGGCATTGTGGTATGCCGCGTCGGCAGCGAATTGTTCGCACTGACCGACAACTGCTCGCACGCCGACACGCCCTTGAGTGAAGGTCGATTGCTCGGCTATGGCGTGACCTGCCCGCTCCACGGGGCTTCATTCGACGTGCGTACTGGTGAACACTCTGGGCCTCCCGCCTGGGAAGGTGTGCCGTGCCACGCGGTGACTGAGGTCGATGGCATCGCAATGGTCGTGCTGAGCAACCCAACGCGCGACACCGGCCCCAGTGCTGACGGCAGCCACATGCAGACGCGCTAACGCGCCAGTAGCTCGAGCCCAGCTCAAACGATTCCACCCGAACAAGCACGACAGAATCAGGACTGACACCACATGGCGACATTGCCGACGACCACCAGCGAAATCACCGCAGAATGGATGACCGAGGCCCTGCAGGGGTCGGGGACGATCCCTGCGGGCGTGACCGTTGCACAAGTGCTCCTCGATCCGGCAGGCGCCGGGGTCGGGTTCATGGGCGAAGTAGCGACCGTTGGCGTCGTCTACGACGGTGATGCCGGCAATGCACCAACCACGGTGATTGCCAAGTTCCCGACTCAGTCGCCCGAGATCCGAGCGATGATGCAGCCGACCCGCATCTATGAACGCGAGCATCGCTTCTACAGCGAACTGGCGCATATGAGCCCAGTCCGGACACCCGCCATTTTCCATGTCACGTGCGAGGTCGCGGACGCTGCAGCCGACGAGGCCTACATGCTGCTGATGGAAGACCTCTCCGACCTGCAACTCGGCGACCAAGTCAGCGGCACCACCGTCGAGCAGGCCCGCGCCGCGTTGGTTGGCTTGGCAGCCCACCACGCACGATTCTGGAATGGCGCCGGCATGGAGAACGCCGACTTCATCCCGGTGATCAACGGTCCGCTGAATCAAGCAGGTTCGCCAATCTACGAGGCGTCATTGCCCGGCTTTATGGAGGCATTCGGCTCCGCGATCAAGCCCGAGCTGGCCGACTTCGTTGCCGGCTATGCGGCCATGCGGCCCCAGATTCTTGACGACCTGGCGGCAATGCCGCACACGCTGGTCCATTTCGACTATCGGGCCGACAACCTGTTCTTCGACGATGCAGGCACCGTCGTGGTCATCGACTGGCAAGCAATCAGCCAAGGTGGCGGCGTTGCAGACGTGGCCTACCTGCTGTCGCAGAACCTCACCGTCGACGATCGGCGAGCACACGAGCCCGAACTCCTTCGTGCGTACCACGATGCCCTCGTCGCAGCCGGTGTCTCTGACTATGGCTTTGATGTCTTGACGGCCGACTACCGAGTGGGTGTGGGCTGCGGATGGATGATTCCGGTGCTCGCCGTCGGCAGCCTCGACTTCACCAGCGAGCGTGCTGTTGCACTGTGGACTGCGGTCATCGAACGTGCGCAGAGCGCACTGATCGATCACGGGTTCGGCTCATGAGCGGTCGACTCGACGGCAAGGTCGCTGTCATTACCGGCGCAGCCAGCGGCATCGGAGCGGGCACCGCCCGGATGTTCGTGAAAGAAGGTGCGAAAGTGATCCTCGCTGACATGCAAACCGACGCCGGTATGGCGCTGGCCAACGAACTTGGTGGTGCCGCTCGGTTTGCGCAGTGCAACGTGATGATCGAAGACGAGGTGGCAGCCGCCGTCGACCTCGCCGTCTCGGAGTTTGGCAGTTTGGATGTGATGTTCAACAACGCTGGCATCGTCGGCTCGGTCGGACGGATCTCTGAAACGTCGGTTGAGGCGTGGGACAACACGGTGGCAATCTTGCTGCGTGGCGTGTTCCTCGGTGTCAAGCACGCAGCGCGGGTGATGCTCACGCAGAACTCTGGTGTCATCATCAACACCTCCAGCACAGCAGGCATCCTCGGTGGACTCGGACCGCACGCGTACACCGCCGCCAAACATGGTGTGATCGGCTTGACGAAGTCGGTTGCCAACGAACTCGCTCCCAATGGCATTCGAGTGAATGCCATTTCACCCGGTAATACCGTGACGGCGATGACGGCGACGGTCACGAGCGGCGACCCCGATGCCATCGATGATGCCACTCAGAAGATCGCTGCTGGTTCCCCCCTCGGCTACGCCGGAGTGCCCGACGACATCGCCGCAGCGGCGCTGTACCTCGCCAGCGACGACGCTCGATACGTCTCGGGTCACACGTTGGTCGTCGACGCTGGTCAAACGACGGCTGGAATGTTGCCGAACCGGTTCAACGTTGGCAGCAGTCGGCAGTTTCACGAAGCCGGACGGACCACGTGAGCAGCGGGCTCAGAGATCCCGACGGCTACAGGGTGCGAATCGGGTCTGCGCCGTCCCATGTCGCGGAGGCTGTGCGGACCATCTCGTAGAACCCGCGGAGGCGTTCGTTGCCTTCGTAGATCTCGATGTGGTGACCGAGTTCGAGTTGGGCGTCGTGCATCGCGAATGGCATGCCCGTTGCAGTCTCGGCGTACAACGCTTCCGCAGAGCCGCTGCCGATAAGTTCGGCGTGGGCCGCGGCGAAGTTGTCCACCATGTACGCAACGTGATGAATGCCATGCGGGTACACGAAGGGTTCGGTCTGGCGATCGTGCTGACAGATCAACTCGACCATCAGTGATCCCCACTGTCCGTACGCAGACGAGTGATCGAACGCAGCCGGTTCCCCGCCGAGCCGCACATTGGAAAGCTCGATGTGGTCCAAGACGAAAAACGGACCAACACCGCGCGTCACCCAACGCGCCGCAGCGGACCGTACGTCGTCGACGCCATATGCGATCTGAACCGGTTCACCTATCATGGAACTCACGGTACCGAACGACTGGCTCGGCATCGGTTGTGTGAGGAGTTGGCTGGCGACGCCCCAGGTCGCGTCGGGCCAACATCGCAAGCGGCCAGTCGCTGGCTCGGGACCTTCCGACTCTTTGCCGGAACCAGCGAACGTCGTAGCTTCTGAGGGATGGACGTAGCGATTGCTGGCCTTTTCGACCTTTCTGGCAAGACTGCTGTGGTCACCGGCGCGGCAACGGGGATCGGTGAGGGCATCGCGCGCATCCTTGCTGCTGCTGGCGCGGGCGTGATCGTTGCCGACATCGACGGTGACGGAGCGCAACGAGTCGCTCGCGACATTGGTGGTACTGCGTTGGACCTCGATGTCACCGATGCCGACGCGTGTGCGGCTGCGCTCGGCCATGTCGGCGATCGCCTCGACGTGTTGGTGAACAATGCTGGTTCGTATCACGAGGCGGGCAGCATTCTCGATCAAAGCGTCGAGTCTTGGCAGCGGTCGATCGATATCAACCTCGCGAGCCTGTTCAACTGCTCGAAGCCCGCAGCAGCTCGGATGGTCGAACAGGGTGATGGCGGTGCGATCGTCAACATCGCATCGGTCGACGGCATGCTCCCGTGTCTTGGTACCGGCTACGACACAGCCAAGGCAGGCGCGATCCACTTCTCGAAGAGCTTGGCGGTCGACCTTGCGCCCCACGGAATCAGAGTCAATGCAGTCAGCCCCGGTGTGGTGCCAGTGCCCACACTCGATCGCATGCATGCCGGAGAGATCGAACATTTCTGGCCGAAAAACCCTTCGTTGTCCGGCCTGATGGGTCCGCTCACCACAGGCCGATCGTCGAACGTGCCGCTCGGGAGGAAGGGAACGCCGAACGACATTGCGCACGCGGTTCTGTTTCTGGTGTCGAGCGCATCGAGCTACATCACCGGTCAGAACATCGCTGTCGATGGCGGATGGACGTTGGTGTGAGCGCAGTCAGAGACGTCGAGAACACGCTGCAGGAACTCCTCGACGAACGCGCCATCGTCGCCCTTGCCCTTCGGTACTGCAAAGCGCTTGACACGAAAGACTGGCCTGCTTTGAGAACGGTCTTTCTCGACGACGCCACGGCGCAGCTTGGCCAGCCTCCGATGCTTGCCGGTGTCGACGCGATTGTCACCCGTATTCGCGAAGCGCTCGAGCACCTTGACGACAGCCAACACCTGGTTGGCAATCACGAGGTACTCGTTGACGGCGACGCCGCAACGCACCGCTGCTACCTCCAGGCGCAACATGTTCGCACCGCCGCAGCAGGTGGCCCCAACTACATCGTGGCAGGCCGCTACGAGGATCGTCTGACGCGGACTTCCCAGGGCTGGCGAATAGCACACCGCACGCTCACTGTTATGTGGACTGACGGGAACGTTGCTGTCGTACGCAGTTGAGCAAGCAACATTGGATCGGTGTCGCCGCCATCTGGCCCGGATCTTGACGCTCTGTCACGTCTCGGCAGACCAGCGCATGGACCCGCCCATCCCATATTGCTTCAGCACGAGAGCGCGTTGCGGCGTGATCGCGAGAAACGATGTGTCGGGGGAGTTATCTGGCCCGCCCGGAGCAAATGCGCTGAGGTCGTAGTCAAAGACGCCGTCCCAGAGCCGTCGCTTCGTCGCAACGTCATCGTGCAGGGTGGCAGTACCCCACACTGCGACTCCGTCACCAACTGCAGTCACCTGCCAGTGCAGGGCAACGTTTGCGTTGGCAGCTACGTTGCGGGCTTTCACCGAGTCGACACCGAGCATGGTCCAGAGTGTGTCTCCGTCCCAGCACGGATGTACAGGCACGACATCGGGGGCGCCGTCAGCGCCCACCGTGGCAATGTGCGCCCACGGGCTCAGCTCCGATGCACATGCCTTCACGCCGTCGAGATCGATGTCATTGGCCATGTCGTACTCCGTCAGTTCGGATTGTTCAGGGTGGGGAATTTTCAGGGGCCTTCCCAACGTAGACCAGCCGAGGATTGGTGTCGTTCGTGCCGTTCTTGTTCGGCACGTTGTGGGGCCTGACCGCTTTTTTGTCGTGTTGGTGAGCCTGGTTGGAGATCCTTAACAATCGTTCGGTAATGTCACCCCGATGTTCAACGCAGTGCTGAAACGGATGGCTGAAGCGGATGGCTGAACGTGTCGTCGCCGAAACCGTCGGCATCACCGAACTCATCGATCTCACCGGCAAGCGGGCGTTCGTCACCGGGGGTGCACAGGGCATCGGGATGGCGATTGCTCGCCGGCTCGTCGAGGCGGGCGCGGTGGTCACCATTGGCGATCTTCATCCAGCGGCCGAAGCGGTCGCTGCAGCGATGGGCGCGGGCTTTGCGGCCTGCGACATCACCGAACCGGATCAGCTTGATGCAGCCCTCGACTCGGTAGCCAGTGCTGGCGGGCTCGACATTGTTGTCAACAATGCTGGCATTTTCCCCACGACTGGACCAATGATCGATGTCGCTGATGCGTTCATCCACCGCATGCTCGACGTCAACGTACGCGCCCAGTTCAGTGTCGCCCGCGAGGCTGCCCGCCGAATGGAGCATGGCGGATCGATTGTCAACCTCGCGTCAATCGCTGGGCTCGGTGGCGGCGCCAACATCTCGGCCTACAGCGCTTCAAAGGCCGCCGTTATCTCCTTGACCCGCTCCTTCGCCAACGAACTTGGCCCCAGGGGCATCCGAGTCAATGCCATTGCGCCGGGCATCATTGATACGCCGGGTGTACAAGATCAACTCGCCCCGCTGCAGGCTGGCGGGGTCGACATCAAACAACGCATCGCGGCCAACCCACTCGGAATTGCTGGCCAGCCGGATCATGTTGCCCGAGTTGCCCTGTTTCTTGTTTCCGAACTTGCCGAGTTCGTTACTGGGCACACGCTTGTGGTCGATGGAGGAGCAATCGCATGAGCAATCTCTCGAACCCAACGCCGACAATCGACCAGCTCCTTGCGATTGAGGCGTGCCGCGAGGCGGCGCGTCGCTATTCGTACGGAGTCGACCGACTCGACGTCGAGGTTATGAAGTCTGCGTACTGGCCCAACGCCACGGACGACCACGGTGTGTTCGTTGGAAATGCCTGGGAGTTTTGCGACCGCGTGGTTGGTTCGCACGGCCGGTGGGCCTGGACGGCGCACGCAATCACCAACCACCGCGTCGAATTCGATAACGACACGAACGCTCGTGGCGAGATGTATGTAGAGGCCACGCTCTTCGACGCGGCCAAAGATCAACTGTCGACGTTCCACGGTCGATACCTCGACAACTACGAGCGCCGCGACGGCGAGTGGCGCATCTCGCATCGCGTGTGCGTGTACCACGGCGACCACGTGCAACTTGTCCGGGATTCGATGGGACTTGACGTTTCAGTGTTCCGTCAGAACAGCTTCGATCGCCCCGCTCACCAACGACCGATTGGCCCCTGATGCCTCGATTTGCCCAAGAACGTGCCGCCGCTGATCCAACAGGGTTTGCCCTCGTCGACGACGGTCGCGAACTCACGTGGAGCGAGGTCAACGATGCGCTCAACCGCTGTGCGAACAAACTGCTCGACGCCGCTCGATCCGGCGACCTCGGAGCAGCACACCGGATTGCGGTTTTTGCCGAGAACGCAGCCGAGACCGCACTTGCCCACCTCGGGGGCCTGCTCGCCGGTGCCTCGTCGGTGCCGGTCAACTTCCACCTGACGGCGTCGGAAGCTGCCTACATCTTGAGCGATTCGGAGAGCCGGGTGTTGTTCGTCGGGCCAGAAACCGCCGAGCGGGGCGTCGCTGCGGCCCAGGAAGCCGGTGTCGACGTCGTGATTGGATGGGGCTGCGCCGATATCGAGGGCGTCATCGAGTGGGAAACCTGGCTGGCAAGCGGCCGCCCGACGCACCCGCCCGACGACGTCGTGCCGCGCCCGAACCTGCTGTACACATCGGGCACCACCGGGCTCCCCAAAGGCACCGAGCTTCCACCCACGATGTTCGCCGGTGGCAACAACATGGTCGAACACCTCGATGCGCTGGCGCAGGGAGGGTTCTCAGGATTCGGTACACACCTCGTCGTCGGCCCGATGTACCACACCGGGCCGCTCTCGGGAATGCGACTCTTGTGCGCTGGAGTGCCGTCGGTGATCCTCTCGAAGTTTGACGCTGAAGCAACCCTCGCCGCGATCGACAAGTACCGGACCGAAACGAGCGTGATGGTGCCGACTCACTTCGTGCGGCTGCTTGCTCTGCCCGATGACGTCAAGGCCAAGTACGACGTCAGCTCGATGAAGCTCTTGGCGCACACCGGGGCAAAGTGTCCTGTTGATGTGAAGGCCGAAATGATCAAGTGGTTTGGGCCAGTGTTTAACGATGCGTATGGGGCAACCGAGGTCGGCACCGTGTGTTCTATTGGGAGTCTGGAGTGGCTCGACCATCAGGGCTCCGTCGGCCGATCAGTCGATCCGTTCACGGCGATGATCCTTGACGACGACTTCCAGGAATTGCCTGCAAACACCGAAGGTCCGCTGTACTTTCGCGATGCAACCGGTCGTGGCATCGTGTACCCCAACGATCCCGACAAGACGGCAGCGTCGAATCCGCAGCCCGGCCTCTTCACGCTCGGTGAAATCGGCTACATCGACCCCGATGGTTACGTGTACATCACCGACCGCTTCAGCGACATGGTCGTTTCCGGCGGCGTCAACATCTACCCGGCTGAAGCCGAGCAACTCTTGATCGAGCACCCCGATGTTGCTGATGTGGGTTGTTTTGGCGTACCACACACCGACATGGGCGAGCAGCTCGTTGGTCTGGTGATACCCACCGATCCAGCCAGGCCGCCCACTGCTGGGGACCTGTCCCTGTGGCTGAGCGAACGCTTGAGTCGTTTCAAGTGTCCCCGTGAGTACCACGTGGTCGACGACCTCCTCCGCAGCACGATGGGCAAGATCAATAAGCGCAAGCTGCGCGACGCCTGGCTTGCCGGCGACATCCACGAACTTGAAGCCATCCCGAAGCTCTGACCCCCAGCTATGACCCCAGCTCTGACCCCAGCTCTGACCCCCAGCTCTGACCCCCAGCTCTGAAAGGCGCGACATGACCGAGACCCAGCAACGAGTAAGCGTCGACCCAGCTATGTCAGTCGACGACTTCACCGCAGCAGCGACCGAGTGGTTCCAGGCGAATGCCGAACCCAAGAAGTCAGTCGGACCAGGCGAGGGGGCGGGCCACGGCGCATTCGACGTGTCGGTGTTCGCCGACATGTCGTTCGAACAGGAGCGCGAGCACATCCTCGGCATCGCCGACTGGATCCAGCGCAAGGCCACGCAGGGCTACCACGCTGTCGACTGGGCCGTCGAACACGGCGGCCTCGGGCTCAGCCGTGCGCACGCCCGAGCGCTCGGGCGCGTCGAGCGACAGTTCGAGACGCCAGGAACGCATGAACTCGTCAGTGTGACCGTCGGGCTCATTGCCTCGACGATTCAGGCGCTGGGGTCCGATGCGTTGCAGGCTCGCTTCATTCAGCCGTTGCGTAGCGCCGAGATACTTGCGTGCCAGCTCTTCAGCGAGCCGGGCGCCGGTTCTGACCTTGCGGGTCTGTCGACGCGCGCCGAACGTGACGGCGACGAGTGGGTGATCAACGGGCAGAAGGTGTGGAGCTCGGGCGCTCAGTTCAGCCAGTGGGGTGAGCTGATTGCTCGAACCGACCCCGACGTGATCAAACACAAGGGCCTGACTGCCTTCATGCTGCCCCTCGATACTCCTGGCGTCGAGGTGCGGCCGATCAAGCAGATGAGCGGCGGGTCGTCGTTCTGCGAAGTGTTCTTCACGGACGTTCGCGTGGCCGATGATCTCCGCATCGGCGCCGTCGGCGATGGTTGGAAGGTCGCGACCACGACGCTGAGCTTCGAGCGCGACCATTCCGAGTCGGGCTCCGAAGGTTCGGCATCGGGTGGTTCGTGGAAGCAACTCCTCGGCACAGCCGAGCGGATGGGCCTCACGACCGATCCGGTGACCCGTGACAAGCTCATGCGGGTGTTCATTCACGGCCGTGTCGAGTCGTACACCAATCGTCGTGCTGCTGACCTCGCTCGATCGGGCATGCCTGGCCCCGAGGGGTCGCTTGGCAAGTTGCTGTGGACCGAAGGGATGACACTGATGGCTGAGGTTGTCTCGGGGATGCTCGGTGCCAAGCTCACTGCCGATACGGGGGAGTGGGGCACGTACGAGTGGAACGAACATCTGCTCGGCGCACCGGGCTACCGGATCGCTGGTGGCAGCGACGAGGTGCAGCGCAACATCATCGGCGAACGAGTCTTGGGATTGGCGCGCGAACCGCGCGCCGACACGGGGCCGTGGACCGACATTCCGCGCTGATCACCCGGTCGTCGGTTGGTCAGTCGGGGTCGCCGGCAGCGGCGACGCCTGGCCACAACAGGTGTGTGAGGTTCTGCGCCACCGTGTCGAGATCGCAGTATTCGTCGCCGAGCCACATGGTCGTTACTGTCTGGAATGCTCCGATGACGGCGTAGGCCCACGTGCGAGCGGCGGCGCGATCAAGCCCGGCTTGGACTCGTGCAGCGGTGAAGAGCTCAAGGAGTTGCTGAGCGGATCGATCGACGAGCCGTCGGAGTTGCTCGGTGCTCTGATCGCCGGCGTTCACGAAGAGGTAGATGTTGCGGTCGGTGTCGACAGCGCCAAGGTACCCCCGCACGGCCATCTCGAATCCCGATCGTCCGTCGGTCGCAGAGATCGTGGCGCCCCGCACGGCGACGTCAATACGGTCGACCAAAAATTCAGAGAGTGCAGTGACCAGTGCTGCCTTGTCGCCGACGGTGCGGTACAGGATTGGCTTACTCACGCCGGCCTCGGCAGCGATGTCTTCCATCGTGACCAGTGGGCCGTTGGCGGTAATCGAACGCACCGCGGCAGCGAGGAGTTGCGCGCGGTCGGCCACGACACGTCCACCTTTGGGGCGTCCTGGCCGGCGTCGCTCGAGGCACGCCTCGACGTCAGTGGATCGCACGGGCATCGCTGCACGATAGCAGTGGCGACCGGCGTCGCAGATTGAACAAAAGAAATATGTACTCGGAGTAAATTGAAGTGCCTGAATCGTGTTACCGTCGGTCCATGACGACTCTTGATGTCTCTGCGACCGATGCGCCCACAGGGGGACTCCCCTGGCACCTCCGGAACAACTGGGCCCCAGTACTCGATGAAGTCACCGAGACCGAACTTCGTGTCGAGGGCACCATCCCCACCGAGCTCCAAGGCACCTACGTGCGCACCGGCCCGAACCCCGCGTCGGGTAAGTCCGACCACTGGTTCTTCGGCGACGGCATGTTGCACGGCGTGCGGATCGCCAACGGTAAGGCCGAGTGGTACCGCAACCGCTTCATCCAAACACCGAACATTTCCGACCCAGCCGACGACCCGATGGCTGGCATGGGTGACTTGACCCGCGGTACCGGCAACACGCACGTCATGGCGCACAACAAGGAACTGCTGTGTCTCGAGGAAGGGCACTGGCCGTGGAAGGTCGACGCCGAACTCAACACGCTCGGCTATCAGAACTACGACGGAGCATTGACGTGTTCGATGACGGCGCACCCCAAGATCTGCCCCGTCACGGGCGAGCTGATCGCTTTCAGCTATCTCAACCCAGAACCGCCATTCTTGAACTACATCCGCGTCAGCGCCGATGGCCAACTGCAGCAGCTTGAGGGCATCGAGCTGCCGAACATGGTGATGATGCACGACTTCAACGTCACCCGGAACTACGTCATCTTCATGGACCTCCCGGTGTGCTTCGACCTTGCAGCCCTCGAGACCGGCCTGCCGTTCATGTTCAACAAAGATGCCGGCGCTCGTCTTGGCGTGATGCCCCGCAACGGCACGAATGCCGACGTGCGCTGGTTTGACATCGACCCGTGCTACGTCTTTCATCCCGTCAACGCGCACGAACAGGGCAACAAGATCGTGCTGCACGTCTCGCGCCAACCCGAAGCCTTCGGGGCGAGCAACGACGACTACGCCGAAGTCGGGCGCCTGTGGAAGTGGACGATTGACCTCGATGCTGGCGTCGTGACCGAGGAACAGGTCGATGATCGCCCCGGCGACTTCGGACGCGTCGACGATCGAATGATCGGCCTCGATGCCAATTTCGGATACCTCATGGCAATGGCGGGTGAAGGCAACTCCGAAGAACCGGTCTACGGATCAGCGCTGTGGAAGTACGACCTTCGGACCGGTGCCTGCACCGAGCATCAACTCGGTGACGGCGTGCGTGGTGCCGAGCCGGTCTTCGCTCCAGCGTCGCCCGATGCTGGCGAAGACGAAGGCTGGATCATCAGCCTGTCGCACGACACGGCGTCTGATCAGTCGCGGCTTTTGATCATCGACGCTCAGAACTTCTCGGCGCCGCCCGTGGCCACGATCCACCTGCCGCGACGCGTGCCATACGGAGCGCACGGCAGCTGGGTGCCCGACAGCGCCATGCAGTGAGACGCGCCCGATTGCTGTGAAATTCATTGAGCAGCGCTCGGCACTCGCAGGCGGGATCAGCGTGGTGTGATCAGCGTGGTGTGATCAGCGTGGTGTGACGCTGACGTTGGTCGGGCCGATGTCGAGCCACTGGTACAGGTGCTCCCAGAAGTGGCGGATTTTGGTTTCGTTGTAGTTACCGAAGACCACCTCTTGGCGCTCTTGGGCCTTCAGGCCTTTCTGCACCAGCGGCAGATTGATTGAATCCTGCTGGAAGATCTTCGCGGTCATCCCGAGTTCGGGCGCCAAGGTCCAGTCGTCGTCGGGCCCGAGCTTGGTGACCTGCGCCGGCTTGGGCCGGTTGTTCTGATCTTTGCAGGGAACGAACATCATGACTTCGAAGATGCATTCGTCGGGATTGTTGCCGTGCGGCCGAAAGCGGTAGAAAAGCGCGTTGAACACACCCCAGGGTGACCAGTTGGGAAACACCGAGTAGTAGATCGAGTCCACCATCTCGGCGTCGCTGAAAAGCTCTGGGTCGATCGCATCGCCGTATTGCTGCGTGGCCGCAGCGCGCCGCTGGGCAGCGAGCCAGGCGCGCACCTCACTGGCCGAATCGACACCGGCTGGCGGGTCAGGAATGGCCAGTGGCGTGTTGAGGAGGCCGTCCGGTGTCGGCCCACCGATCCATTTGCACAAGTGGGGGTCGGCCTGCGTGATGTTGCCGTCGAGATGGCGTGCTTCGTCGTCGAAGAGGCTTTCGTTGCCGTCGAGATCGGTCACCCGGACTCGACCGAGTTCGACGCGCTCGTAGATGAATCCATTCATCGGATGCCGGAACCGGGCAAATTGTTGGCCGTCGGCGAGCCGCTCGTAGTGAGTCATGCCCGCGAGATGGGGGCTCTCGATGCCCTGTGGAGAGATCGCTCGGGAGAAGTTGCCGTAGGTGTCGTAGCGCGTGTTCGCGTCGCCGAGGGTCTCCATCAGTGTCGGATGAGTTGCGACCACGTGGTACGACTCCATGAACGCTTCTTGGCAGGCCTTCCAGTTGACACGCATGATCTTTTCGACGTGCGCGACCTTGATGCGTTGCTCGAATGGGTACTTCTCGAAGTGTTCGTCGAGACCGGCGAGGTGCTCAGACAGCGGTCCTGCGGATCGGTCGGGATTGACGAAGACGAAGCCGTGCCACGTCTCGACCAGCGCCTCGGGCAGCGAGAAGTCCTCCTGCTTGACGCTGGGGAAATCCCACTCGCACGGGATCTCCTTCAACGAGCCGTCAAGGTTCCAGGCCCATCCGTGGAATGGGCAGCGCAGGGTCTTGGCGCCTCGTCCGCTGGTCTCGCGCAGCAGGCGGCCCCGGTGGAGGCACGCATTGCGGTATGCCTTGATGCCATCGGCTGTTCGCACGATCAGAAACGACAGGTCAGCGATCTCGTACACGTGGTAGTCGCCCACGTCGGGGATTTCCTCTTCGAGACACACCATCTGCCAAATCCTGCTCCACAGCTTCTCGACTTCGAGCGCGTGAAATTCAAGCGACGTGTAGTACGCAGCAGGGACTCGAGTGTTGCCGTCGCTGAGCCCCTCACGAGACTCGTTGCGCAGCAGATCCGAGACGGGATGGGAGTCGCCGTCAAGGAGCTCAGTGAGGCTGACTCCTGCGGATCGGGTCGTGCCGGTGATGGTCTCTGTCATGTTCGCTCTTTCTGTTGTTTTGTCTTTCGCTGTTACGGGCGGCTGTCTCGGACTGGTTCTCGAGTGGCTTCAGAACTCGGAGAGGAATTCTCCGGAATTGTTGTCGGCCGCGGCGTGGAACGAGCGCATGACGAACTCATTGAGCAGGACTCGCCCGCGTTCGTTGCCCGGATCGATGTTGGCAACTGCCACTTGCGCCCATGCTTGGTGGAGGAGGCAGTAGCGGTAGTCGCGCCAGCACGTGGCAAAGTCGTAGCCGACGACTCCTGCCGCCACGAGCTCGTCGTGGTAGTGAGTCACGATGTCGTGTTCCCATGCTCGACGGTTGGCAACCGTGACCGACATGCCGAGGAAGTTTGCGATGTCCCAGGTCCCCACGTGACGAGTTGAGAGTTGGAAGTCGAGCATGGTGACAACGTCATCGCCGGCGCTGCCACCGAACAGGTAGTTCTCGGCTCGACAGTCGGTGTGGGTGAACGTTCCAGGTGAGTTGTGTGTCCACCAGTCGAGCATCTGGGGATACCGCGGTGTGAGCTGCGCACACCAGTCGATCACCTGCGGGGGCACGCTGCTACTCCAGGTGTCGACGAACTCGGCCCAGTTGGATGCAACGAGCGCGCCAGCCCCCTTATAGAGGTCGTTGTTCATTGGCGGAAGCCATGTCATTGCGTGGAGGGCGTCGGTCTCCCAGTAATCGGCGTGCAGTGCTGCGACAGTGCGTGCGATCGCCTGCGATTCCTCCAACGTCGCCCCGACGACCTGGTCAATCATTGAGGCACCTTCGATTGCTTCGATCACGAGCACGAACGGGGCACCACCATCGGCCATTTCAGCGATGTGGCAGTGCGGAGTCCGAACGGTCAGTTTGGTAGCCACGTTCGAGTAGAAGTTGATCTCTCGTTCGTAGAAGCCCATCAACTGACTGATCGCGACGTTCTCGGGATGAATCGATTGGCACTTGGCGATGAGTGTTGCCGGTCCGGAGTGTTGATCGGCATACGTCAGAGTCAGACGAGCGACTTCGCCGAGGATGCCGATGCCTTCGCCAATGTGCTCGATCGCGACCTCGACGATGGTGCCAATGTCGTCACCGAGGTGCTCGTTGAGCCAGTCGACAGTGATCTGGTCAACCTGGGTGGGAATCATCCAGTGGCCTGCACCCGAGTTGTGGTCTTGCCGGCCGGCGAGTTGGCGAACATTGCTTCTGAGTCGAACCCGATCCGTGCGTCGGGTGCGATCCGAATAACCACCCGTCCGGGGCTATCGAGATGCGCCACAAAGGCTTCTTGTGCACTGGGGTTTCCCGGCCGAACCTTGGCGGCGAGAACTGGGTAGAAGCCGGTGAGTGTGGCGCGATCGTCGAACACTTCGGCATTGCCCTTGTACGTGACGGCCTGGCTGATGCCGATGTCGGTACCGCGACTCGAGATGGCTACTGCCACACGTGGCCGGGCCTCGATGGCTGGGACTCGTTTGCGCCGACGGGTACACGTCAGCCAAAAGGCATCGTCGCGGTACACGAAGTTCATGATGACGCCGACGGGGTCACCAGCCTTGGTACTCCACATGAAGGTGCATTCGGTCTGAGAGTCGAGCAACGCCTGCTCGCGTTCGCCCGACAGCGTGAACATCGAAACATCCTCGTAGCTGTCGACGTGGTCCTTGGATTTGTCGTCGTTCACTGCGTTCTCTTTCGCTTGGTAGCGGAGTTGTCAGGGTCCGTTGGGAGGTGGTTACTGAATACCGGTTAAGTTTCGCAGCTGCAGCTTGAACACAACGAAGGGGACAAACAATGGCGGACGCAACACGCGACCTTGACCGGTGGATCACCGACACCGAAATCAGCACACGCTTTCCGTATTACACGCGGGCAAATGCCGACGAGGTCGGCCCAGAGCCGTTCAGTCCGCTCGGTTGGAGCCTCGGATGGGTACAGGGTTGTATCCCCGGCGTCGCAAAGGGGTTTGTCGCGTTCGGCGTGCTTGAGCCCGACGAGTTCGCGGTCGACCCGCCCGAAGTGTTCGGAAACTGGGGCGGCTACTTCTACAACCAGCTTTCGCTGCCCCGCGTGATGGGTGTGCGGATGCCGGGCGCGAGCCCAGAGGCGATCGACCTCGCGTACTTCGGGGATCACCCGGGCGTCCCCGCCTACACCCCGCACCCTGCCGACGAGAACGAGGCCCAGAGCGCCAAGCTGGTCGAAACAATGGGCTGGGTGATGAGCACCGATGGCTTCCCTGCCCAAGAGGAGGCATCGCGCACAGCGATGCGAGTGGTTGACGAACGCCCCGATCTCGCGTCGTTGTCGAACACCGAACTCGTCGCCCGCGCTCGGCAACTTGCTGGCCCAGAGCTCGATGCCGCGTGGACCGCCTACTGCCAGTCGGCGCTCGGCGCATCGCTTGGCCCCGGAGCGGTACAGGCAATCTGCGCAGCGCTCGGCCGCAGCGCCGACGCCGTGAAGGTCATGACGGCAATCGGTGGAATCGAGTCCGCCGATGCCCCGGTCGCAATGTGGGACATCTCCCGCACGATCAAGAATTCACCTGGCCTGATGGCCGAGTTCGACGCCGGTGTCGATGGTCTCCTCGAACGGCTCCACGCATCGGTCGATCTCGAAGCCGCAACCTTTCTCCGGCAATGGGACGACCTCATTGCGCATCACGGACATCGCGGCCCCAACGAGTGGGATCTCCGAGCGCACTCCTGGACGACGAAGCCGTCGATGCCGTTGGGCATGCTCGAACGTCTGCGTCATCAGGACGACAGTAAGTCGCCAGCGGAGGCCCACGCTCGGGGTGTCGTGGTCCGCGAACAACTCACCCCCGAGTTGTTGGCTCTCGTCGAAGGTGATCCTGAGGCCCACGGCGGCCTGCAAGCCGGTATCCGTTCCGCCAGTGTTTTTTATGGTCTGCGCGAGATGGGCAAGAACGCCTGCATTCGCCTCATTCATGAGGCCAAGCTGGCCGTGATGGAAATCGGCCAGCGCCTGGTGGCCGACGGCGTGATCGATGACGTGCAGCAGATCTTCATGCTGCTCGACGACGAGGTCGACGACTTCCTCGCCGATCCGGCTGCCATGAGCGCTCTCATTCGCGAGCGTGATGCCGTGTTCCAGCAATTGGCCACGCTCGATCCGCCCTACATCGTCAAACTCGAAGAAGGTGTGCCACCGATCTCCGCGTGGTCCAAGCGTGGCGCCAGTCGAAGTGAACCGGCTGCTGCGGGCGACGTGCTCCAGGGGGCCATGGGCTCGCCCGGTGTGGTCACCGGTGTTGCACGTGTCGTTCTCGACCCGGCCGATCCCGGTGCGATCGGCCCCGGTGACATCATGATTGCGCCCACCACCGACCCGTCCTGGGTCCCCCTTTTCTTGGCTGCCGAAGGCGTCGTCGTCAACGTCGGCGCGGTGGCCAGCCATGCCGCGATCATGTGCCGCGAACTTGGCATCCCATGTGCTGTGTCGGTGATTGATGCAACCGGCCGCATACCTGACGGGGCGACCATCGAGATTGATGGTTCGACCGGTCTTGTCACGATTTTGTCAGTGCCATGAGCAACAACACCATCAATATTTCAGTGTGCGGTACAGACCGCGCACACAACAGTGAGGCAGCAGCGACGTGACCAACACCATTCTTGACCGGTTTGCCCTCACTGACGGAGTTGCGGTGGTGACCGGTGCGGGCCGCGGGATCGGCGAGGGAATCGCGATCGGACTCGCCGAAGCCGGCTGTGACGTCGTGCTCACGGCACGTCGAGAGCCCGAGATCAACGCGGTGGCTGAACGAATTCGGTCGCTTGGTCGGCGGGCGCTGACCATTCCGGGTGACATCACCGATGGGTCCTTCGTCGATGAACTCGCCGACCGCGCCAAGGCCGAGATGGGGCGCGTCACGCTGTGGGTCAGTAACGCCGGCGGTGCCGACGACCGCACTCCACGGCACCTCTCTGACATGCCCGACCGGCAGTGGGACTACCAACTCGACGTCAACCTTCGAGCCGTTTTCACCGGAGCGCGCGCCGCAGCGCGCGTCATGGACGACGGGAGTTCGATCATCCACATTTCCTCCGGTGCAGCGTTGAAGGGTTCGCCGAACAACGGCCCATACGCCGTGGCAAAGGCAGGGGTCGATAGCTTGACCCGCACGCTGTCGATCGAGTTGGCCCCTCGCCGCGTCAGGGTGAATGGCATCGCGCCGGGGCCAGTCCCGACGGAGGTGTTCATGGATTTCTTCGGAGCATCCGAAGAGGATCTTCCCAAGTTGGCCCAGCAATGGGGCGTTCCTCTCGGTCGACTCGGAACCCCCGAGGACGTTGCCAATGCCGTGGTCTTTCTTGCGTCGCCCGCAGCATCGTGGGTGACAGGCCAGACGCTGCTCGTCAACGGGGGCAATCGGTAGTGCCCGACATGACCGCGGCGCAGGTCGATGACTTTCTCGGCGAACCACGCGATGCGGTACTCAGCGTTGTGCTGCCCTCCGGGCGGACAATGGGGACGCCTGTGTGGTTTCGCTGGGTTGATGGCGTGGCGCGGTTTCAGAGTCCGTCCACCTCCGTCAAGACCGCAGCGCTCCGCGCCACCGGACGGGCAAGCCTGTGCGTGCACGACCAACCGTTGCCTCTTGCTCGTTACGTCACCCTCGAAGGGCCTGTGCGCGAAGTCGATTTCGATTTCGATGCCGACATCGGTGCTGCTGCCCAGCACTACCTCGGCGACGATGCCGCGCCTTTCTTAGCGAACATCAGCCAGGCCTTGGCCGCCGGTCGCCGCTGGGTCGGCTTCGAACTGTCGCCGGCCACCACGTCCGCACGAATTCAATCGCTGGGTTCACCACTGGAGCACGACGGAGCGATGCCATGAATACCGATACCGATACCGGCACCGGGTTGAGTGAGAACTGGGCAACGCTGTGGGAGGCGTTTGCCGATGCTCAGCCCGACGAGACTGCGGTCGTCATCGGTGAAACGACCTTGACCTGGCGTCAGCTTGACGACCAGGCGGCACGGCTGGCAGCGGCACTGGGTGAGCGTGGCGTCGAGGTGGGGACGCGTCTTGCTCAACTGATGTACAACTGCCCTGAGTATCTCGAGTCCGCGTACGCGGCGTTTAAGTTGAGAGCGACGCCGGTCAATGTGAACTACCGGTACAAGGCCCCAGAGATCGCCTATATCTGCAACAACGCCGGAGCCGAGGTGCTGGTCTTCCACGGCTCATTGGGTGAACGTGTCGCCGAGGCAGCATTGACGATGTCAACGGTTCGGGTGCTGTTGCAGGTCGACGACGGCGCGCCGCTCATTGCCGGCGCTGAGTGGTACCACGAGGTGGTTGCAGCATGTGAGCCAGCTCCTCGCATCGAGCGGTCGGGCGACGACACACTGATGCTGTACACAGGCGGGACCACAGGGAACCCGAAGGGTGTGGTCTGGCGTCATCTCGATTTGTTTGGCGGGTTGGCATCAACTGCCTATTCCTCCGCGGGCATCGAGGTTCCATCCACGGTCGAAGACGTCGGTCGAATTGCTGCCGAACTCCGCACGCGCGGCGAGAGCCCGGTGATGTTGTGCGCGCCTCCGTTGATGCACGGCACGGCGCTCTTCCTCGCCATCGGTGCGTTTGTGATGGGTGGCACCGTGGTGTTACTGGGTGGGAGGTCGTTCGATGCTGATGAGCTGTGGGACCTGGTCGAGCAACACCGAGTCACTCAGATCTCGTTGGTCGGTGACGCATTTGCTCGTCCGCTGAACGCTGCGCTCGACGCGGCCGAGGTCGATGGCGCTCTTCGCGACCTGTCGTCGGTGAAGCGGATTGTCTCGACGGGCGCAACACTGTCGGCCGAGCAGAAGCGAGGCCTGATGAGCCGGGCGACCAACGCCATGATCTTTGACATGATCGGCGCATCCGAAGGCGGACCGTTCGCGGTCTCGATGACCATGCCGGGTGACGAACCACCAGAAACGGCTGTCTTCACCGCACCACCGAACGTCGTCACCATCGACGACGCAACCGGGATGCCGCTGCAGCGGGGCAGTTTGACGCCCGGCATGTTGGCAGCTACGGGGGCGATGCCGCGTGGCTACTGGCAGGACGAGGCGAGAACCGCTGAGACGTTCCGCTTCATCGACGGGGTGCGTTACACCGTGCCGGGCGACTACGCCCTGATCGCCGAGGATGGCACCGTCACGCTGCTGGGCCGCGGCTCGGTGTGTATCAACTCGGGCGGCGAGAAGATTTATCCCGAAGAGGTCGAGGTGGCCGCGCGGCGCCATCCCAACGTGGTTGATGCCACGGTTGTCGGCGTCCCTCACGAGCGTTTCGGTGAGACGGTCGTCCTGGTCTGTTCCGTGTCGGCGCCGACCACGGCCGATGCCATCATTGCCACGGTCAAAGAGTTGATCGCCGACTACAAAGCACCGAGGCGAGTGGTGTTCGTTGACGAGGTGTATCGCGCCCCGAATGGCAAGGCCGACTATCGCTGGGCTCGCGAACAGGCCATTGCCTGAATCGCCGGATTACGTCAGCGCGGCGCCCCACCACTGCTCGAACGCCGGAAGTGCGACACGGTCAACGAGTTCGACGATCAAGCCGCTCGGCGGCTGCAGGTAGGTGAAGACGCCGTACCCGGCTCCGTCGCCAGGGTCGCGATGCGCGCCGAGGAGTGCCCATCCTTGGGCAACAAGTGCATCGGTCTTGGCGACGACATCGTCGACCCACACGCCGACATGGTGCGCGCCGACACGGTCGTTGCCGTCCCAGAAGGTGCCGGGCGGGCCTTGCAACAGCTCAATGTGTTGCGGTCCAGCAGCTGAGTAGGTGTACTTCAGGTGGATCATCTGGAGGCCAGCGCCTGGAGTCCACAACGCTTGTTCGCGGTTCTCTCGACACTCCGACCAGGTGAGTCCCATGCTCGAACCGAGTTCGTCCATGGCGGTGGCGAGGTCGGGAACGCGAATGCCGAGGTGGAACGTGTCTTGGTAGTCGATCATGGTTCAGCCCGCTGGGGTGTTGAGCGCGACCGGGTCGCCGAGGAGCTCGACGATGGTCTTACAGAACGCGGCGGCGGGAGCTCCGTCGAAGGCCCGGTGGTCCCAAGTGAGGCTGAGCGTCACGCGCGTGACGGTGGAGACGCCGCCGGACTCGTCGAGCACGATGTCGTCGCGGAGTCGCCCGACACCGAGGATCGCCGTGTTCGGCGGATTGATGACCGGCGTGAACCCGTCGACGCCAAACATCCCGAGCGTGCTGACAGAGAATGTGCCACCCTCGAGCTCAGGCAATGTGAGCGCACCGGCTCGCGCTGCCTCAGCGAGCCGCGTGGATTCTGTACTCAGCGAGTCGAGGGATCGTGTCGCCGTGTCGGTGATGACTGGAACGATGAGGCCACCGTCGAGAGCAACCGCCATGCCAACATGGACAGTTGGCAACAGTGCGATGCCATCGTCGGTGACCTGGGAGTTGGCAATGGGGTGCGCCACAAGCGCTCGAGCGGCCGCCGCGATGACGTAATCGGTGTAGCTGGGTGCAGGACCCGCTGCTTTGCGCATGATGCGGTCGGCGACCACTGCGTCGAGGTCGGCATCCATCTGCAGGGTGAGCTGGGCCATGTCGCGAAGTGAACTGTGCATGCGCTTGGCGATCGTGCCGCGCATGCCGCTCAACTTGATGATGGCGGTCGGGTCCTGCGTCGCAGGTTGCAGCGCGACTCGCGCCGGTGGCTGCACAGGGGGAGTCGGGGGAGTCGGGGGAG
>NZ_JBDNIJ010000110.1:0-4425 GCF_041688325.1 Ilumatobacter sp.
CGCGGCTGGTACCAGAAGTCGTATCCGAACGGGATGTCGCCCATGGAGTTCTCCCACCGGCCAACGATCTCAAAGTCCTTGTTGACGTGCAGGTAGCCGCCGGGTGCCTCGCCCTTGGCATTTCCGAGGAAGGAGATGATGATTTCCGATCCCAGGCAGTGGACCGTGTGGGGGCCCGACAGGTCGACTTTCTCCTTTATCTCTTTACCATCGATCACCGTGTGGATGCGAGGTGCCCGCGGGTCGGTTGCGGTGTCAATGACGTAGATGTTGTTCGACCGAACGCCGGGCAACAGGAGATACTGCCGGCTCATCGCGGCATCTCCATGGCACGACGAGCAGGCGTTCCATCCGGTGTGGTGCAACTCGTCGCCGATGCCTGGCATTTCCAAGCGGTGGATCACCTGGGAGTAGGTCGGGCTCTCTGGATCCGCGTCGAGCGTCGCCAAATAGTCGGGCTGTTGAATTCCTGTGCCGGTGTACAGGGCAACCGTGTACAAGAGCGTCTCGGGAGGCGCTTGCATCGCGTCGGCGGGGCTTGCGTATCCCGGCCCACAGCACGACGATCCGGCATCGAGATCCATCTCTGAAGTCATGATCAGTCCCCTTTTGTCAGCGTCCTGTAATTACCATATACTAAGATTCTTATTCTTGCGAAATGAGATTCGAGTGATGAGGGACTGGACTGACCGTGCATCTTGAACGCCTCGCACTGATCCTGGAAATCGTCGGCCAGAAGGGCGAAGCGACCGTCGCCGAGGTGTGCGCGCATTCCAACCTTCCGAAGCCGTCGGCATACCGCCTGGTCAACGACTTGGTCGACGCGGGTCTGCTCGATCCGGTTGCCAAGGGCCAGTTCGCCATCGGCACCCGCCTCAAGCGGATCACGCAGCCTGACCTCTCGGACGAGGTCCTGCTCGAAACCATCGCGCCGGTGCTCCGCCGGGCAGCGAACGACCACAGCGCTGCTTTTTTCCTGTCCCGCATTCGTGGCAAGGCCGTCGAGATCATCCACGTCGAGACCCCGGCCACCGGCGTGTCGTTTCTGCACCCAGGCCTCGGCAAACGCCCACTCCACGCATGCTCGTGCTCAAAAGCCGTCGCGGCCTTCTCCCCTGATGTGGCAAATTCAGTAGCGAGCCGGTTGAAGGCTTACACCGAGCACACCCTCACCGATATCGACGATCTACGCGCCGAGTTCGACCTGATTCGACAACTCGGCTACGCCGAATGCGTCGAGGAACTCGAGCGCGGCATGTGCTCGGTGGCGGCGCCACTGCACCCAGGCGACCAGGCGCCGACAATGTCGATCGGCGCAACAGGTTCCATGCGAGTCTTCACGCCAGCCTTCCGCACGAACATGGGCAAGGTACTCGTCAATATGGCGAACAATCTCGCGGACCGCCTTGGCTTGTCCGCACCGGATCAAACAACGGAGTCCGCATGACCCAACCACACGAGTTTGGCTTCGGGACTCAAATCCGCAAGTCGCCCTACTTCGACGCAACTGTCAGATGGGGAGCGAAGCAATTCTCGGTGTACAACCACATGTACATCCCCCGCGACTTCGGCGACCCCGAGCAGAACTTCTGGAACCTCGTGAACGACGCGATCCTCTGCGACGTGGCCGTCGAACGACAGGTCGAGGTCACGGGGCCCGATGCTGCGGAATTCATGCAGATGCTCACGTGTCGGGATCTTTCGACGATGTCAATCGGGCAGTGCAAATACATCCTCATTACCAACCAGGCTGGCGGCCTCCTCAACGACCCCGTACTGCTCCGGCTGGGCGCCAACCACTTCTGGATTTCGCTCGCCGACAGCGACATCCTGCTGTGGGCCCAGGGCGTCGCTGTCCACTCGGGCATGGACGTCACGCTCCACGAACCCGACGTTTCGCCGCTCCAGCTCCAAGGTCCCAAGTCTGGCGACATCATGAAGGCCCTCTTCGGGCAAGGCATCGGCGACCTGAAGTACTACTGGCTGCGCGAACTGGAACTCGACGGAATCCCCCTCGTGGTGTCGCGCACTGGCTGGTCAACCGAGCTCGGCTACGAGATCTACCTGCAAGACGGCGCTCGCGGCGACGAGCTGTGGGAGAAAATCATGGCCGTCGGCGGGCCGCTCGGTCTCAAACCGGGCCACACCTCTTCGATCCGCCGAATCGAAAGTGGAATCCTTTCCTATTACGCCGATGCGGACAGCGATACCAACCCGTTCGAACTCGGGCTCGACCGGCTCGTGAACCTCGACATGGAAGCCGACTTCATCGGCAAGGCCGCACTCCAACGGATACAACACGAAGGCGTGAGCCGCCGACAGGTTGGTTTGGTGCTCGACACCGAACCGCTGACGGGACCAAACACCTCGTTCTGGTCGATCGCACGCAACGGGACGACGGTTGGCAAGGTCACCTCGGCCGTCTACTCACCGCGCCTTGAACAGAACATCGCGCTGGCAATGATCGCCGTCGAGGCCTCGGAACTCGGCACCGCTCTCCAAGTCACGACAAGTACCAGAACGGTTTGCGCAACCGTCGTCGAGCGTCCATTTTTCGACCCAAAGAAGTCGATAGCCACCGCCTAGCGCCGCCGCCTGCAAACCCTTGATGTGTTGCACGCCACAACGACGCCGAGCCGAAACGCTCGCTTGGCTGCGACGATGGAGTCCCCCAGCTCAAGGACGGTCGAACATGACTCCCGAGAACCAGCGGACACAACCTGCAGAGAGCCCCGACACGGGCGCTTCTCGCAAACCGGATCTCACCCAGCCCGACGCCCACCGTTTTCCGGCACTCGAAACGCCGGTGACTCGGGCCCTCCAGGATCGTCCACCACTTGGGCCAATTGAGCGTCTTGACCACGATGCGCTGGTGGCCAATCAGCAGTCAGAGCTCGCTGCCTCTCGCCGGTCATACACACTGAGTTCTCGGGCGCTGTTTGTGGTGATGGACCTGGTGTATGGCAAGGAGCGCACGCTGGAAAAGTTCCGGGTGCTCGAAGTCGTTGCCCGTGTGCCGTATCAGGCGTGGGAGAGCGTGGCCTATGTGGCCATGACCCACACGTCGAAGAACCCTGACTTCGCCCGGCGGGTCTATGACCGAGCACGCATCGCCCGAGTCGAACAAGACAACGAGCAGTGGCATCTGCTGATCCTGGAAGAGCTCACGCGCGACGAGCGTCGCCCGTGGCTCAGGGGACGCATCATTCCTCAGATCCTGGCGTTGTCGTACTACCAGCTGTCCTGGATCTTGTTCGTGATCCGGCCCAAGTGGAGCTATCAACTCAACGCTGACTTCGAAGACCATGCCGCCCACGAGTACGCGCTCATGGTGCAGGAGCATCCCGAGTGGGAGACAACGCCGTTCGAGAGTCAGTTCCAAGGCGACTTCGGTGCCTACGACAGCCTGGCCGACATGTTCCGCCAGATCGGTTATGACGAGGCCCTGCATCGTCAAGAGAGCGAGATCATGATGACGCAGCCTCGTTTCGCCTGATACTGGGTGGCCTGTCACCACCAAGGTCCGTGCTTGGCTCCGAGCGATCTACATTTGCCTCATGACCATGATCGACACTGACCATGATCGAGACTGACCGGCTCATCATCCGGCCACCGGTGGAGGATGACCGGGCTCGATTCATCGAGTTGTTCACGAACGATGCGTTCACCGTGTATTCCGGCGTCCACGATGTCGAGTCGGCCAACTCCCGCTTCGACCACATGCTGCACATGGCCGCCGTCGTGCCGTATGCGAAGCAACCCGTCATCGAGCAATCATCTGGCACGATCGTCGGATATACCGGCGTCGACGTTGTCCGCTTCGACGGTATCAATCGGCTCGAATGGGGTTGGCGGCTCGTCACTGAAGCAAGAGGCCAAGGTCTCGCGACCGAGGCGGTGTCGGCGCTCCTCGCTGTTGCCGACGAGTCTGACGATGGCGAGATGCTGTGCCTCATCAACCCTGACAATCAAGCCTCGCGGCGTGTTGCGGAAAAAGTCGGGTTTCACTGGTTGCGCCGCATCGATTGGATGGGCGATCCGGCCGATCCCACAGACATCTTGATCCGGCCAATCGGCTCCGGAGGCCCGCCGCTCCGCGCCCCCTCGTCTTGGCTCGAAAGTTAGATGCCGGTTGCTGGTGGGAGGATCCCGCCAAACAGCCGTTCCCAGTCGTCGATTCCACAACCGTTGCTGCGATCGATGGTCGTGTTCACCCTGTCGCTGTCGTAAGTGCCGACGATGGTGGCGATATCGGGGCCACCGTAGATCTCTGTGCAGATCTGGTCAGCGGGTGCGCCGTCAATAAGCCGGGTCCGCACATCGGCGTTGGCCAGAGCTGTACACGCTGATTCGGCGCTGAGGGGCACGTCGCCAAGCAGGGTCGCCGTGTCGCCAAGGCACGAGATGGTGTAGCTGATGTCGCCG
>NZ_JBDNIJ010000111.1:0-6015 GCF_041688325.1 Ilumatobacter sp.
GCCGACGTGCACGGTGATGAGAGCAACGGTTGTGAGAGTGGAGATGATGAGTCCCATGACAGTGGTGACGATGAGTCTCACGACGACGCCGAGATGCACGGCGACGAGGGAGAGGAGCACGGCGAATGATTTCTGAACTCGCTACTGCGCTCGCTGGCAGCCTCCCGGCGCAGCTTCCCGCCCCGACATTTCAGGGCCCCGAGGTCAACTGGTTCGCACTGTCGCCGATGCTGGCGTTACTCGCAGGTGCCCTCGGCATCATGGTCATCGGTGCACTCACGCCGCAGTGGCCCAAGGGCCTGTACGCCTTCGTCTCTGCATTCGCCGCTGGTACCGGCGGCGCGTTGGCAATGGTCCAGTGGGACGACATCACCGACAATGGCGTGCAGACGCTCGTCGGTGGCGCCATCGCGTTCGACACGTTCGCGATGTTCCTGACGATCACGATCTGTATCAGCCTGCTCCTCGTGTCGCTCCTGACCGACTCGTTCCTCCGTGGCACGCCCAACGACGGCCCCGAGATCTACGCGCTGTACATGGTCGCTGCGATCGGTGGCATTGTCATGGCGTCGGCCAACGATCTCATCGTGATGTTCCTCGGCCTCGAGACACTGTCGCTCGCTCTGTATGTCTTGGCGGCATCGAACCGTCGTTCGCTCAAGTCGGCCGAGTCCGGCATCAAGTATTTCGTACTCGGTGGTTTTGCCTCGGCGTTCTTCCTCTACGGCATTGCGCTCCTGTATGGGGCATCCGGCACCACCAACATCACCGAGATGGTCGTTGCGTTCCGCAATGGCGTCGACCTTGATAACTCCGACCCCTTGGCGCTCGCCGGTATTGCGATGTTGATCGTCGGGCTCGGCTTCAAGGTCGCGGCAGCTCCGTTCCACGTGTGGACGCCCGACGTCTATCAGGGTGCACCGTCACCGGTCACCGCTTTCATGGCGTCGGTTGGCAAGGCTGCAGCCTTCGCCGCGACGATTCGCGTGCTGGTCACTGCCCTTCCGTTCTTCCGTGATGATTGGGGCCCGGTCATCTGGGCGCTCGCCGTCCTCTCGCTGGTCGTTGGGTCGTTCCTCGCGGTCGTACAGACCAACGTCAAGCGCATGCTCGCCTACTCGTCGGTGAGTCACGCCGGCTTCCTGCTGGTCGGTGTCGAAGCGGCTCGCAACACGGCCGGTGAAGCTCTGCCGGGTGACGGCATCGCCGCCGTGGCGCTGTATCTGATGCTCTATTCGGTGCTCGTTATCGGTTCGTTCGGTGTCATTACGGTGGTGTCGAAGGCATCAGGAGACGAAGACGGCGACTCGTCGCTCGACTCGTTCAAGGGCCTCGCCAAGCGCCGCCCGACTCTGGCCCTTGCGTTCACCGTCTTCCTGCTCGCGCAGGCTGGCGTCCCGCTGACCTCGGGGTTCATTGCGAAGTTCGGTGTCATCCAGGCTGCTGTCGAAGAAGAGAGTTACGTCATCGCGGTCATCGCCATGGTCGCGGCTGTCGTGGCGGCATTCCTGTATCTGCGGATCATGGTCAACATGTGGCTTGCCGATCCCGATGGTGGCGACGAAGCCGAAGCCGTGGTCATGCCGTTCTCGGCTGGTGTGGCGATCTTCGGTGCTGCCGCGTTCACGCTGTTCGTTGGTGTCTTCCCCGGCTGGCTCATCGACGCTGCCGAGACCGTCTCCATCATCGCCCGCTGACCGGCCAGATCGCAAGGTCAGTCTCGGACCCAGGTTTTGTGTGAGCGATAGCGGGAACCGACGCTGCTTCAGCTCACACAAAAATCGGGCTCAGGTTTTGTGTGAGCGATAGCGGCAACCGACGCTGCTTCGGCTCACACAAAGATTGGGGTCGGAGGTGCCAGCGGGGCGGGCCGGGTCGAGGAGTTGCTGTTCGAGTTCGATGATGTGCTGACAGGTCTGCTGCTGATCCACGCTCGATACTCTGCCACTGTGACCGACTCTCCGATCGCTGCAGTTTCTTCGTCGCCCCGTTACCCAGTCGTCTTGTTCGACTTGGATAACACGCTTTCTGATTTCACGTCGGCCCAGACGGAAGCACTTCCGGGGTTGCTGTCAGCGCACGGCGTCGCCGAAGCGGAGAGCTACCTACCGACCTTCAAACGCCTCGCGGAGCCGTTGTGGGAACAGATCGAAGCCGGCACCCTGACGCTCGACACGCTCAACGACGAACGCTTTCGCCTCCTGATCGAGCACACCGACATCGACGTCGACCCATCCGTTCTCGCTTCCAAATACCTCGGGTGGTTGAGCACAAGCGGAAGATTGATCCCTGGTGCTGTCGATCTACTCGAAACGCTCCACGGAACTGTTCGGATGGGAATGATCACCAACGGGTACGCCGAGGTGCAACGGCCTCGGCTCGACCGGTTCGAGCTCACGCACTACTTCGAGTCGATCACTGTCTCGAGTGAGATCGGCCACGCCAAGCCGGGCCAAGCATTCTTCGATGTCGCGCTCGGCCAACTCGGCAATCCAGACCCCGCGACTGTGCTGGTCGTCGGCGACAGCCTCAGCTCCGACATCGCCGGCGGAGCAAACGCTGGCTGCGCGACCTGCTGGTACAACCCTTCTGGCAAGCCGGCGCCGGAGAATGCTGTCGGGATCGATCACATGATCATCGACCTCGCGGAGCTCCCGAATCTCATTCACGGGGCGTAGCGGCCAGCCATTCTGGAGCACTACTCCGCACCGAGTTCGAGCGCCGGTCGCGAAGATCCTGCGAGGCCGCGCAAACTCTTGTCATGGTCGGTCTCATTGAGGGGCGGGCTGCGGTGCCATGTCTCACGCCATCGCACCGACCAATCAACTGTCGCGCACCGATCACCCTCGGCCAATCGACAGGGCGCGGCCTGGACCTGCGCCGGCGGTCAACGTCCAGACGGTCCTGACCGATGGAGTTGTGGCACGCTGGGCAGGTGACTGACGCATCTGAAACCGCTGGCCTCTACGCATCGATGAGCACCCTGCGGGCAGTCCGCAAGCTACGGCCCGACCCGATTCCCGACGACGTACTGGAGCGCGTGCTGCAGGCCGCGTGCTGGGCGCCGACGGGGGGGAACGCGCAGCCGTGGCGTGTCGTGGTCATCACTGATCCTGAGGTCAAGACGGCGATGAAAGAGATCTACGCTCCAGAGTGGGCCAAATACGTCGGCGGCTTCATGAAGATGATGGAAGGCCTGCCGCCCGAACAGCTCGCACCGTGGGAACGCGTTGCTGCAGCCGGTGATTACCTCGCGGACCATCTCGACGAGGCGCCAGCGCTGTTGCTCTTCGTGGGCAACCCAAAGATGATGGCGATCACCGACGCCAAGCTCGATCGCGTCAGTGTGGTCGGTGGCGGGTCGATCTATCCGGCCGTGCAGAACGCAATGCTTGCCTGTGTTGCCGAAGGACTCGGTTGCACACTGACCACGCTGCACTGCCTCCGCGAGGCTGAAGTGATGGAACTCCTCAAGATTCCCGCGGGCTGGGCAACCGCAGCGCTTGTCCCGATCGGCTACCCCGTCGGCAAGGGCCACGGCCCGATCACCCGACAGCCCCCGAGCCAGCTCGCCTACCGCGACACTTTTGGAACCGCCTGGTCATAGACGTTCACCCCGGCTCCGAAGCTGGACAGTCAGCGCCAGTCGGCTTTCGCCATGGTCCAGATGATCAACCGGCCGGACTCTGCAGGTGCCTCTGGCGCGCGTTGAATGACGCGGTCGCGGCGGAAGCCGAGTTTGGCGGGAACGCCGGCACTCGCCTCGTTGGCCTCATCGGTGTGCACTTCGACACGTTCGATGCCAGCGACACCGAATGCCGTGGTGGTCAACGCCGAGGTGGCCTCGGTAGCAAATCCGCGTCGCGTGTGGTCGTCAGCGATCCAGTAGCCGATGTCGAGTGCACCAGGGCCGACGCGTCGATGGAGCCCACAGCTGCCGATGGCGAAGCCGTCCAAGAACGTGCCGAGTACGACGTCGCCACCGTCTTCCCACTCCCGAGTCCACGTTTCGATCAGCGTGACGCGTTCGGAGACCGTTTGGGGTTCGAACTTGATCCAGGGCATCCACGGCCGGAGATGCTTGACGTTGCTCTCGACGAGATTGTCGAGCATCGAGGCTTCGTCGTGCTGCCAACGCCGAAGAAGGAGCCGCGGTGTCTGGATGCGTTCGGGAAGTCGATCGTCGGCGCCATCGATCATGGTCTGACAGTAATGCTGGCCTGACATGTCAACATCGCGTTGCGCGCGAGTCGCGTCAGCGGGTCGGCCAAGTCGCAACCGTCGTGTAGCGGGCGCCGTCTGGGTGCAGGCGACTTTCGACGAGGGCAACCTCATCGACGTCGAACTCTGCCTGGCAGAGCATGCCGACGACCTTGCGCACGATGGCGCCGCGCTTGACCCGCGCGACGGTGATGTGGCCAGCGAACGTCGGCCGTGGGTCGAGGCTGCCGAGACCGGCGGTTGCCTCGACCACGGCTGCAGAAAGTGCGTCGAGCCCGTTCACCGGTGCCATTGCCGAGTGCGTTCCGAGCATGTCGATGGCCGGACCGACTCGGGCGACCGCAGCGGGCAGTTCAGCGCGATTCATTGCTTCGCAGACGTCGTCGATGTTGGCCTCGCCGAGAAATCGGAGCGTGGCATGCCAGTTCTCGGGTGCGACGAACCGCACACCCTGCTGGTCTTTGCGGGGCAGCTCGGTGAGCATTTCGACAATCTCAGCCGGTGGCCAAACGGCGAGAAACAGACGAGTCATCACGGGCAGTGTTGCAGGTGGTGGGGGTTTCCCCACTCCGAGTTCGCTCGGGTCCAGTAGGGCGACTGGACGCTTCTCACCGGAACGGGCGAGAATGGAGGCATGCAATCACAGCATTCGGACATGAAGCGTCGCCTCGTGTTGTTCGGGCTGATGGTGCTCATTGTCGCTCTGGTCGCCGGAACGGCGTTCGCTTAGCTGTGATTTAGGCAGGTTGCATTTCGGCGGCGCGCTTTTCGGCGTACCGCTTGGCAACACGTGCGCTGGTTGCCATCCGCTTCATCAAGCGTTCCTGCGCTGCAGCGCCCTCGCCAGACAGGCCTGGGATGTTCGCGGCGTCCCACTGACGTAGGACGACGGGGGCGAGAATCTGCTCGTGGTGGATCTGCAGGTCGTAGATGCCGGCGCGGGCAATGGCCTTGGCATGCCGCTCGAAGTCAGGAATGCCAGTACCGGGCATCGCGAATGAGCGGACCTGCCGCTCCATTGCGATCATCATCGTGTTCGGGTCGGCCTTGATGGCTGCTGCTGCGAGGTCGCGATAGAAGAGTTGGTGCAGATTCTCGTCGCTGCACACTCGCTTGAGCATGTTGAAGCCGACTTCGTCTCCGAGTTGTGCACCGGTATTGCGGTGCGAGATCCGCGTGGCGAGTTCTTGCAAAGCGAGGTAAATGAAGCCGTCGTGGGTGGTCTCTGGGTCAGGCGTTTCGCCCTTGCTGACCTGCACCATTCGGCTCCGCTCAAGCTCGATTGGGTCGATTGCTCGCGTGACCATGATGTAGCCGTAGATCGCCATCGCGTGACGGCCTTCTTCGGCAGTCCAGCGACGGGCCCATTCGCCCCAGGCGCCGTCTTTGCCAAACATGCGCTCGACCGACCGAAAGTAATACGGCAGGTTGTCTTCGGTGAGCAAGTTGACCAGCAACGCGCTGCGGACCTCTTCAGAGAGTTGCGCACCAGCAAGATCGGCATCTTCGGGGGTCCACTGATGCCCCTCCATGTGGTCCCGACCGCGGCTGTATGGCACATACTCATGCGGGAACCACTCTTTGGTGGTTTCCAGATGCCGTTCGAGCAACCGCTCGACGTCGGGAGTGATCGCGTGGAGGATTTCCTGCTCGTTCACAAGATGTAGCCTACCGACCAGTAGGTAGTCATGCGAGCCGAGCGCGACAAATGGCCAATTTCTGGTGCAAAATGAAGGCGTGGAGAGCGCTCGAGTTGATCAGTGGCTGTGGTCGGTCCGACTGACCAAGACACGC
>NZ_JBDNIJ010000018.1:0-64166 GCF_041688325.1 Ilumatobacter sp.
CGCCGCTGTCTGGAACTCCAGCGGAATGCGAGCGATGTTGGGCGTGTACACCCGGCGGCCATTGCCGAGAATGTCGTCGACCATCTCCTGACCGACGAACTGCGGAAGGATCTCGTGCACGATGATCCACTGGTAGTGGTGCCGAACGATCCGTTGCGTCGTCTCGAAGTTCGCCGCCGTTGGGGTCCGGCCGGACACATCGGTCAGTACGGCGTTGTGGAACATGATGAAGGCGCACTGCAGCCCAGAGATCATGAGGTTCTCGTCGTTGCGGTCATCACCGAGGATCGCGTTGCCGTCGTCATCTCGAAGGAGATCCTCAAACTGACCGCCCGATTCGATGCGAAGCCTGAAGCCGTCGTACAGCTCGGGCGATTCATCAGGCCCACCGCCGTACACGCTGTCGAGATCGAACGTTGCACTTCGCAGGTTGCGACTCCGACGTACTGGCGTCACTCGCCCGAGACGAGAACCCGCATCACGGGTGATGTCGTGATCGAGGAACTGGCCCATGAACGTAACGCCAGCTGTGTGCGTTGGATTGTCCCGGTTGTTCGGACTGAGATCTGGCTCGGTGATCAGCCGGATCGGGCCGACCTCGAGCGGATCGTTGGCGTCCATCATTCCGCCCGGGCGGCCCATCTCGGTCAATGCCTCGCGAAGTTCCCGGCTTGGCTCGGCAAACGGCGGCAAGTCAAAGAGGCGAGAGAATCGGTCAGGCGCCGCGTTTCCGCCACCCGGGTTCTGGTCGCCGCCGTTGGGGATGCCATCTCGACCAGCATCTCGACCAGCATCTCGACCAGCATCTCGACCAGAGCCAGGGCCGCCTCTTTTGCGTTGGTGTTCGAGTCGGTCGTCGATCGCCTCTGGCTCCGCCTGGGCACCGGCGAGCGACGGGGCCGCAACAGCCGCGCCGACGCTGGCGCCCATCAGTCCAAGGAACGCGCGCCGCGACGGCGAGCCACTCGGGTGTGCTTCGGCGATGCTGTTGTCGACGGCCGGTCCCTGGGAGGTGATGTTTTCTGACATGGCACCACCATGAACGCGCTGAGCAAAGCCACTCACCGGGAAGCTGAAAGATTGTCGAAAGATACACGCGGCGGCCGCAAGCCGCCGGAGCAGCATTCAGCTGATGGCAGCTGCGACGGCCGCGTGGAGATCGGCGTGCACCTCAACGTTGCGGTCACGCGTCGACTCGATGCGGACAACCCACGGGCCCGGTTTGGCGAGCTGGTCAATCAGTTCGTCGGCCGTCGCCACCGTGCACACGTCGATGCCATGGGCTGTTGCGAGCGCCGCAACGTCTGTCCCGAGTGGGGTACCGAAGAGCTGTTCGAAACGATCGCGTGCCAGCGTCGACGCCTGCGGAAGAAACGAGAAGATCCCTCCCCCGTCGTTGTCGACAACGACGACCCGGAGGTCGATGCCGTTCGCGACGAGCCCGACGAGCGCGTTGCTGTCGTGCACGAAGGCGAGGTCGCCGATGAGTACTGCTGTTGATTTACCCATCGCCGCGATGCCGCGAGCCGTGGACATTACGCCGTCGATGCCGTTGGCTCCTCGGTTGGCATGCGCTGTGGCCCGCCGCCCGCCGAACCACTCGTGATCGCGAATCGGCATCGACGACGACACGACGAGGTCGACACCTGCCGGGAGATGATCGGCAACGGTTCGGGCGACAAGCGGCTCCGACAGCTCGTCAGTCTCAGACAGGGCCGCGAGCACGGCAGCGTCAGCTGCACGGTCAGCTGTGGTCCAATCATCGAGCCACTCCGAATCGGGCGTGGTGCCCTCGACCGCCGCGATGACCGCGTCGAGCGTTGCGACAGCGTCGACGTTGCACCCGGGATCGATCAGACCAGGCCCACCGACCTGCACCAACTGAGCCCCGCCTGCGACTGCGTGGTCAATCCACTGGGCCAGTGTCTTGGACGTCGACGGTCGGCCGACTCGGATGACGACATCGGGAAGATGGCAATCGGCGAATGGTGCCGAACGCAGCATTGACTCCGACGTCGTGACCACTCCGTCGAGATGACGCATCCCGGAGATCGGGTCAGCCAAGATCGGCCAACCGGTCAGCGCATGGAGTGTTGCCACGCTGGCAGCGTCGACGCCACTGCGCCCGCCGGCAAGGATCAACCCGTGAGGCTCCGTGATCGCCGACAGAGGTTCGCAGACAAGTGCAGTGTGCTCGCCTCGTTCCTCGGCTCCGTCCCGGACCGCGGCATCGCCTGCGAACTCTTCCGGGAGGACCCCTGGCACTCCCAACAGCGGCTCGCGGAACGGCAGGTTCAACTGAATCGGACCAGCCTGAGCTCGCTGCATGGTCTCTGCAGCCAGAGTGCGCCACTGGCCTCGCTCTGCAGCGTCCGCCACCCCGGGGTCGTGGTACCAGCGAACGTGGCTGCCGTAGAGCTCGACCTGATCGATGGTCTGCGGCGCGCCGACACCACGCAGTTCCTCCGGCCGATCGGCGGTGACCACGATCATCGGAACGTCCGACAGCCCTGCTTCGACGACGGCCGGAAAGAAGTTTGCCGCTGCAGTCCCACTCGTGCACAACAGAATCGACGGGACGCCGCTGAGGCCCAATCCGAGCGCGACGAAGCCAGCGACGCGTTCGTCATGAACGACTTGGACGCTCAGCTCAATCCGAGCGGCGAGCGCAACAGCCAATGGAGTCGACCGAGACCCAGGCGCAATCACCACGCTTCGCACGCCCTGATTGATCCACTCGTCGACAAGAGTGGCGCAGAACGTTGCCTGAACATCCTGGGCTCGGATCGGTTCGACCATTGCTTCGAGACGATAGGGCTCTACCGTGGAGATCGTGGACACCAGCGCGAATCCCATTCGGCCCACCATTGACATCGACATCTTTTCTGATGTCGTCTGTCCGTGGTGTTACATCGGTAAGCGCCGGTTCGAGAACGGCCTCGCCCAGATCGACGAAGACCTCGGCGTCGACTTCAACGTCCGCTATCACGCATACCAGCTCGATCCCGATGCGGCTCCAGGCGTCGCGACCCCCGTCGCTGAGGGGTACGCAAAAAAGTTCGGCGGTCCCGAGAAGGCCGCGGAGATCCTGGCGCACGTCACGACCACCGCCGCCGAAGACGGCATCGAGTTCAACATGGACAAGGCACTCCGGGCCAACACGCTGCTCGCTCACCGACTTATTTGGCTGGCCGGCCTTCCCGACTCGCCTGTCGCTCAGGCCGTGATGAAAGAACGTCTCATGCAGGCGTACTTCACCGACGGCCAACACATCGGCAACCCGGATGTTCTCGCAGCATGCGCAATCGAATTGGGCTTCGCCCGCGATGATGTCGAGTCATTTCTCTCCTCCGATCAAGGGGTCGCCGAGGTCCGGGCCGAAATTGAAGACGCACGCGACAACGGCATCACAGCGGTGCCGACGTATGTGTTTAACCGTGAGTGGTCCGTGCCTGGCGCCCAAGACGCCAGCACCTTCGAGAAGGTGCTCCGCAATATCGCCGCCAACATGCTGAAGCCCGCCACCGACTGATCGTGCTGCTCGCACACGGGTTCACGCAGACCGCACAGAGTTGGTCGGTCGTTCAACAGTTGCTCAACTCACGGGGCTTCGACGAGAGCAATGCAGTCGATCTCCCGGGCCACGGACTAGCTGGCGACGTTCGATCCGACCTGTGGGGCTCCGCTGCTCACTTGGTTGCGGCTGGTGGCCGCAGCACCTACGTCGGTTACTCAATGGGTGGACGGGTGAGCTTGCACGCCGCTCTCGCTCACCCGCAGGCCGTTGAACGGCTGGTCTTGATCGGGGCGACCGCCGGGATCGACGACGCCGATGCCCGGGCCCAGCGTCGAACCGACGACGAACTCCTCGCCGACCGAATCGAGACCATCGGCGTCGAAGCGTTCATCGACGAATGGCTGCAGAACCCACTCTTCGCCGGCCTCACGCCGGACCAGGCGATGCGGGTGGATCGGCTGCGCAACACCGCCGATGGGCTGGCTTCGAGCCTTCGCCTTGCCGGCACCGGGACGCAGGCGCCCCTCTGGGATCGCCTCAGTGAGATCACATGCCCGGTCCTGCTTCTGGTCGGTCAACACGACAAGAAGTTCAGTGCCATCGCCGAACGATTGGCGACGGCGCTGCCGAACGCCGAGCTTCGAGCGATCGCCGACGCCGGCCACAGCGTCCATCTCGAGCAGCCGGAGCGCACCGTCGATGCGCTCATCGACTGGCTGGCATCGACATGATCTGTTTGCGACACCATCGGGCTGGTCAGCCGCCGAGTGCAAGGCCGAGGGTCACGGCAACACCAAAGCCGAGTTGCAGCTTGCCGGTTGCACCGAGGACACCAATCAGCGCCTTGCCGTTCGCTCCGCCGAGCACGGTACGGGTCGGTGCGATCGCGAGCGGCGCTGCGGCGAGCCCGATCAGCGCCAACGGCCGATCCGTTGCTGCGGCCACCGCGACGAGCACGAAGGCTCCGGCGATCAACACGACATAAAACCACCGAGTGCGCTGGTCGCCAAGCCGAACAGCCAGCGTCTTCTTGCCGACTTCACGGTCGGTCGGGATGTCACGCAGGTTGTTGATGACAAGCAACGCACAGGCCAGCGAACCAGCAGCGCACCCGACGATGACTGACAGCCCGGTGACGTGGCCGACGGCGGCGTACGTGGAACCTGCAGTTGCGACCAAGCCAAAGAAGACGAAGACGAAGACTTCACCCAAACCGAGGTAGCCGTACGGTTTCGGGCCACCGGTGTAGAACCACCCAGCCGCAATGGCGGCCGCACCAACACCAATCAGCCACAGCGATGTGTCGAGCGCGATTGCAGCGCCCGCGACAGCGGCGACGCCGAACGATCCGAATGCTGCGAGTTTGACCGACTTCGCTGATGCGAGGCCGCTCGCAACGAGCCTGACCGGGCCGACACGGACGTCATCTGTGCCCCGGACGCCATCGCTGTAGTCATTGGCGTAGTTGACCCCGACCTGCAGCATCAAGCTGACGACGAGGCAGGCCGCGACGCGCCACCAGACGATTGGCCCGCCACCCACGGCAGCAGCAGCGCCTATAGCCACGGGGACAACAGCAGCGGGCAAGGTGCGCGGGCGTGACCCGATGATCCAACGATTCATGTGGGCACCATCATGCCAGGTGACATGATGTGTACATGAGTGAACTGTGGCAACTGTCGGCGCTCGAGCTCGCCGACAAAATCCGGACGAAGCAGGCGTCGAGTCGAGAAGTACTCGAGGCGCATCTCGCCCGCATCGACGAGGTCAATCCGCATTTGAACGCCGTCGTTCGGCGACTCGACGACGAAGCGTTCGCTGCCGCCGACGCCGCCGATGCAGCGGTGGCCGCGGGCGCCGTATTGGGCCGGCTGCACGGTGTGCCCTGCACGATCAAAGAAAATATCGACGTGGCCGGTAACCCGACGACCCAAGGTGTCGTCGCGTTGGCCGATGCGATCGCTTCGATCGACGCACCCACCACTGCCCGAATGCGCGCCGCTGGCGCAATCCCGTTCGCCCGAACCAACCTCCCCGACTTCGGGCTCCGCGTGCACACCGACTCCCAACTCCACGGGTTGACCCGTAACCCTTGGAACCCGAACGTCACCGCTGGCGGATCCAGCGGGGGCGAGGGCTCCGCCATTTCATCTGGAATGAGTCCAATCGGATTGGGCAACGACATCGGTGGCTCACTCCGCAACCCGGCGCACTGCTGTGGCATTGCCTCGTTGAAGCCAACCGTCGGTGTGATCCCGATGGCCACGGTCGTTCCTCCGCAAGAAATGCCAATCTCCTCGCAGTTAATGGTCGTGGAAGGGCCGATGGCGCGCACCATCGCTGACGTCCGCGCCGGCCTCGAGATCCTCGCCGGCCAGCACCCACGAGATCCGCGCAGCGTGACCGCTGTCCTCGATGATGCTGCACCTGGCGAGCGGATGAAGATTGCCATGCTCCCTGAGCCTCCCGGAGGCCGGACCGACCCCGGCATCGCCAACGCCATTCGCTCGGTCGGCGACCTGCTGAGCAACGCAGGGCACGATGTCGTCGAGGTCGTGCCCCCCGACTACGAAACTGTGATCGACCTGTGGGGGCAGATGCTGATCGCCGATATTCGTCAGCAACAAGAACTCCTTTCTCTGGTCATGGGCGAAGGCGGCCAGAAAGTGCTCGCCAACCTTGAACGCGGGCTCGCATCCACCGACTTGGCCGGTGTTCTTGCAAGCCACGTCGAGCGATACCGGGTGATGCAGACCTGGTCGGCGTTCTTCGCTGAGTACCCGGTATTGATCGGCCCGACCTGGGCCTTGCCAGCATTCGAACACGACGCTGACCTCGACCCTGATCTGACCGAAACGATGACGGACACGATCCGCCCGGTGGTCATCGCCAACCTCCTTGGTACACCAGCCGCGATCACACCCGCTGGCATCGTTGACGGTCTCCCGGTGGGCGTCCAGGTGATGGGCGACCGCTTCAGCGATCTGCGTTGTCTCACGGTGGCCGGCGAAATCGAGTCGCTGGTCGGCACCTTCACGCCGATCGATCCGATCACCGGCTGACGTGGCTGGCCGTCTCGTTGCCCTCGATCTTCCCGGCGGGCCTGACTTTATTGACGAACTGCAACGCATCTGGGCGAACGGTGATGCCGCGTTCCCGGTCGACCAACGGTTTCCTGCGCCTGCCAAACAGCAGATCTGCGCAGCGATGCGCGTCGGCGACGATATCGAGCCTGGCGACGCGCTCGTCGTCGCCACCAGCGGGTCAACCGGTACACCCAAAGGCGTGGTCCTCACGCATGATGCTGTGGCTGCATCAGCAGAAGCGACGAGCATTCGTCTCGGGGTCGGCGCCGGCGATCACTGGCTCGCATGTTTGCCGCTGTCACACGTCGGCGGCCTGTCGGTGGTTACTCGCGCTCTGCATGCCGGCACGGCTCTCACCGTGCTCCCCGCATTCGATGCTGCGGCAGTCGACGCCTCCGACGCGAATCTTGTCTCGCTCGTCGCCACAGCGCTCGCTCGCATCGACTCCACCAACTTCCGGACCATCGTCCTCGGCGGGGCCCGGCCACCGGCCAATCGCCCTGCGAATGCCGTCACGACCTACGGCCTGACTGAAACCGGGTCGGGAGTCGTCTACGACGGCATTCCACTCGATGGCGTCGACGTCGACATCGGCGACGACCATGAAATTCGGCTGCGCGGCCCGATGCTCACGCGCGGCTACCGCAACGGTCAGTCACCCATCACCGACGACGGATGGCTGCCCACCGGCGATCTCGGCGGCTGGACCGACCGCGGCCAACTCCACGTCGATGGCCGCAAGGGCGACCTGATCATCAGCGGCGGCGAGAACATCTGGCCCGAAGCTGTTGAGTTGCTCGTCACTTCACACCCCGACGTCGCTGAGGTGATGGCCCGCGGTGTCGACGACACCGAATGGGGTCAGATCGTCGAAGTAGTCGTCGTTCCTCTCGCTGGGCGAACGCCTGACCTGGAATCGATCCGATCGCACGTGAAGCAGAACGCACCGAGTTACCTGGCTCCGAAACGCCTCATACTGGTCGAATCGCTCCCGCGCACCGCGCTCGGCAAGCTACGCAGAATCGTCTGAGCGTCAACCTCCAGAACTTGCAACCCCTGCACCACCGTCGATGACATATGTTTCGCCGGTGATCCAGCTGGCCATATCGCTCGCCAGGAAGACGGCGAGGTTGGCAATGTCTTGGGGGTCACCGAGCCGTTCGAGCGGCAGGCGAGCAGCCAGGCTGTCGCCAAAATTGTCGACGAGGTAGGCGGCGAAGTCAGTCTGGACGAGCCCAGGCGCAATGCCGACGACGCGGTTCGGACCAATCTCGCTGGCGAGCTGACGGGTGAGGTGGATCACTGCTGCCTTGGTCAGGTTGTAGACCCCGAGGCCACCTTCGGCGCGGAGCCCGCCGACCGATGCGATGTTGATAACGACGCCCGGCTTGTCCTTGAGCGCATGTTCGTATGCAGCCTGAGTCCAAAAGATCGGAGCATCGAGGTTCACCTGGAACGTCTTGTCGTAACGGCCCTTGTCGACTGCCATCATCGGCCCGTAGTACGGGTTCGTCGCAGCGTTGTTGACGAGGATGTCGAGCCCGCCAAAGCGTTCGATCGTTGCGAGGACGGCACGCTGACCAGCGTCCTCGTCGCCAGCGTTGGCGGCGAACACATCGACCTCGCCGGTCATCTCGGCAGCAGCTGCCTCGAGGGCATCCTGCTTGCGACTGTTCAACATGACCTTTGCACCAGCAGCAGCCATCGACGCAGCGATTGCCTTACCGATACCGCGTGAGGCTCCCGTGACGAGAGCGACTTTTCCATCCAGGGAGATCTCCATGGACGGCGAACCTACTCTGCGGCCTCGCCTGTCTCATCACGGTGGAGTTGATCGGGATGGAGTTGATCAACGTGGAGTTGCCGAAACTCGGCCGGCGGGGGGCCACCCCAGTGATGCTCGATGAGGAGTGCGAGCTCACGGGCGCGCATCGTCGCTGCTTCGGCAGGCTCGGCATGGTCGTGCCCCAAGATGTGTAAGACACCGTGAACGACAAGCAACGCAATTTCGTCTTCGTAGGTCCCGGCATGGTCAGCGAACTGCGCACCAGCGACTGCCGGCGAAAGCACGACATCACCGAGCAGAGCGGGAATCACCTCACCATCGGGTGTGATCATCGGTTCGTCGTCGAGCGGGAACGAGAGCACGTCGGTCGGACCAATTTTGCCCATGTGTTCGGCATTGAGTTCAGCCATGTCGTCGAGGTCGATGAACGTGAGCGTGAGTTCGCCGCTCGCACCTTCGGTCAGCAACGCAGCGTGAGCCAGTTGCTGCCAACGCTCGACGTCGACGTCCCAGCGAGGAGAATCGTCAGCCGATCGCTCATCGGCGGCAACGACGGTGATGTCGTCAGCGCTGGGCTTCACGTTTGGCTTCGGCTGCTGCGTCGCGCCGTTCGTAGGCCTGCACGATGTCGGCAACGATCTTGTGGCGAACCACATCAGCGCTCCCGAGCTTGACAAAGGCCAAGTTGTCGATCCCGGCCAGGGTCTCTTCCAGCGAGAGCAGGCCGCTCTTGTTGCCGGCTATATCGACCTGGGTCACGTCGCCCGTGATGACGACACGCGAACCGAATCCGATACGCGTCAGGAACATTTTCATCTGCTCAGGCGTCGTGTTCTGAGCCTCGTCAAGGATGATGAAGCTGCTGTTCAAGGTCCGGCCGCGCATAAAAGCGAGCGGTGCGACTTCGATCACCTGCTTCTCGATCAGACGTTGCACACCTTCCATGTCGAGCATGTCGTACAGGGCGTCGTAGAGCGGCCGCAGGTACGGGTCGATCTTCGCCATGAGATCGCCCGGCAGGAACCCGAGCCGTTCGCCGGCCTCGACTGCTGGGCGGGTCAAGATGATGCGCTCGACCTCTTTGGCCTGGAGTGCTCGCACCGCCATCGCCACAGCAAGCCACGATTTTCCGGTGCCTGCTGGCCCGATGCCAAACGTGATGACGTTCTTCGCAATGGCGTCGACATACCGCTTCTGGCCCGCAGTTTTCGGCTTGACCTGACGTCCCTTAGCGTTCCGGAGCACCTGATGCGTCAAAATTTCGCTCGGCCGCTCATTGGACTTCACCATCGTGAAGACCCGGTCGAGCGTGTTGTCGTCGAGCTGCTGACCGTTCTGGATCAATGTGACGAGCTCTTCGAACAGCCGCGACACGTTCGTGACGTGGGATGTCTCCTCGCCAGACACTCGGACTTCGTTGCCACGGACGCGGATGGCGACGGTAGGAAACTCTTGCTCAACGCGCCGGAGAAACTGATCACGCGGGCCAACGAGGGCCGCCATTACATGTTCGCCCGGTACGACAACCGTGACGTGAGAATCTGGGGAAGGCCGTGCTGGGGCGCCTTGGGTCATCTGGCGACGCGTTCGCCTTCAACCGGTGCGAGCGCAGCATCAGTTTCGACGGGAGCAAAATCCAGGGCGTAGTAGCGGGTCATTCCAAAAGACTCCAGGCTCACTGGCCCGACCAGGCGGGCGAGGCGCGTCAGCAATTCTGCAGCGCCTCCTTGCTCGTTCGCCTGATTCGACTCGGGCAGGTCAAACACCACCAGGGCACCCTCTTCCTGCTCTTGCGCCAGACCCGCCCGCGCGAGATGGAACAATGCTTCCGACGCTTGATGGTCGGGATGAACCACAATCCACATCACATAGTGAACGAGCCCTGCAGCCATCCGCTCCGGGTACATCCGCTCGAAGAACGCCCGGCTGAGGTAGCGCGTGGCACCGATGTCGGTCGCAGCTACCGACATCGCGATCGGACGGTTTTCGTCCCGCAGCACGGTGATCCGATTCGTCGGATCAGCGAGTGCAGCGTCGAACTCGCTGCGGAACAGCAACTCCCGCGACGGGTCAGATGCTGCAAGCGGGAGATAGGAGACTTCGTACAGCTGCCAGAACGAGTCCAGTACAGTCCGATCCGTCACGTTCGAATGTTTCGTGATGTACATCTTGCTGCCCCTTTGTCGACCCGTGCCTGACCTTCGGTGCCAGTCCACCAAGAAATTCCTACGGTATGGCGATTGATTGACCGATACAAGAATCTAGTTCCGATTATCGGGCCGGAAACGAACGCAGGGGTGCAGATTCATGCAGAGGGTATTGGAACGGGTTGCTTGGGCGTACGTCGCCGCCGGGCTTCTTGCTGCCCTTGCTGTTCCCTTTCTGAACTCGACGGAGCGTGCGGGCCTGACGCTTATTGTCATGGTTTTCTTTCTTCCTGCGTGTGTTGTTGCACACAAACATCACGGGTTTCCCGGCTGGTTCATTGCGAGCGCGCTATCGGTCGGCGGCCTCTACCTGTTTTCAGCCCTTCTCCTCGAAGTGTCGGCGTCGTCGGCGATGGAGCTGGCAACTTCGGCCATCGATCTCATCGCCAACGGGATCATCGTTGCTTTGCTTGCCTGGGGTGTGAGCCAACGGCGAGGACGCTTCACCGCAGGCGACATTCTCGACGGCCTCGTCATGGGGCTCGGCGGATGGCTCGTCGCCTGGATCATGCTGGTCCAGCCCTATCTCGATCTGAACGGCGGATCCAATGCGAACGTCGTACTCAATGCCGCCTATCTCCCAATGGCCACACCGCTGATCGCGCTCGCTGGCGGGCTCGTGCTCTCAGGACTGGCACGTCGTCCTGCAACGTGGCTTTTTGTCGTTGCAGTGATCGCGAACGTCAGCGGTGATGCGCTCTATGGCACCTTCGAAGTCGGCATAGCGAGCGCGTGGTCAGACACGCTGGCCTCGGCGCTCTACCTCATAGCGTTTACCTCGACCGGTGCCGCACTGCTGCACCCGACCTCACCCGAGCTCATCGGCAAGGCCGAGTCGCATCGCCGCCTCAAACTCCCCAGCCGACTGACTGCAACGGGACTCATCCTCACCGTTCCGATCACGCTGATGGCCCTGGTCGAATCGACATCAGGTGCTGATCGGCTGGTCCGCGCCTGCTCAGTCCTCCTGCTTCTCGGCCTCGTGTCGCTGCGGCTTGCTCAGGCCACTCGCTCGCATCTGCACGCCCAGGAGGAGCTCATCGAATCGGCACGAACCGATGCGCTGACCGGGCTCCCCAACCGCACTGCAATGCTCGAACTTGCCGCTCAACACATGGACAAATCGCGGGGCAACGTCACCTGCCCGTCCGTCATACTCATCGACATTGACCGGTTCAAGAACACCAACGACTCCCTCGGCCATGAAGCAGGCGACGAAGCCATCCAGGTACTCGCGGGCCGACTCAGCCTTGTCGCCGACAAGTTGGGCGTCCACCTCGGCCGCCCGTCCGGCGACGAGTTCCTCGTACTCGACACGACGAGCACCACCACCGGTGAAGCACTCGCCAATGCCGACGCGTTCCACAAGGCCTTCAAGGCCCCCGTGTCACTCGACGCAGGCGTCATGTTCTTGACCGCAAGCATCGGCGTCGCCACGAGGCCAACCGACCGCGCTACCGCGCCGTCTGACTTGTTTCGTCATGCCGACATTGCGATGTACCGGGCCAAGGACGCCGGCCGTAATTGCGTGGCGTTGTATCACGACACGATGCAGCAGCGCCTCACGCAGCGGATGCAGATCGAAACGGCGTTACACAGCGCCCTGGACAACCAGGAGATGCGGCTCTACCACCAACCGATCGTCGACACGACGAGCGGACGCGTAGCCGGATTCGAAGCATTAATCAGGTGGCAGCGCAGCGACGGCACGATGATGTCGCCTGCCGAGTTCATCCCGGTCGCCGAAGAAACAGGCATCATCACGAGCCTTGGTTCGTGGGCGCTCCTCGAGGCGCTGACCCAGCTGACCACCTGGCGCGAAGACGGCATCGTCAGCGATTCAGCAACCATGTCGGTCAACGTTTCAGTTCGTCAGCTCTCCGATCCAGCCTTCTGTGACATCGTCGAAGAAGCACTCAGCCGGTCAGGTCTTCCGGCCCACCTGCTCTGGCTCGAAGTGACCGAGACGATGATGATCGAGAACCCCGAAGTTGCACGCAACACCTTGCAGCGGATTCACTCGACCGGCGTCAGGATCGCCCTCGACGATTTTGGGACCGGCTACTCCTCGCTTTCGCTGCTCCAGCAATTCCCGATCCAGCGCCTCAAAATCGATCGGGCCTTCGTCAGCGGCATCGCCGACAACGCCAACGACCGGTCACTCGTTCGCTCCATCATCGCCATGGCCGGTGCACTCGGCCTCGACATCGTCGGTGAAGGCGTCGAGACGGTCCAACAGCTCAAAGTGCTGCGCCAGCTCGGTGCCGACAAGGCGCAGGGATACCTGATCTCGCACCCCGTGCCGGCCGAGGCAATGCGCTCAACGATCGCCGCGCTCGAGAGCCTCTCCCAGTGGGAAGCGTTCGGTGACGTACTCGGGGACCGCCCCGACCGCCCGACTCGAATCTCCTGACTCACGCGAGTTCGACTCGAACTGCGCCCATCGCTTCGACATCAGCGTCGTCGTGCGTGGCGAACACACATCTTGTTCCCGACGCAACGAGGTGCTCCACGAGGCGCGTCCGCATCGAACGCCGTGCAGCCACATCGATCGCGACGAACGGCTCGTCCAGCAACAACAGATCTGGAACAGCGGCAATTGCCCGCGCCAGGCCGGCACGCTGGCGTTGGCCTCCGGACACTTCGTGCGGGCGGCGACGTGCGAGCTCGTCGATCTCGAACTCGGCCAACAGTTCGGCAGCGCGTTGACGGGCCTCGACTCTGCCGGCTCCGATAAACCGAAGCGACGACGCGACGTTGTCACGGAGCGACATGGCGGGGAACAGCGAGATGCGCTGCGGGAGATAGCCGATGCTCGCTGGCGAGGGCCCGAGCCGTTCGACTGAGCTCGCCGGTTCGAGCCCAGCCAGGCAGCGCAGCAGGGTCGACTTCCCGACCCCATTCGGGCCGGTCAGCGCCACGATCGACGCATCTGGCAGCACGACGTCGAGGGTCAGGTCACCGCGATCGAAGCGGACGCGGGTGGTCATGGTGGTCATGACGACACGTCCGAGCGGAAGACGCCGAACCAACGATCGCGTAGACCGACGAGGACTGCGACCGCCACGACCACCAGCACAGCGCTCAACACCACTGCATCGGCCGGGTCACGTTCGAGGAGGTCGTACACCGCAAGCGGCAGCGTTTGAGTGCGGCCCTCGAGGCTGCCGGCAAAGGTGACGGTGGCACCAAACTCGCCAAGCGCCCGCGCCCATGCCAGGACGGCTCCGGCGAGCACAGCCGGCCCGACTGACGGCAGCGTCACAGAAACGAATGCCCGGAACGGGCTTGCGCCGTGGACGATCGCTACGTCGGCGTATTCGACGTCCAGTTGACGCAACGCCGCCTCGACCGACAACACGAAGAACGGAAGCGCGACGAAGGTCTGCGCCAACACGACACCCGCTGTCGTGAACGGCAACTGCACCCCGACATCAGCCAGCCATTGACCGACGATTCCCTGACGACCGAACGCCAGCAGCAACGCCACGCCGCCGACGACAGGCGGAAGGACGATCGGAAGCAGACACAGCGCCCGCACGACCCGTGTCGTTGTCCCTCTGCCCGAGGCGAGCGCCCACGCCAGAGGCAGGCCGAAGACGACGCACAGGGCCGTGGCGATCAACGAGGTGACGAGCGACAGTGCAAGGGCTGATGTGGCCGCATCGCTGCTCAACGCTGCGCCGAGATTGCTCCAGGGGAGGCGCCACAGCAGTGCACAGAGCGGAACACCTAACAGCAGCGCAGGCACGGCCGCCATCGCGAAGACCCAGGCCGGTGGTCGACGGTTCACGGCGATCCGAACCCTGCCTTGGCCAGAATCGCCATGGCCGCTGGTTCGGTGAACACTTCAAGAACTCGTGCTGCATCCTCACGGCCAACCACCGCTGCAGCCTGACTGATCACCTGCACGTTGTCGACCCGGGCAATCGGCACGGCGCGCAGTTCGGGTGATGCCAAGGCGTCGGTCCGGTAGACAATTGCAGCATCGGCTTCACCCAGCCGGACCTTGGTCAGCGTTGCCCTGACGTTCGGTTCCCGACTTGCTGCGTCGACGTCGAGATCAATTCCACCGAGCAGGGCGTCGGTGGCCGCCCCGCACGGTGCTGACGATGCGCACAACACGACCAGCACGTCACTCGACCCGAGATCTGTGACACTCTCGATGCCTCGACCTGCCGCAGTGTCAGCAGCGACGATGACCAACTCGTTCGTGGCAATCGATACGACCGAGTCAACGAGACCCGCATCGCTCATGCGTTGCATCGTCGCACTGTCAGCCGTGATCACCACGGCCGCCGGGGCGCCCTGGCGGATCTGTTCCAAGAACGAGCCTGACGATCCGAACGAGAACTCGACATCGAGCCCGAGTTCTTCTTCGAGGAGCGCTTCGAGCGGCTCGGCAACATCGGTGTACGACGACGCTGCCAGAATGTCCACCCTGGCGCTCTCCGCTCCCCCACACCCGCCTGCGATGAACATGCCGGCCACCAGCATGGATGCACTGGAGGACCGCCTGCTCACGGCGCCACTGTACTGACCAGCGGGTCGGCCCAGCGTGCCCGGCCGATACGTTGCCGATACCGACGACCACACTGCGGCGCTGTGTACGAGTCACACCTTTGAGATGGAATGACCGCCCAGCTCCGGCCAAACCCAGAAGTTTCCAGAACTCAACCGCTTCGAATGCTGCTCGTTGGATATGGCCGCGGAACGGTTGGGTGCGGGGCGAAGGCCGGCGGTGGGCGCGCTCAAAACTTCGATATGCACGGACACGGCGTGAGAATTTGACAGACTAACGAAGTGATGTCACGAGCTGTCCCTTTCGCCATCCTTGGTTCATTGCTTTTCGTTGCATGCAGCGGCGGGAGCGACGACGACACGTCGACAACTTCGATGGCCGTTCCCGTGCTTGAGGCGCCCGTGGCCACAGAAGCTCCGACCGTCACCGACGCCCCTGTGACCACCACCACTGTTCCGTTAGTTTTTGATGGCGCCACCGTGGTTGTCGCCAACGGCAACATCGTCGGCGGTTCCGCCGGCCGGATGACCGATGCCCTCGCTCGCGCCGGCTTCACCACCGGAGCTGCTGTCAACGGCTCCGAAAAGGTCGAAGCGTCGATCGTGTATTACACAGCGGCCGCTGGTGCACAAGACGTCGCCGAGACGCTCGCCATCACGCTTGGCGGCATTAACGTCGAAGCGCTCCCTGCGATAGCGCCGACCGAAGACGGCACGCTCGCCGACGGTCAGGTCCTCCTCCTACTCGGCAACAATGAGGCCGACAAATCACTCGCCGAACTGGCCAACGGATCGACGGACAACGCCGCTGCCAACACAGGAGCCATTGCCAATGGCGGCTCGTCAATCGTGGTCGCCAACGCCAACACGACCAGCGGCTCTGCTGGCCGGATGAGCAGCGTTCTCGAAGCAGCGGGATTCACGGTCGGGACACCTGCTGACAGCACCGCGAAGGCGAGCGAGTCAGTGGTGTACTACGCGAACGATGCAGCTCGGGCCGATGCAGAAGTACTCGCAGCGGCACTCGGCGGCTTGCCCGTCCTGGCACTTCCTGTCGACGTTCCGACCACCTCTGGGTCACTCGACGGCGACATCCTCCTCGTGCTCGGATCGAACGAAGCCGACAAGACGCTGGCCCAACTCGCCGGCTGAGCCCAGCCCGACACCGACGTAGGCCCATCGAATTTGCGAGACTCCGGAGATGCGGATCTCCCAGGTTTCAGATCACGTCGGTGCCCTCGTCAAAGACGTCGATATCGCCCAACCCACCCTGTCGTCACACCTTTACCGGCACATCGCCTCGGGGTCATTCTCCTCTCAGTTCGAGTGGGAGTCTGGTTCGGTCGCAATGTTGGGCAACCGGTCGACTTGGCACCGGGCACTCATCGATCCTCACGGCCATCGTCGGTTGATGCAACGAATCACCGTTGCTGGTGAAGAACTCGGCGGCGTCGCATGACCGGGCGCGCTGGGTTGCAACTCGGGGTCCATCTCGGCCAGCAAAACGCTCCGATGGCCAACATGGTCGAGCTGTGGAAGCGGTTCGACAATGCCGTCGACTGGATCTCGGTCTGGGATCATCTGTACGAGGCGCCGCCGAACGGTGGCAACACGCCGCACTTCGAGGCAGTTGCCACGCTCGGTGCCCTGGCGTCGGTCACCTCGAAAGCGCGCATTGGCTGTCTGATGTTCTGCGCTCCGTTCCGCAATCCTGCCGTTCTCGCAAAGTCATGTGTCGCCATCGACCACATCTCGGGTGGACGTTTCGAGCCCGGATTTGGCGCTGGGTGGCACGAACCTGAGTTTCGTGCACATGGCTACGAATTCCCATCGACCGGTGTGCGCTTTGACATGCTCACCGACGCCTTCGAGATCATCACGGGAATGCTCGGACCAGACGAGACCACGACGCATCAGGGCAAGCACTTCAGCGTCGACGCCGTCACGTGTGTTCCTGGCCCGCTGAACGGCTCGATGCCGCTCTGGGCAGGAGGTCGCGGCCCGCAGCGAACGCCCGCCATTGCGGCCCGGTACTGCTCCGGATGGAACGTGCCCTACGTTGATCCGCTCGAGTACCGGCGGCTCAACGAACAGCTCGATGCCGCGTGCGAAGCGATCGGGCGCGACCCCGCCACGCTCGAACGATCGATCAACCTCGCCTTCCACATGGGTGCTGACCGAGCATCGGCCGATGCTGAATTGCAACGGATCATCGACCAGTGGGGCCCAGAAACCGCCGAACGGGTGACCGGCGGTGCGCTCACCGGCTTGGCCGACGATGTTCTCGAACGGATCGGTGCATACCGAGAAGCCGGCGCCGACCTTGTGAACGTCGCGCTCCGCCTCCCCGTCGACGACGACGCGCTGGAGATGTACCTGACCGATGTCGTGCCGCAGGCCCGCGCCGCCTGGCCCAGCTGATCGACACGTCTCGCCCGAAAAATCAACGAGCCCTTGATGAGTCAGCAACTCATCAAGGGCTCGTCAGTTGGAGGCGACGATGGGAATCGAACCCATGTGCACGGAGTTGCAATCCGTTGCCTAAACCACTCGGCCACGTCGCCAGACGCCTTGACGATAGCGGCGAGAACTCGCTGATCAGGAGATTTCTCTGAACCAAGTCGCGAGTCGTTCGAGCCCTTGGTCAATCGAAACCGCTGGCTCCCAATCGAGGTCGAGCGCCGGCGGACGAGGGTCAAACCAGTGCGCCGTGCCGAGCTGTTCAGCAACGAATCGGGTCAATGGCGGCTCGACCTCTCCTTGGCGTAGCCGGTCCGGAAGCTTCGGCCAGGCACGTTCAAGTAGCGAGCCAATCGTGCGTGCTGCACCCAGCGGAACATCTCTGGGCTCGAACTTGACACCAGCTGCAGCGCAGATCCCCGCAACGAGGTCACGGATCGGGCGCGGCTCACCATTGGCAATGACGTAGGCCCGGCCAGCACAGGTCGCACCGGGAGAAACAGCGTCGAGTGCCGCCACAAGCGCGCTCACGGCGTTGTCGATGTACGTCGTATCGACGAGTGCGGTACCCCCGCCGACCAATGCGAGTCTGCCTTGTCGAGATCGTTTGACGATACGGCCAACGAGTTGCGTGTCACCCGGGCCCCAAACGAGGTGGGGACGAATGACGACGACGCCAAGGTGTGGCCCGTTGGCCTCCACGGCAATCGACTCGGCAATCGCCTTCGACTCGGCGTACCAGGAGCGTGTTCGCCCGGTTACCGGCGGTGTCGCAGCATCACCCATGATGGCTTCGCCGCCGTGTGCCACCGACGGAGACGACACATGAACGAAACGAGTGGTCGCCGAGTTGGTTGCTGTAGCGAGCAGGTTCCGAGTGCCCTCGACGTTGATCGAGAGGAACTCGTCGCGCTCCCCCACCACGCCGACCTTCGCGGCCAAGTGGATGATGCCGTTGCAGCCGTGCGCCGCACGGTCGACGGCAGCCTGATCTCGGATGTCGCCGAGCTGCTGTTCGACTCCGTCGAGCACTGCGAGTCCGTCGACAGGGCGGCGCTGTAGGCAGACCACTTCGTCACCGCGAGCCGCCAGCGCTCGTACCACGCCGTCACCAATCAGGCTGGAGGCACCGGTGACCAGAAGGCGCACAGTTACCCCCGCCGGAAACGGCGACTCGAGCGACCAGCGAGCACGTCCTCGGCCCAACCAGCCACCGCCGTGCGGTCAATCTTCGCGTTGTGGCGGATGTCCACCGGCAACGATCGTCGGCTCAGCACGGCTGCAACCGGATGGTTGACGACTGAACGCACCCGAGCCGTCAGGTCGGTTGACGCCAGGCCATCAGCCCCATGCGGGTCTTCGACAACGACCACAAGCTGTTGACGGCCCGCCGGGCCGACGCCGACTGCGGCAACTCGGGCAAGCTCAAGCGACGTCTCGACAAGACGCTCGACCGGAACCGAGGTGATCACACCTGCCGGGCCGTCAATGTTGTGCACCGCACGGCCTTCGACCCACAGTCGGCCGGCATCATCAAGGTGACCAACATCTCCGGAACGGTGCCAGACCTTGCCGTCGCCACGCTGCAGACGAGCAGCACGCTCGATGGCCCAGAGGCCGTGGTAACCGTCAGACACCCAGGGGCTCGTGATGACGATCTCGCCCATTTCGCCAGCAGGCATCGACGCAGGCGGCGCAGCAGAATCAAATCCGAGCGGAAGAATCTCGACCATTGCACCCGGCACCGGAGCACCGACGCAGACACCGCCGATCGGATCTCCGCCGGTCGCTGCAGTGATCCCCTCGAGACTGATATCAGCGACTGGAAGTACTTCGGTCATGCCGTACGGCGTATGGAACGACGCGTTCGGGACGAGCACAGACAACGCAGTGAGCGTCTCAGCAGGCACGGGGGCGCCGGCCGACATCACCGTGCGCAATCCGGCGAGCCCGGCGAGCCCGGATCCGGCTGTCGCAAGCACGTTGGCAAGTGCGGCAGGCGAAGCAAACGTGAGCGTCGCGTCGAGCCGTCGGCACGCAGCGTCGAGTGCAACCGCTGTGAGTTCGCCCGGCTTGGTGACGTCACAATCGGGCAGCACCGTGGAGATACCGAGCGCCGGTCCGTAGAGCGCAAACGGAGCGAATGCCGCGACCAAGCTGTCGTTGGTCGTGATCGCGTACGTTGCAGCAAGTGCGTCGCGTTGCGCTGCGAGCTGACCGTGGAGATACCGAACACCCTTTGCCGGGCCGGTGGCGCCGGAGGTGAAAAGAATCGCGGCGAGGTCGTTCGCAGCAGGTTCGACCTCTAGCGACTCTGATCCGACGGCTGCTTGCGCCATCAACACGTCGACGTCAACGCGCTCAGCGCGAGGCGCCCAGCGCAGTGTCTTGGCGGCACGCAACGCTCGGCTCGGACCGACGACCCAGTTTGGTCGGGTGCTGCGAACGGCGCGTCCGAGACCACGGAGGCCTAACCCTCGATCAGCAACAACGGTGACGCCCCCAGCTCGCCAGACGCCGTACACGGCAACGACGAGGTCGACTCCAGGAGGGGTCAGCATCGCAACGTGCTCGCCGGCCCGTAAGCCCCGACTCGCCAGTTGCGCAGCGACTCCGTCGACGCGATCGGCGAAATCGGCCCAGCTGATCGACTGTCCGGAGGCCATGTCGGCGAACGCTACGGATGTATCAGTTCGACGCTCGGCGAGAGCTGCCCAGAGCGGTTTCGGCGGTGCCGGGTCAGCAACACGGTCAGCAACACGGTCAGCAACACGGTCAGCAACACGGTCACTCAGCCAGTCGCCAACGACCGACGCAACATCAGCCTCGGCCATCACGAGGTGGTTCGCCGACGGGAAACGCTGCATGCTCGTGTTCGGAATCCGCTCGGCGAGGTCGGCCGCGAAGTCATCGTTGAACACAGGATCAGCCGCGCCCCAGGCCAGCAAGACCGGTGCAGTGATCGCTCCGAGCTTGGCGGCGACCTCGGCCAGCGCGACGTCAGAGGGATGCCCCTCACCAGGCTGCAACGGAACGTCGCCCACGAAGTCAGCTACTGCGACGCGGGCTTTGGCCGACGAATACGGCGCCGCGAAGGCGGCACGGTCAGCGGCGTTGATCCGGGAACCCGACAGCCGGGTGGTTCCGCTGACGAAGATCGGCGTTCGCCGGCACACGAAGTCGCGTAATGGGCCAGCAGCAGCGATCCGGATCAAACCTGGCGATTTCCGACCCACAGGCACACCGATGCCGGTGTTACACAGCACCATGCCGTCGACGCGATCAGCGTGGTCGACCGCCCAGCCCATGGCAATCGCCCCACCCCAATCGTGGGCCGCGAGTGTGAACGGCACAGTCGGGTCGATGTCGAGCGCCTTGATCACGTCACCGAGATCGGCAACACGGGAGGCGTAACGGCGCAGCCCAGTTCGCTCGCTGAAACCCATCCCGAGCTGGTCGACGGCGATCACCCTGCAACGGGTACCGAACTTCCGCAGGAACGTCGCCCACGCGTAGGCCCAGGTCGGGTTGCCGTGCACACAGACCATCGTTGCGTCGGGCGGCCCGTCGAGCGTCGGACCTGAATCAAGGACGTGCCATCGATACGTCGAGCCGTCATGGCTCGCCACGTCCAGCACCCGCGACCAAGCCGGATCAAGATGCCACGACTCGAGGTCGGCTGCGGTGGGCTGATCCGGAACCCAGGACCGAACGCTCACCAGACGATTTCGGTATAACTGGTGTTCAGCCCGGAGCCGATGCCCATCAGAAGCACGCGTTCGCCCGGAGCAATCTTGTGCGCGACGCTGGCAAGCGTCATCGGGATCGCGGCCGGGCCCACATTGCCGTTGGTCGGGAAGGTCTGCGGGGCCCGCTTGTGGTCGATACCCAACCGTTCGCAGAGCAGACGGGTATGCACCGAGCTGACCTGGTGGACGATGTACCAGTCCATGCCCGCTTCCCAGTCGAAGTCGGCGCCGGCGTTCTTCCAGGCAGCTTCAGCCAGGTCAAGGCCAGCAATCAGCAGCGCGTGAGTGTCGGTGTACATCGCTTCGAGGTCACCAATACACAGCTTGTGATGCTCGGTACCCGCACGAGCCACACCACCGACGAGGCGGTGGGCATCAGGATGCTTGTCCATCCTGCAAAGCAGCGCAGCGGCCGCACCCGACCCGAGGGTGAGTGATGCAAATTCGGCGAAGATGTCTGACGCTTCGGTCGTTGGCTGCTGCAGCCGAGCAATCGTCTGTTCCTGCGTGTATCTGCTGCCCTCGCCGTCGACGACGAGTGCGTAATCGATGGCGCCCGAATCGATCGCAGCGGCCGCAATCTGCATACCGTTGACGAATGCGAGACAGGCGTTCGCTACATCGAAATTCAGACAACTCGGGGCCAGGCCGAGCTGGTGGTGGACCGAGCAGGCGATCGAGGGCTCGAGGTGGTGCTTACACACCGACGTCGAGATGAGCATGCCGACTTTCGCCGGATCGATGCCTGAGCGGTCGAGGGCCTTGCGCCCTGCCAGCGCCGCAGCCTTGTCGAACGTGACATCTGCGGGCCACCAGCGACGAGATTCGATACCGGCCAAATCGGACAGTGTTCCCGCCTTCATCCCAGTGCGTTCGTAGGTAACAGCGAGTTGCTCGTCGATCCACGCTGATGTCACCACTTCAGGTGCCTCGACCGCTTCGATCGCAAGAACACCGACGTTGCGGTGAGTGAGCACTGAGTTTACGGTCATAGAGCAGGTCCTTTCGGGCGAACAATGAAGCCTACGCGACGATGCGCCGAAGCCAAAGGATTGTGCGGCAATCAACAATTCCGGCGGCGCCATCAGTCGTGGCAGCCGTTGGGCTGGACCACGAACTGTCTGTGAAATCGCCGGGAAATCGCCGGGAAATCGCCGGGAAATCATCGTGAACCGGCGTGAATTCGGCGTGAATTCGGCGAAAAAGCGAAGAACCCCTCAGTCTGAACTGAGGGGTTCTGGAGCGGATGACCGGGATCGAACCGGCGACCTCAACCTTGGCAAGGTTGCGCTCTACCAACTGAGCCACATCCGCATGATTGCTACTCCGAAGAGCAGAGACGAATCTAGCAGTCCGATCGACCGACCGGACACGGAAATTACTTCCCGTTGCTGTGGCGCTGCCAAGAACTTGAACAGCGGGGCAATTTTACTTGTCGTCCTGAAGAGCTGACCCGTCTGGGTGGGCAACGCCTTCACCGTTGTCGGCTTGATCGGCTTGATCGGCTTGCTCGGAGACCTCGGCGACGGCGTCGTCGAGATGTGGCGGCATCAGCGGATCACCTTGTACGGCAAGTCGGCGGTCGGCTTCCAGTTGGGCCCGAAGATCGTCGAAGTTGCTGATCGAGGCGTTCGACGGGGCGCCGTCGTCGTCAACCTTGGGGACATCGTTGTCGTGGAACAACGGCTTCGCCCCATCTGGCCGCGCCTCGTCGAGCGTCAATCGCTTCTGCGCCGGATCCTGTTGACGCCACGATCGATCTGCCATCCGCTCAAGTGGAGCAAGGAGTTCGGGGTCGGGCTTTGTCTGACGGACGATCCATGCACCGATGAAGATCAAGACGACGCCGATGGCAACGAGAGCGAGTACGACGGCGTAGACCGTGCGCGTCGAGGATTGGTCACCGCCGGCCAGTTGCCGCGTTGCGTCTGCGGCCAGGGCTCTCACCGATTCACTGCTCACCGGGAAAGAGTGTGCCACCTGTAGCCATCGACCGCGCGGTCAATGCTGATGATCGGGGCACCACACAGCGGTCCGGCCACCGACTTTCGAGCGTTCGAGCGCGGCGCCGTCGCGCTGACATGGACCCGCGGCCGAACGCACGTCCGGAGAGAGCATCCCCATCGTGCTTCCGCCTCGCCGCAACATGATCGGCATGCGCCGCCGTATCGCCGTCACGAGTGCCGCTCGTTCAGTATGGGTCAGGCTGTTCGCTGGTCGCTGCGGAGCAATACCCGACCACCACAAGACCTCGTCGGCACAGAGGTTCCCGATGCCCGCGATCGCCGATTGGTCCAACAGCAACGACTTGATCGGTGACCTTCGACTCTGAGTCGCCCGCTCCATGCTCGAGCGATCGATCGCGAAGACGTCAACACCAAGGTGCGTGAGATCAGGATCTATCGAGACCTTCCCGAGACGGCGCGGATCGTTGAGCCGCAACGCTGGCGGTTCTGAGGTACTTACGTCATCAACCCAGACCCGCAGGCGATCCCATTCGGCGAGGTCGCGACCCGACGCATACTCAAGTTGCTCGATCGGAGCGACCCCGTGCACCTCGACGCGGCCGGTCATACCGAAGTGCAAGCCAACGGTCGGGCCGTCGGTTGCAATCAACACGACCTTACCGAGCCGGTCGATGCGCGTGATGAGGGATCCGGGAAGCATCGACGAGACACCGGGATCGGCCGACCGTCCGTCGGCCCACACGTCGGTGATGGTCGACCCCACCAACCTGTCGAGCGAACGCCGCCATATCTCCGCTTCGAGGCCTTCAGGCACGCTTCCGCCGCCTTACCCTGCGGCGTCGGTCTTGGACGCCTTGGCAAGCATTCGCTCGAGTGGCTCAGCCAACTGGTCGCTGTTGATCAAGAACGCGTCGTGGCCGTGCGGTGAATCAATTTCAACGAAGTCGCAGTCGACGGCATTGGACCGCAAAATTTCGTGAATCTGCCGCTGCTGATATGCCGGGTAGAGCATGTCGCTCCAAATCCCGACAGCGAGCGTCGGCGCAGTGACACGGGCCATAGCGCGCTCCAGGCTGCCACGACCGCGAGCGACGTCGTGGAGATCCATTGCCTTACCAATGCTCAGATAGCTGTTCGCATCGAACCGGGTCGCGAGCTTGTTGCCGTGATGTTCGAGATATCGCTCGACCTCAAACCGCTGCCACATACCCAGCGTGTCGCCCACAGTGGCTTTGTCCGCGAGTTCTCGTCCGAACCTGTCGGTGAAGACGTTGTCACTGCGGAACGTCACCTGAGCAACCATACGAGCGATTGCAAGGCCCTCGGTCGGCCCCTCGCCCGGCTCAGCGTCGTAGTAGTCGCCGCCGCGCCACTTGGTGTCGAGCCCGATCGCACGACGGCCGATGGCGCCCCATGCGATCTGTTGTGCCGTGGCCTGCATGCAGGTGGCGACCGCGACCATCGACCGCACGCGGTGGGGATACATCACTGCCCACTCGAGTGCCTGCATGCCGCCCATCGAACCGCCGATCACCGACAGCCACCGGCGCACGCCGAGATCCTCCATCAGCCGGGCCTGGGAACGCACCATGTCGCGGATCGTGACAACCGGGAAGCGAGAGCCGTACGGCTGGCCATCATCAGGATGGGGCGAAGCGGGTCCGGTCGAGCCTTGGCAGCCGCCCAATACGTTGGCACAAACAACGAAGTACTTGTCAGTGTCAATGGGCTTTCCTGGCCCAACCGTGTCGTTCCACCACCCCGGCGTGCTGTGGCCTCGGCCTGCCGAACCACTGGCGTGGCTGTCCCCCGTCCAGGCATGGCAGAGCAACACCGCATTGGACGCATCCGCGTCGAGGTGCCCCCAGGTTTCATAGGCCACGGTCACGTCGCTCAGCGCCGCACCCGAGTCGAGAGCGAACCGCCGATCGGTCGCAAACGTGAAGAACTTGCGCTTGCCGGGTTCGTCTCCGGGGCGCCATGCGCCACTCGCAGGGAGTTCCGTTGGGGTGGCCATTCTGAGGCGAATGTACCAGCCGCTAGTGAGGTGGTGACACCCCCTTTACCTTGCCCCAGCGTCGTCAGCTTGATCAAGAACCCGTTTCCGAGTTCTGGTTATGAAATAATCCAACAGCGCTCCGTTTGCAGCAACTGCCCCGGAGACAGCGCAGTTGCGCTACGAAGTAGTCAAGAACGAGCGAAGGGGCTTTCGTGAGACACCGGTTCTCGAGCAAGTGACCCAGCAGGTGACCCAGCAGGTGACGGACGCAGTGACGAGAAATGTGTCGGAGACCAGCTCCCAGGATGCGGCCCGGTACGACACAACGACTGCGGCCGACGAACTCACGACCGATTGTCTGCTCATCCCACATGAGGTCAGGTGGTCAGACTTTGGCGAACGCGGCGTGTACGCAACAGAACCAATCTCAGCCGGCACCTGCGCCGTGGTCTTCGGAGGTTTCGTTACCCAGGGCCCGGGGTTTCGTCGACTCCCTGAGCACCGCCAGCGTCATTCGCTGCAGATCGGCGAAGACCTCTTCCTCGTCAGCGATGAGCCATTAAACGACGGCGACTTCATCAACCATTCCTGCGAGCCCAACCTCGGCTTCGTGAGCGAAATCTCGCTCGTCGCTCTCAGACAGATCGAGCCAGGCGAGGAGTTGACGTTCGACTACGCCACATGCGACTCATTGCCCTACGACGAGTTCGAGTGCGAGTGCGCCAGCCCCAGCTGCCGAACCAAGGTGACGGGTCAAGATTGGATGTCACCGGCCCTCCAAGTGCTCCGGGCGGGCCATTTTTCGCCATATCTTCAGCGCCGGATCGACGCACTTCGCGCCTCACTCAATCGGTGAGCTGGCCCAGCACGGGCTGGGCAAGGCGCATGCGTTGCTCGTAGCCCGCTTCGTACGGCAGAAAGCCATTGCGGTCTGGAAAGAGTAATTGCACCATCTGGAACGGGGCACCACGGAACCACGACGCCGCCGTCGTGAAGAAGCTGGCGTGCTCTTCGATATCGATCGGCGCAAACAAGCAACGCAGCTCGTTGTCGAGCAAGCCGACCAGTTCGACGCCCACCGGGATCTCCGTGCCGCCTCGACAAGCATCAGCCACCAACGTCACGAGTCCGTTGGCCGCAACCGGCGTGAGGCCGAACACGGCAACGTCGGGAAAGCCGACCGCACCCGGCATCCCGATCGAGTACGCGTACGACGGCATCGGTGGGTTGCTGTCAGGATCGGCAGCGACGGGTTCGAGTGCCCACCCGTTGGTCTCGATCATCCACTCGATCTTCTCGGCGTGGGGAATGTGGAAGTCAGGAAGCTCCATGAGTCACCCGGATCAGATCAGATCAAGCGCGCCAGTGTCCAACGCATGTTGCAGATGGCGCGTCGCCATCGCGGCAAACATCGATTCGCTTCGGGCGCTCTCACCAACAATCTGAGACGCAACGACCGCCATCACGACACCACCGAACGATTCGCGACAGTACTGCGTCCACAGCCATGACGAATCGACGTCGACGCTGCGGGCAGCGAGCGCTGCCGCGTACCGGTCGAGCAGCAACCGCTCAGAGACAGCCCGTTCGTTGGACAGTAGGCCTGCACCCAAAAAGTAGGCGAGGTCGGCGACCGGCGGCCCATGGCCCGGGGTCTGCCAGTCGACTGCAGTGACGGGCGGGCCACCTGCGGGTGTGGCGAAGAGGAGGTTGTCAAGCCGATAATCGCCGTGGGTGATGGTGAGCGGACCTTCCCGATCGCCCATCCAGTCGAGAATTCTCGGCCCGAACGCATGGCTGAGATCGACCTGTTCGGTACTGAGGTGCTTGGCATAGGTCTCCAGGAACGGTCGGTGGAACATCGCCCACAACGCCGCCACACCGGTGACATCTTCGGTCGAGGTACGTCGCCCAAGCCAGTCGATGTCGTGCAGCGTCGGATCGTCCCAACGGGGAGCATGGAGAAGCGCAAGTTCTTCAACAGCAGCCGCTGCCCGCTCGACGGAACACCCGGTGACCTGATCTCCTTGCTCGGCCGGGGCCATGTCTTCAAGGACGAGGGCGAAATCGCCGGTCGTCTCGTCCCACTCTCCGAAGTGACACTCCGGCACACGGATGTCGACCGTGTCAGCAACGTGCAGGTAGAACTTCACTTCTCGCTCGTAGTTCCGCAGCGCGATGCCTGTCGCCCGACTCGTCTCGTCGATCGAAGGCAACTTGATCACGACCGAATCGGGCAGCTCCGGAGCGGCATCCAGCAGCCGCACTCGGAGGTTGAGGCCGACCAGGCCATCACCGATTCGGGTCGATTCGATCGCGCCGACCTCGCCGCCCATAATTTCCGAGAGTCGAGCAGAAGTGATGTCATCGGGGCCCATGAAGCGGACAGTAACAAAGCACCGATACCGTCACATAGCGATGGCCCCCACGTCAGACAGCCCGTCGTCGTTCTCCCGGTTCAGCTTCCTCTTCCGTCCAAAGTGGATTGCCTTCCACGCCCTCGTGCTGGCGGCTGTCGCCACCATGGTCAACCTCGGCGTTTGGCAGCTTCATCGGCTCGACGAGCGACGTACAAACAACGCCTCCTTCGTCGCCCAAATCGAACAAGCGCCGGTCTCGCTCGACAGTGTGCTCGACGAGTTGCGCGTCGACCCTGAGACCTATGTCAATCGAAGGGTGCGGGCCACCGGCACGTACGCCCCCGAACAGATCGTCCTTTTCAATCGCTCCCAAGGTGGCGGAGCCGTCGACAACGTGCTCGCCCGTCTGGAAACACCCGGAGGGCCCATTCTCTTGGTGAACCGTGGCGCTATCGCAGTGCAAGCAACGCCACCGACACCGTTCCCAGGAGAAGTTGAGATCGAAGGACGCCTCAGGCTGTCAGAGTCACGCGAGCGTGGTGGTTTGAGCGATGCCGAACAAAGCGTGATCACTGAGCTGCGGCGAGTCAACATCGATCAGATCGCTGCTGAGTCTCCGGAGCTCGACTACATCCCGATGTACGTCGAACTGCTGAGAAGTTCTCCTGCAGTCGGGCCGAGCGATCCGCAACTTCTCGACCCACCAGAACTGAGTGAAGGCAACCATCTGTCGTACGCGTTCCAGTGGTTCATCTTTGCGTTCTGTGTCGCTGTCGGCTGGGTGCTCGCAGTGCGCCGGTCGATCACGACGGCCGCAGCAGGCGAGCAAACGCCATCGGATTCCCCACCATCAGTCGACGCCGAGTCGACCATGGCGCCTGCCTGAACAACCGTGCCATCACGGCACTCAATTCGGTGGGCGGCGTGCCGGATCGCATGTATTTCGGCCACATGTCGGGTGGCAGGTCGAAAAACTCACCGAAGAACTGTCGCGTCTGATCAGCATCAAGCCGAGTGAGCATGTCGAGGCCGTAGTCGTGGAGCGTCCTCGTGCGTCGATGCGCAACCGGCCACACCGCATTCCAGACAGGAATCGAGTCGGCCACCTCGTCGTCCGGTGACGTCCCCAGGACTGCTTCGATTGCCGCTGCGACCGGCGTGGCCATCAACATCGAATGGACTACCGAGTAGCCCGAGGTCGGGTTGACGTAGCCGGCTGCAGCGCCGAATGCGACGATCGGCTGATTCCTTCGAGGCCGAGCACCACCCATTGGAATACGCACCGACTCGGTGCGCACCGCCGAGCTCAGCAGCGCGTCGGGTTCGGTCTGCAGGCGAGCTGCGAGTCGCGGCAGGAGGTCGAGTGGATCGATCGCCGGGCGAGCTGCCAGCACCGTCTCTTCGACAAGCCAGCCGTCAGCGACGGGCAGGCTGTAAACAAACGTGCTGTACTCAGTGGCGGGGGCGCGCGCATGCTGCTCGCTCGGCGATCGGAAATCCATCACGGTCGGCTGCGCCAGATCGCCGGCCGGTGGTTCGGTGAGGACGACGCCGAACGCCGTCTGCCACGCCGGCGTCGACGAGCCGTTCACTCGGTCAGCGAATGCTGCGGGCCATCCGGCTGCATCGACAACCAGGCGGCAACTGAGCTGCTCACCCGAATCGAGTTCGACCGTGTGCCGACCGCGCGCTGTGCGCACGAACGCCACCCGACCAAACCGATGGGTGACGCCGGCGCGCAGCACAGTGCGAAGCGCGACGTTGTCAAGCATTCCGTATGCCCGACCAAGGTCGTGTCGCCGGTCGCTCCATGCAACGACATCGAACGGACCAGCACCGAGCACATCGTGGCCGGTGAGTATGTCAACGGCGTCGAGATCATCGATCCACGTGCCGTACGGATTGCCCCACTCGGCATCGTCGCCGACCAACAACGTGTCGACACCAGCCGCCGTGCAGGCCAGTGCGAGGGCGCTCCCGGCCGGGCCGTCGCCAATGACAACAACATCGACGGACGCTTCGCTGTGCTTCGCCGGCACAGTCACTGTTGCCTCAATCGCTGTTGCCTCATGCGTGAGCGGCGCCACCGGCTTCGAGTTCAGCCATCCGGCGGAACTGTTCGACCACGTCCGGGGTTGCGTGGTTCGGGTCGAGTGAGCGGTAAACGGTGTCGACGTTGACCGCGATGCGGCCGAATTCGCCCCATTCGCTGAAGCGCTCATCGGCCGCGAGGGCTCGCCCGATGTCGCGTGCCGCGTCGAATGCGTCGATTCCTGCGGCGTGTCGGCCTGATGCCTCTCTGTCGACAAAGGAGAGGTACTCGCGCACCTCACGCACGCCGCTCTTATCGGTGAGCGGACCATGCCCCGGGACAACCGTGGTGATGTCCATGCCGAGCATCAGATCGCATGCCGCGACCCAGTTACTCAACGGGCCCGCCCAAACGATCGGGGTACCGCCGATAAAGAGGATGTCGCCCGTATAGACGGTTGCTGCGTCGTGAACGTAGACGATCGCGTCGCCATCGGTGTGCGCTGGGCCGACTTCGATGAGCTCGACCAACCGGCCACCGACCTCAATCGTGCGCCGACCCGTGAACGTGGTGTCCGGCAGTTCGAGTTCGATGTCGTCGAAGTCGAACTCACCGAAGAAGTTGCGGAACAACTCACCGACATCGCCGGGCGCGTTGTTCAACGCCGCCAACATCGATGGCGGCACCTCGGGCATTTCTCGTGCCGTTGCTTCGGTCGCCACGATGTTGACAGCCGACCAACGCGCGCGCACCTCGCTGTTGCCGTAGCAGTGGTCTCCATTGGCATGGGTGTTGACGAGTGAATCAATCGGGGCCGCAGCGGTGTATATCGACATCGTGTCGAGCATTGCAGCCGTCAGTTTCGTATCGAAGAGCGTGTCCACGAGGAGCGATTGGCCGTCGCCGACGACCAACCCGGCGTTGCTCCATCCCCAGCCACCGTCAGGTTGGAGATACGCGAAACAGTTGTCACCGAGTTCGTGCAGGCCCTTGCTGTAAGTCATCGAGTCATCATTCCACGCAGGCACAACAGCTCGGCGAGCAGGGTGGTCGGGATGTGGGTGTTCACGTCAGGAATCGACGGGAACACCGAGGCATCGCACACGTAGAGGTCGGTGTAGCCGGTGACTGCGCCGTGCTCGTTGACGACTCGACCCATTCCGCACGTGCCAGTGGCATGGACATAGTCGGCGACGTTCTCGCGTACCCACCGAGCGATCGACGCATCATCGGTCAGAGCATCGGCGGTCGTTCCAACGCCGTCGATGTACACCTGATCGAAAATCTCGGTGAACGCAAGCCGTCGAACGACATCGAGTGCCAGCCGAACCCCGGCGACAAGAACGTCGAGGTCGCGTTCGTCGTCGAGCAGGTTGAAGTCGATGACCGGATCACCGGACGCATCGATGGCGACCGTGCCGCTCATGCCGGTGGGTGTCATCAGAGCGACCATGAGCAACCCGTACCCGGGCGCTTCAGCACCGAGATGGTTCATCGGAAGCAACTGAATGATGTCCTCACCAATCCGCTGCTCAAGCAGCGAGCCGAGGCACAGTCCGGTGCTGTCGGCGGCGAGACCGGCTCGATACTGGAGCGTGAGAGCAACTGACGGGTGGTCTTGCAGGTGGCGGCCGAGGCCGGGCACCTCCACACCGGACCGCAGCAAGATGGCGGGGCTGTGAAGAGCGCCGGCCGCGACGACAACACGATCAGCGGCAATGTCCGTTCCATCGGTGAGTCGCACGCCGACGGCTCGGTTGCCGTCCAACAGAACCCGATCAACGCGGGAGTCGGGCCGAACATCAAGATTCGGTCGATCGGCAACCGGCCACAGGTACGCCTCGGCCGCAGTACACCTGCGACCGTCGCGTCGGGTGAGCTCGGCCGGCCGTGCCTCGGGGCAGGCTGCCAGGAGTGCCCGATCGACCGGGCCGAGTTCGTCTGGGGCGGCCACCTCGCTCGGGATCTGCACCCGGCTGGCGGCGACGTCAGCATCGGTCCAACCCCACCTCGCGCAGAGTGCGGGGTCAATCGTCTTGGCCACCATCGCGTTGACCGCACTCGACCCTCCGACACCGCGGCCACGCTGGTACGCCGATGTCGCTCCCCTGGCGGTCCGAGTCGCCAACAGGCCGTCGTGCGTTCGGCCCGACTCGTTGAGTGCAGCGAGGAAGTTCAGCCCGTCGATCGCCGCAGGTACCTCGCCGGGCAACAGGGATGGGCCGTCATCGAGCACCGTGACGTGGCGAGCCGGATCTTCCGACAGGCGTGCACCGAGCACGCAGCCAGCCGAGCCAGCCCCGACGACGACCCACTGCTGCATACCAATCAGATCCTGCTGCTCGCTTCGGCCCCGGTCGCTTCGGCCCCGGTCGCAGCGGTTTGGTCAGCGACTTCGGTGGGCTTCACCTCGTCCGTTGCACGAGGAAGCCCGGCCAAGTGGGCCGCGTCGTTGTAACGCACGAGTCGCCAGCGCTGATCACGAGCAGCTGAATCTGACGAGAGCACAAATTCGGTGATCGATGCGTTGGTCGTCCAGAGGTCGAAGATTCCGGTGGGGGCGGCACGGAGTAACTGTCGGAAGATGGCATCGACGACGCCACCATGGCATGACACCACGATGAGTTGGCCGGCCCGCTCGTCGAGGACGCGAGCAAGGGCTGAGCCGACGCGAAGATGGAACGCTGCGACGGTCTCACCACCCGGGAACACGTCAAAGTGCGGATCACCCCCGAAGTTCGGTGAACCGAACTGCTCGACGTACGCAGCGAACGTCACACCGTCGAGGTCGGGGCCCGGGTCATGCTCGCCGAAGCCCGCGATCTCGATTGGTTCGGCGGCTCCCATTGCCGGGCCAAAGATGCGTGCGGTCTCCAGTGCCCGGGCGAAGTTGCTGGCGATGAGGACGCCGCCCTCAAGTTCACCCGTACTGCTGAGACGGTCGCGTAGACGCCCTGACTGTTCGCGGCCGAGCTCGGACAGGCCACTGCACGTGCGATACCCACCAATCACTCGGTTCACGGTCACTTGCGACTCGCCGTGACGTACCAGAACGAGCCGGGTTGCTGGTTTGGTGCTCTGATCCGCCATACCTCCATCATCGCAGCAGCAGCGACGACTCCACCTTGCCGAGACGTGCGAGACAAACAGAAGCGGGATGCAAGCGGGATGCAAGCGGGATGCAAGCGGGATGCAAGCGGGATGGCTCCATCCGCCCGACTACCGATGTACCACCACATTCGTGCGCCGAATTAAAAGTACAATTTTCCCAGCTCCTGACAGGCCTTCCCTACAGTCGGCACCGTGGTCCCCCGGCATCGACTGACCCTCCGTCCAATTGAGGCCGATCCACGTGCCGCAGCCATCGAGCGCGGCGCTGCTGACCTCGGCCTCGGCGATCTCCATGAGGTGTTCATCGCCGACATCGTGTTCGTCGATGGCGACCTCGAGTCCGCTGACCGTGATCGCCTCCACAGCGTTCTCGTCGACCCGCTGTTACAGCGTGGCAATTGGGACCTCCCAACCAGCCATGCCGTGGAGATCACGCTCCAACCCGGCGTGACCGACAGCGGCGCTGATGCCGTTCGGCATGCGTGTGAGCGTCTCGGTATCAACATCGAGGCCGCTGCAACCGGGCGCCGGATCCGCTTCAGCGACGACGTGTCCGACGAACTGGCCGACGAAGTCATCGCGCGGCTCGTGGCCAACCCGATCATCGAACGATGGGCATGGGGGACAATCGAGCCACTGCACCCGGGCGCTGGCGAAAGCGTCGCTGCGACGATCATCCCACTGCGTGGTGCCGACGAGGGGCGACTCGCCGAGATCAACACCAGCCGTGCGCTCTACCTCGACCCCGAGGAGATGGTGGCGATCCGCGACCACTTCGAGTCACTCGACCGTGATCCCACCGACCTCGAGTTGGAGACGCTCGGCCAAACGTGGAGTGAGCACTGTGCCCACAAGACGTTCCGAGCCATTATCGATGCGACCGGTGGTCCCGAGGGTGGCGAGCAAGAACTCGTGCCGCTGATGCAACAGCTCCGCACCTGCACCGAAACCATCGACGCAGCGTTCGTCAAGTCGGCGTTCGTCGGCAACGCCGGCATCGTTGAGTTTGCCAAGGGTACGACGATTGCGCTCAAGGCCGAGACCCACAATCATCCGTCTGCAGTCGAACCGTTCGGCGGCGCGAACACCGGCGTTGGCGGCGTGATTCGCGACGTGCTCGGTATCGCTCACAAGCCAATCGCGATCACCGACATCTTGTGCTTCGGCCCAGCCAACCTGCCCCTCGCCGACCTTCCTGAGGGATCCCTGCACCCACGTCGAGTTCGTGAAGGCGTGATCGACGGCGTTGCCGACTACGGCAACAAGATCGGCCTCCCCACCGTTGCCGGTGCAATCCTCTACGACCCCGCGTACACCACCAACCCGCTTGTGTTTGCCGGATGCATCGGCACCTCGCCATCACGCCCGCTGCATGAAGGCCCGAGCCCGGGCGACCGCGTGCTGGTCCTCGGTGGAGCAACCGGCCGTGACGGCATCCGTGGCGCGACCTTCTCGTCGGCCACGATGGATGCCACTACCGGCGAAGTGGCTGGCGCGAGCGTGCAAATCGGCGACCCAATCGTCGAGAAGTTGTTGATCGACGTCCTGATTGGCGCCGAGGATCTCTACTCCTCCATTACCGACTGCGGCGCCGGTGGCCTGTCGTCGGCGGTCGGCGAAATGGCCGAGGGCATCGGGGCCGACGTCGAACTCGATCTGGTGCCCCGCAAGTACCCCGGTCTCGAGCCGTGGGAGGTGTGGCTCTCCGAAGCGCAGGAACGAATGGTCATCTCCGTCCCGAAGCGCAACGTCAGCGCGATCGTCAACCGCTGCAAGCGCGTCGGCGTCGGCGTCGCTGACATCGGCGAGTTCACCGGCGACAACGTGCTCACAGTGCGTTCGGCAGGTACGCCGGTGTGCCAACTCGACACGACGTTCTTGCACGACGGACGCCCGCAACGTCGGATGAATGCAGTGCTCCCCGATCCGGACCGCTCCGACCTCACCACGCGCAAGGTCGCCGACCCCACCGCCGCGTTGTTGGCGCTGCTGTCGCACCCGAACATCGCGTCGAAGGCCACGACGATCCACCGGTACGACCATGAGATTCTTGGCTCCACTGTGGTTCGCCCGCTCATTGGCGCAGCGAGCGACGGCCCAGCTGATGGCGTGGTGCTCGCCGAACCGCTCGCTCAACACGGCATCGCGATCGGGATCGGCGTCAACCCGTGGTTCGGGCAGCACGACCCCGAGGCCATGGCCTACGCCGTCGTCGACGAAGCCATCCGCAACGTGGTCGCCGTTGGCGCCGACCCCGACAAGATCGCACTCCTCGACAACTTCTCGTGGGGTGACCCGCGGCGCCCAAGCACGCTGGGTGAATTAGCCGCAGCGGTCGAAGGCTGTTGCGCCGCTGCGTACATGTACAACGCCCCGTTCGTGTCGGGCAAAGACTCGTTGAACAACGAGTACATCGGCACCGACGGCGAGCGCCACGCAGTCCCGCCCACACTGGTGATCACCGCTGTTGCACACGTCCCAGACGCCAACCGCTGCATCACCCCCGATCTTGTCGAGCCCGGCAACTTCCTCATGCTGATCGGCAGCACGAGTTCCGAATTCGCAGGTTCTCACCTCGACAAGGTGCTCGGTGCACCCCCGAAGCCGGGCGTTGCGCCAGCACCCGATCCTGATGCGCCGACGCACTATCGCCATCTTCATGCCGCCATGCAAGCTGGCCTCGTGATCTCGTGCCACGACCTGAGCGAGGGCGGTCTCGCCGTGGCGTTGGCCGAGATGTGTCTTGCCGGCCGACTTGGTGCAAGCATCGACACGCTGCCCCACGATGACCATGCAACATCGTTGTTCAGCGAGTCCATGGGCCGACTCATCGTCGAGATCGAACCACGCAGTGCTGCTGCGTTTACGCGTGTCATGGACGACCACTGCCTGCGGATCGGCGAGGTCAGCGAGTCAGGCATGTTGTCCTTGCCCGGCGTCGAACCGATCCTCGTGTCTGATCTCGCCGATGCGTTCAATCGAGACGCGTACGCGACCGGAGTTGAGTCATGAGCCAGGTTCCTGCCCTCATCATCGCCGGGCCCGGCACCAACCGCGACCAAGACGTGCGCCAAGCCCTCGAGATGGCCGGCGCCAACGCCAGAATCGTGCTTGCCAGCGAACTCATCGAACGACCCCGGCTGCTCGGCGACTACCGGCTTGCCGTGGTCGCAGGTGGCTTCAGCCATGCCGATTCGCTCGGTGCAGGCCGCATGCTCGCACTCGACCTCATGGTCGGCCTAGGCGAGGAACTCCGCGGCTTTGTCGATGCTGGTCGGCCACTCATTGGTATCTGCAACGGGTTCCAAGTACTCACTCGAACGCGGCTGCTGCCAGGTGCACTCGGGCATAACGCTCAGGGCAATTTCGATTGCCGATGGGTCGTGCTCGACACCGTCGAGAAGAGTTCCTGTGTGTGGACGAAGGGCATCGAGGACCCAATTCACTGTCCGATCGCACACGGTGAAGGGAGGTACGTTCACCCTGACCCCGAGTCGCTCACCATTGCGGGCCAGGTGGCGCTGCGTTATCGGAGCACCAATCCCAACGGCTCGGTCGGCGACATCGCTGGTGTCTGTGATCCATCAGGTGTCGTGCTCGGACTGATGCCTCACCCGGAGAATCACATCGTGGCTCGCCAGCACCCTCGCCACACCCGCGGCGGCGGCGGGCCAAACCATCTTGGTTTGCGACTGTTTGAGAACGGCGTGCAACACGCCAAAGGACTCTGACCCCGCCATGACGCTCACGCCGCTCGACACCATCGACCTTCCCCTCGACGACCGGCGCGACGGCAAAGTGCGCGTCTCGTATGCCTTCGGCGACGACCGCCGACTGTTCGTCACCACCGACCGCCTCTCGGCCTTCGATCGGATCATTGCTCGAGTGCCCTTCAAGGGTCAAGTGCTCAATCAACTGGCCGGGTGGTGGTTCGAACAGACCGCCGACATCGTCGCCAACCACGTGGTGTCACTCCCCGACCCCAATGTGCTGATTGCACGCACTGCCACGCCACTCACCGTCGAAGTCGTCGTACGCGGCCACATCACAGGTGTCACCGACACGGCACTGTGGACTCAGTATGCGGCCGGAGCGCGCACCATGTACGGCCACGATTTCCCCGACGGCCTGCAGAAGAACACCAAGCTGCCGGAGCCAATCGTCACTCCGACAACAAAGGGCGAGATGGGCAGCCACGACGTGCCGTTGTCGTGCGCTGCTGTCGTTAACGAAGGCCATGTCGAAAGCGAACTGTGGGCCCAGGTCCAAGCTGTGGCATTGGCGGTGTTCGATCGCGGCCGCGAGCGCTCTGCTGACGCCGGGCTGATCCTCGCCGACACCAAGTACGAGTTCGGCCTCGACAGCAACGGTGAACTGATGCTCATCGACGAAGTCCACACGCCCGATTCGTCGCGGTACTGGATTGCCGACACCTACGACGCCTGCATGGCTGCCGGCAACGAACCGCAAAGTCTCGACAAAGAGGTTGTCCGCCGGGCACTCGCCGACGCCGGATACACCGGAGAGGGCGACATACCCGAACTTCCTGCAGAAGTGTGGGAGCAGACCTCTGCCCGCTATATCGAAACCTACGAGCGCCTCACCGGCCTCACCTTTGAGCGGGGCTCCTACCCCGCCGATCAACGCATCAAAGATGCGGTTGCAACCCTGGAGATTCCATGAGCCTGCACGACGTCCCGGTCACCATTGGTCAACCCCACCCTCGGCACGGTGCGGTCATCGACGACAAGCCGAAAGACGAGTGCGGCGTCCTCGGTCTGTCGACCCCACATGGCGAAGGTGTCGCTCAGCTGGCATTCTTCGGGCTCTTCGCCCTCCAGCATCGCGGGCAGGAGGCCGCTGGCATCGCAGTCAGCGACGGCAAGCGCACTCGGCTGCATAAAGAAGCCGGCCTCGTCGCCAATGTCTTCACCCCCGACACGCTGGCGCCGCTGACCGGCTATCACGCCATCGGCCACACCCGCTACTCCACTACTGGCTCCAACTCCGGTCGAAACATTCAGCCATTCCTCGTCGAGACGATGCACGGACCACTCTCGGTCGCGCACAACGGCAACCTCGTCAATGCTGCAGCATTACGCGACGAACTGCTGAACAAGGGGTTTGGCCTCACTGCAACCAGCGACACCGAAGTGTTCACCCTGATGCTCGCCGCTGCCGGCGGTCAGACCTGGCAAGAGCGGATCGAGCGGACCCTCCCCGCCTGGAAGGGCGCCTTCTCTCTCGTCATCTTGGCTGCTGATCAGGTCATCGCCGTTCGCGACCCGTGGGGCTTCCGCCCGCTATCAGTCGGTCGTCTCCCGCACGGCGGCTACGCGGTGGCCAGCGAAACCTGTGCCCTCTCCACGCTCGGTTGCGTCGACGTCGACGAGGTCAAGCCTGGTGAAATGGTCACGTTGCGCGGCAGCGAAATCGAGCGCACCCAAGTGTTGGCGCCACAGTCCAAGGCCGCCCGTTGCACCTTTGAGTTCGTCTACTTCAGCCGTCCCGACTCGGTGTGGGACGGCCGCAGCGTGCACCACACCCGCCAGCGGCTTGGCATCGAGTTGGCGAAGGAATCAATGGTCGATGCCGACGTCGTCATTCCGGTTCCCGACTCCTCGATCCCTGCTGCAATTGGTTTCGCCCGAGAGAGCGGCCTGCCGTTCAACGACGGGCTCATCAAGAATCGTTACATCGGCCGCACCTTCATCGAGCCGACCCAAGACATCCGTGAACGCGGTGTCGCACTCAAGTTCAACGCGCTGACTGAAAACCTGAAGGGCAAACGCGTCATCATGATCGACGACTCGCTGGTGCGCGGCACCACCGCCGGGCCACTCGTCAAGCTCGTGCGCGATGCAGGAGCTTCCGAAGTCCACGTCCGGATCACCTGCCCGCCGATCACCCATGCCTGCCACTTCGGCGTCGACATGGGCCACGACAACGATCTCATAGCTGCTCGCTTCGACGTCGCCGAGATGCGAGCGCACATCGGCGCTGACAGCCTGGCGTTCCTGTCGCTCGACGGAATGATGAACGCCGTTGCCGGCCGCGACGCGGGCGACGACGACGGCTACTGCAACGCCTGCTACACCGGTCAATATCCAATCGCCGTCGGCGGGGCTCAGGCCAAGCTCGACTTCGAAGGCGTCATCGCCTGATGCGCGTCTTGATCATCGGCGGCGGAGGCCGCGAGCAAGCAATTGCATGGGCCTGCCGTCAACATGGCCACGAGGTCCGAATGGCGTCGAATATCGGGAACGCAAGCACGTCCGACACCGACCTGGTGATTCCCGGCCCCGAGGCCGCACTCGTTGCCGGCACGAGCGACACCGCAGCCGAACGAGGCATTGCGTGCTTCGGCCCGACCGCGGCACTCGCACAGCTCGAAGCATCCAAGGGCTACGCCCGCGATCTCGCCACATCACTCGGCATCCCGGGCCCGGCGTTCGCTCAGTTCACCAATGCAGATGCTGCGCTCACCTGGTGGGCCGAGCTCGGCCGGCCGATCGTCGTCAAACTGGACGGACTCGCCGCAGGCAAAGGTGTCGCTCTGCCCTCCACTGATGCTGAGACACGCGCCGCAATCGCCGAAGCCGCGTCAGTTGGCCCCTTCTTGCTGGAAGAGCGCCTGACCGGCCCTGAATGTTCGCTCCTGGCATTGTGTGATGGCACGACTGCCGTTGCCCTACCGCTCGCTCAGGACCACAAGCGCATCGGCGAAGGCGACGTTGGCCCGAACACCGGCGGCATGGGCGCCTACGCCCCCGCACCTGTCGCGTTCAGCGGCGCAGAACTCACCGACGTATTTGTCCAACCAGTACTCGACCACTTCGCGGCCGCTGAAACTCCCTACGTCGGCGTCATTTTCGCCGGACTGATGCTCACCGCTGATGGTCCGCGCCTCATCGAGTACAACGTCCGTTTCGGCGACCCAGAAGCTCAGGCAGTGCTGCCGTTACTCGAGAGCGACCTTGCCGAACTCGCACTGGCTTGCACCCGTGGCGACGTGATGTCGGTCCCGCTTCGGATCAAGGCAGCAGCTGCAGTCACCGTTGTTGCTGCCTCGCCGAACTACCCCGGCGAACCAGTCACGGGCCACCCAATCACCGATCGAGGCACCGACTCCGCTGCCGCATTCCGCTTTGACGCCAGCGTCGACGCCGCTGGCAACACGTCAGGTGGCCGAGTGCTGGCCACCACCGGTGTGGGCATCGACATTGCCGAGGCACGAGCACACGCCTACGAGCGAATGGCACAGATCAGCTTCCAGGACATGCAGGTCCGGCGCGACATTGCATGGCGGGCACCCGGAGCGCAGCTCGCCTCATACGCCGCAGCGGGTGTCAACATCGATGAGGGCACGCGTGCTGTCGCTGAAATGAAGGCCGCTGTCGAGGCAACTCATCAAACGCCTGGGCCGGGGGTCCTCCACGGGCTCGGCAGTTTCGGGGGCGTCTTTTCCGCCGAAGGCATTCAGGCAATGGACTCACCCGTCCTCGTCGCCTCAACCGACGGCGTCGGCACGAAGGTCGAATTGGCTGCCCGACTCGGCATGGTGCGCGGTGTCGGCATGGACATCGTCAACCACTGCATCGATGACGTTTTGGTCCAGTCAGCGCGGCCGCTGTTCTTTCTCGACTACATCGCGGCCAGCGTCCTCGACGCCGACCTCGTCGCTGAAGTCGTCGGCGGCATGGCCGATGCATGCAAGGCAGCCGGCTGTGCACTGCTCGGCGGCGAAACGGCTGAGATGCCTGGCATCTACCAACCCGGCTCGTTCGACATTGCCGGCACCTTGATCGGCGTCGCCGAGCGCGCCGAACTTCTCCCCCGCCCTGACATCGCCGCTGGCGACGTGTTGATCGGTATCGGATCGAGCGGGCCACACACCAACGGCTACTCGCTGCTCCGCAAGATCTTTGAGTGGGCACCAATGGACGTCACACCCGACGGGTTCGACAAGCCGCTCGGCGAAACACTGCTGGAGCCGCACCGCTCGTACCTCGATGTCCTGACCCCGACACTGCAGACCGGCGCCGTGAAGGCCCTCGCCCACATCACCGGTGGCGGCCTCCCAGAGAATCTGCCACGCGTGTTACCCGACGATGTCGACGCCGACATCGCGCTCGGTTCGTGGCCCGTGCCGCCGCTCTTTCAGCTTGTCCGCGAGCTCACACCGCAAATGAGCACCGAAGAGCTGTACCGCACGCTCAACATGGGCGTCGGCATGATCATCGTCTGCGCTCCCGATCAGGTCGCAACCGTTCAAGCATCCATCGACGAGCCCACATGGGTCGTCGGCAAGCTCATCCCCGGAACCGGAAAGGTCCACCTCTCATGAGCGACTCCCCCGTTCGCGAGCAGCGTCTCGTCGTCATGGTTTCGGGCAACGGCTCAAACCTCCAGGCGGTTCTCGATGCCTGCGCCGATGGTCGTATCAACGGCCGAGTGGTTGCTGTTGTCTCCAACAAGGCCGACGTGTTCGCTCTGCAGCGCGCCGCCGACGCAGGTGTCCCCGCTGTCCACATCGGCCAGCATCATGACGAAGATCGCGCCGACTACGACGCCAGGCTCACCGAACTCGTCGCCGGGTTCGACCCTGACCTCATCGTGCTCGCTGGGTGGCTGCGCATTCTGACGCTGAGCTTCCTCGGTTGGTTTCCTGGCCGCGTCGTCAACCTGCACCCGGCCAAGCCCGGCGAACTTCCTGGCCTCCATGCGATCGAACGGGCGTGGGAAGAAGCAGTCAACGGCGTCCGATCCGAATCGGGCGTGATGGTCCACTTCGTGCCCGACGAAGGCATCGACGACGGCCCACTCCTCGCCACCGAGGCAGTGCCGATCGACGTATCTGGAACCATCGAACAGTTCGAGGCAAACGTGCATGCCGTCGAGCACCGGCTACTGGTCGGCGTGATGGCTGACCTGTGCTCGCGTCGCATGAGCGACACTCATGATCTTCATCGGGCAGCCACGCTCGAACCAGCAACACCACACACGACAGGGGCATCGCAATGAGCGAGAACAATATCAACGACGGTCTGTTTGACAAGTTCGAAGCACTGACCTTTGACGACGTCGTCGTCATCCCTGGCTACTCCGAAACGCTGCCTGACGCGGTCGACACCACTGCGACCTTTGCCGCCGACATCGAGCTGGCGGTACCGCTCGTGTCTGCCGCTATGGACAAGGTCACCGAAGGCCGCATGGCCATTGCGATGGCTCGGTACGGCGGCATCGGCGTCATCCACCGCAATATGTCGATCGCCGACCAGGCATCTGAGGTGCAGAAGGTCAAGCGGTCGCAGTCGGGGATGATCACCGATCCGGTGACCCTGCCACCGACGGCCCTGCTGCACGAGGCCGAGACGCTGATGAACCGTTTCAGGTTCTCGGGCGTGCCGATCACCGACGACGACGGTCATCTCGTGGGCATCCTGACGAACCGCGACATTCGCTTCTGCGAAGGGTCCGACTTCGATCGCCCCGTCACCGACTTCATGACATCAGACAACTTGGTCACCGGGCCTGTTGGAACGACGCTCGATGAAGCGAAACTGCTTCTCCAACAGTACCGCATCGAAAAACTTCCGCTCGTCGACGGCGTCGGTTGCCTCGCTGGGCTGATCACAGTGAAAGACATCCAGAAGCGCCTCGACTTCCCGAATGCCTCGCGTGACGGCAGGGGTCGCCTCCGTTGTGCCGCGGCGATCGGCGTGGGCCCCGACGTCGAAGAACGCGTCGACGCCTTGGTCAGAATGGGTGTCGACGCGGTTTCAATCGACACCGCTCACGGGCACTCGGCGAACGTGATCAAGGCCATCGAACGTGTCAAGGGCTCGTGGCCCGAGCTCGCTGTCACCGCTGGAAACGTGGTCACCGAAGAAGGTGTCGAGGCGCTGGCGAGGGCCGGTGCCGATGCGATCAAGGTGGGTGTCGGCGCCGGTTCGATCTGCACCACCCGTGTCGTATCCGGAGCAGGCATGCCACAGCTCTCGGCGATCTACTTTGCGGCAAAGAAGGGCAAGGAGATCGGCGTTCCGATCATTGGTGACGGCGGCATCACGTTCTCGGGCGACATCGTCAAGGCAATGGTCGCTGGTGCATCGACCGTCATGCTCGGTTCGCTCCTCGCCGGCGTTGAAGAAAGCCCCGGAGAAGTAGAGCTGTTCGAAGGACGCCGGTACAAGAGCTATCGCGGCATGGGCTCAATGGGTGCTATGACCGGTGACAGCCAAGACCGCTACGCCACCGGACAGTCGACCAGCGGATCAACCATCGGCGCGGCCAGCCAGAAGCTCGTTCCCGAAGGCATCGAGGGTCGCGTCCCGTTCGCCGGGCCGCTCGGCGACGTGGCCTACCAACTCGTTGGCGGCCTTCGCTCTGGCATGGGCTACGCCGGTGCTGGAACGCTCGACGAACTCCGCAACGCCAAGTTCATGCGTGTCACCAATGCTGGTCGCGAAGAGAGCCACCCGCACGACGTGACCATCACCAAGGAAGCGCCGAACTACCAGCGGACCTGAGCCCTTCTCGTCTCGTCCCGGTCTGCCCGTTCGTCAGCGTGATGGTTTTGGTTGAAATGAGAGCCAAAACCATCACGCTGACGAACGGAGAGGCGTTTACGAGGAGATCAGATAGACCAGAGTCATGTTGATCGTCGTGTCACCCGCCAAGGCGCTGGACTTCGAAACGCCGCTGCCAACCAAGAAACACAGTCAGCCTGTTCTGCTCGGACGGTCCGAGGATCTTGCCAGGATCATGGCAGGCAAGTCGCCCGACGACCTGTCGAAGATGATGTCCATCTCGGCGAAGCTCGCAGACCTCAACCATGAACGGTTCCAAGACTGGACCACACCGTTCACCACCGACAACGCCCGGCCGGCGGTGCTCGCGTTCGACGGCGACACATACACCGGGCTCGATGCCCAGAGCTCGTTCAGCGAGCGGGACTACACCTATGCCCAGAAGGTACTCTGTATCTTGTCGGGCCTCCACGGCGTACTGCGCCCCCTCGACCTCATCCAGCCGTACCGGCTGGAGATGGGCTCCAAGGTCACGCATCCCAATGGCGGCGATCTGTACAGCTACTGGGGTGATGAGGTAACCAACCAGCTGAATGCATCGCTCGCCGACTCCCCCGGCGCCAAGGTGCTGGTCAATCTCGCATCGAACGAGTACTTCTCTGTTGTCCAACCTGACCGCTTCGACGGCCGGATCATCTCGCCCCGCTTCCTCGATGCAAAGGAAGGCGGCGAGTACAAAATCGTGAGCTTCTTTGCGAAGCAGGCGCGTGGCTCGATGGCCGGCTGGATCGTGCGAGAGCGCATCACCGCCGCCAAAGCGCTCCTTGCGTTCGATGCCAACGGCTATCGCTACGACGCCGAAAGGTCAACGCCCGACGAGCCGACGTTCACCCGTCGCCAATAATGCGACGCGTCGCCGTCGTTGGCGCGTCCGGTTCCGGAAAATCGACGCTCGCAGCAGCGCTCGCCGAAAAGATCGATGGCACATCTCTCGAACTCGATGAGTTGTTCCACGGCGAGAACTGGGCACCGACGCCGACGCCCGAGTTCCGTCGCCGAGTCGCGGAGGCGCTCGACACCGACAGGTGGGTCGTCGCTGGCAACTACAGCGTCGTGATGGATCTCGTGCACGGCGGCGCCGACACGATCATCTGGCTCGATCTGCCGCGTTGGCTGGTGACGTGGAGCGTCGTCCGACGCAGCCTCCGTCGAGTGATCAAACGTGAAGAACTGTGGAACGGCAAGAGGGAACGATGGCGCAACCTCGTCAGCCCTCACCCCGAGGTCAACGTCATCGTCTGGGCCTGGACCCACCACGCCGCCCACACGAAGCGCTACGAGGGGTTCCTTACCAGTCCGTTTTGGGCCCACGCCGATGTCCGCCGGCTCCGCAGCCGACGCGAGGTTGCACAGATGATGTCGTCAATCAGATGATCTCGTCGGTCTGATCGATCAGCTCACTCACTCACTCACTCACTCACTCGGTCGGTCGGGTGAGGTTGGGTGTTCGTCGTCTGACGGCTACGCCAATTTCTCGACGAAGCCCTCAAGCTGTCGGAGGTTGCGGCATTCATAGACGCCATCGGTGAACGTGCCATATTCGCCCACGATCGAGTCACCGGTGTTCCAGTAGCTCTTGGGCTCAGGGTTCAACCAGTACACGTGGCGAGCCTTCTGCTGGATCTCTTTGACGACCCAGCTTTGACTGGCGTGATAGTTGTTTCGAGCGTCGCCGAGGAGCAAGACCGTGGTCTTCGGAGTGATGTCTTTGCCGTACTTGTTCCAGAAGACTTCAAAAGCGTGTCCGTAGTCCGAGTGCCCGTCGACCCAGACGACGTCGGCTTCGGTATTGACGCGGTGGATGGCCTCGGAAATATCTTCGGTCGCCTTGAAGTAGTCGGTGACTTCGTCGAGACCATCGATGAAGACGAACGAGCGGACCTTCGAGAACTGGCCCGAGATCGCGTACACCAGCATCAGGGTGAACCGAGCGAAGGCTGCAACCGAGCCGGAGATGTCGGCAATGACCATCAGTTCTGGCTTAGACGGACGGGGGTACTTAAATTGGGGCTCCGCCGGCACGCCGCCGTAGCTGAGCGAATGTCGGACCGTGCTGCGAAAATCGAGCGGACCCTTGCGGCCGTGCTTGCGCTTTCGGGCGAGGCGTGCAGCGAGCTTGCGGGTCAACGGCTGCAGCGACTTCTTGAGCGAAACCATTTCGTCACGGCTGGCGTGCATGAACTCGACGTCTTCGGGCAGTGGCTTGCGGAGCGTCTTGGCCATGGCCTCAGCACCCCGGTCAGCAACGAGCCGCCGACGGATCTCGGCTTCGATCTCGCCTTTGAACTTCTCGATGCGGTCGGAGTATTCCTCTTTCTCCAACCGCTCTTCGAGTGTGGTCAAGTCGTCCGGGGCATCCTGGCGGGACTGCTCCATCATCTTCTCGAGCATGCTGTCGAGGTCGAGGTTCCGGAGCGTGCGGTACAGGTAGTAGGTGCCGCCGACCGGCCGGCCAGGCTCCATGCCGGCAAAACGCTGGACGGACTGTTTGGCCATCGCCCGCATCATGTCTTGATCGCCGTTCATCAATGCCTGCATCAGCATCTGCGCGATCTCTTCGGGCGTCATTCCATCCATGCCGCCCTGACCGCCGTTGCCCTCGGCGTTCTGCTGCTGCTCCTGCATCTCGCGCCACATCTCATCGATGTCAGAGCCGTCACCATCGCCGATCCTGTACTCCGGCCCGCGCAGGCTGAAGTAGACCTCAAAGACGGTGTCGAAGCTGCGCCAGTGAGCGTGGTTCTTGATCAGCGTGGCGCCGAGCGCGTATTTGAACGCGTCGCGGTCTTCGATCGGGATGTGTTGCACGGCCTCCATCGCATCGAGATTCTCCGTGAGGCTGACCGGGAGGCCAGCGTTACGAAGTTCGATGACGAAGCCGTTGAGGAGTTCCAGCATTGAGACAGACCCAACCAATCAGTCGTCGACCGACAGTTCCTTGGTGGCTTTGGCGATGTCGGTCTGGTACTTCAACAAGATGTTGAGCGTCTCCTTGGCGATCTTCTCATCGATGACGTCGATGTTCAGGATCATCAGGGTCCGCGCCCAGTCGAGGGTCTCAGACACGCTGGGGGCCTTCTTGAGATCGAGCTGACGGATCGAACGAACGACTCGCGCAACTTGGTCAGCGAGGCTCTCGGTGATGTTCGGAACCTTGGCGAGCACGATTTCGCGCTCGCGATCCAGTTCGGGATAGTCGACGTGCAGGTACAGGCAGCGACGCTTCAGCGCTTCGGACAGCTCACGTGTGTTGTTCGACGTGAGGAACACCAGCGGAATCTGCTTGGCGGTGATCGTGCCAAGCTCGGGGATCGACACCTGGTAGTCCGAGAGGATCTCGAGGAGCAGTGCCTCGGTCTCGACCTCAACGCGGTCGACTTCGTCGATAAGCAGTACAACCGGCTCGTCAGAGGTGATTGCCTCAAGCAGCGGACGAGTCAGCAGGAACTCGTCGGAAAAGATGTCGTCTTGGATGTCGGTCCAGTCTTCGGTGTTCTCGCCACGCTCGGTCTGAATGCGGAGCAACTGCTTCTTGTAGTTCCATTCGTAGAGGGCTTTGCTCTCGTCGAGCCCCTCGTAGCACTGCAGACGGATCAGCTTGGATCCGGTGATCTCGGCGATCGACTTGGCCAACTGGGTCTTGCCGGTGCCGGCTGGGCCCTCGACCAGAATCGGCTTGCCGAGCTTGTCGGCCAGGAAGGCCACGCTCGCAATGCCATCATCGGCCAGATAGTTGACTTCCTTCAATGCATCGCGAATGCTCTGGACGCTCTCGAAGCGATCGCCACCATTGATTTCGGTACTCGTCATGAGAGCCGACGTTACCGGTCGACCTCTGTGACCCAGCAATTGGAATGACGCTCAGACGATCGTCACAGTCCCAGCAACGGGATCGAGGATGATCTCGGCTCCGTCAGGAATATCGGTCAGCGCACCGGCGACTCCGATCACAGCGGGGATCCCTAGCTCGCGGGCGATCACTGCTGTGTGGCTGAGGAGGCCGCCCCCTTCAGTGACGACTCCTCCGGCCATCGCCAGTACCGAGTTGAAGGTCGGCACCGTGAGCCGCGTCACGATGATGTCGCCAGGGTTGGCTCGTTCGAATGCTTCGTCAGCATCAGCGACGACGCGAGCAATGCCTCGATACGACGTCGTTCCGACGCCGGTTCCGGAGAGCGAGTCGGTCTGATCCGCTGAGTCGAGCAGTGTGGTCACCGTGAGGACCGCTCGCATCATCTCAGACATCCGGCCAGGCAGGACGTCGATGTCAGGTGGTTCCGCAGTGGAGCCGAGCACGGGCGGCGGTGTCAACGCACCCCATGCACACCGTTCTCGGTGGCGGATGCCGAGTTCGGCGGCCGTTGGATATTCCTTGCCTTCGAGTAACCCGACCAGCTCGGTGATGGCGACGTCGAAGACGTGTTCGAGTTCGTCGAGCGCACCGCGAGCAACCAGTCGGCGGCCTGCTTCGAGAATCACGTGACGCGCGATTCCGGCAGGCCATTCGACCGTGATCGGGCCATTCTCGTCACGTAGCCCGTAAAGCGTGCGAGCCTCCTCGACGAGATCGGTGAACTCGGCCCTGTTCGATTCGTCGACCTGTTCCAGCAGTGCGCCAAACGCTTGATCGCCAACGATCACGGGCGACTCGACGCTGCGACTGTGTTGGATGGAGGCAAGAATCACCTCGGGGAGCTCACGCAATGTCCGGTCGCGAATGTCGTATCCGGTGGTGACGCGACTACCGAATTCGCTCAGATACTCGTCGAGGAGTTCAGCCGCCACAGCACTCGCTTCGCGCACGTCGCTGAGTGATGCGGGCTTGACCCCGACGCGGGACAGTTCGTCGGCAATCGCACTGAGCGCACGGATCGGCGCACTCGTCGCCGGGGATGCTCCTGCCAGCGTGGTCATCACTTGCCGTTGATCGAGGCCCCAGTTGCCCGCTGCGAGGAGGAGCCTGCCGATCGGTGCCAGGTCGGATGTATGGAGGCGGAAATGCAGCGAACCTGCCCATTCGACATGCTGCCAGACTGTGTTGAGATGCGCCGCGAGGTCGGCATCGGACAGCGACGTGGCGTCGACGCCACCGAGTCGGCGGTTCGTTGCGTTCAGTTTGGGCTTCCACTCGCCTTCCCAACGGGCGAACTCCTGCAACCAAAACCGCTCGTCGATTGCCCGAACAGACTGTTTCGCCCGCTTGCGAAACGCTGGATGGAGTCGAGTCATCAGCCAGAGCACACCCTTCGGCGGAGTCGGAAGATCGCGGCCTCCGCCGACCAGCGGCGTCAACCTTTGGTACATCCGGCCATTGACGAATCCCACGTCGATGGTTTTCAACGGAGCGCCAACAAGTTCGAATCCCTCGCTCATGCCCGACGGCAGCGCCAGCTCGATGAGATCACGCATCGGACGCGAGACCGTCGTCTCAAAGTGGGCAGTGTCGAGTTTCCACGCCCCGGGCCCCGGTGCAACCCACTCATTCATGCACCCCAGTGTTGCAGACCGCGTCATCTACGCTGAGCGACATGCCAGCCGTGTTCGAACGCAAGGCCGACGAGTTCGTCGACACGATGAACTCCCTGCTCAACGAACTGTCAGGGGGCGACGACCACCGCAGCGAGTGCACAATCGAAGCAGCCAATCTCGTGTCGGCCGTCGTCGACGCAGACGGCCGACACACCACACTGGAGTTGGAAACGTGGGTCGATGCCGTTGGCCGCAAGCTCAACCCACCGATGATTCTCACGCCGACCCAGCTCCGCGAGAACGAGACGCTGGGCGGGTCAGCGCAGTGGCTCACCAAGCCGAGCACGATGTTCGATCTCCTCGTCAAGGCCGATGCCCGTGATTCCAAGCGTCGCGCAAACGCCTATTACACGCATGCGCTCTCAGTCGCCCACGCAACCGCAGCGATCGACCTGGTGCCCTCGACTGCCGAGATCACTGCAATCGATCGGTTCCGCACGACGATGCTGCAGCTCATGGACGAGTACGGCGTACCGCGCCCCGGCCAGCCCATTGCACCGGCGACAGCTCAAACCTCTGTCGGATTCATCCCAGCCGAAGCCCCGGAAGTCGAGCTGCCACCCGAACGTTCGATAGAGGAACTGCTGGCAGAACTCGACGCGTTGATCGGTCTCGATCAGGTGAAGGCCGAAGTCCGCCGGCTGACATCGCTGCTGCGCGTTCAAGAGCTCCGCGCTGCCGCCGACCTTCCCGTCATCGAAACCAGCAAGCATCTGGTCTTCACCGGTAACCCGGGAACCGGAAAAACCACCGTCGCCCGACTGCTTTCCCAGATCTTCCGCACTCTCGGGGTGGTCAGTAAAGGCCACCTCGTTGAGACCGACCGCTCCGGCCTCGTTGCCGGCTTCGTCGGGCAGACCGCCACGACAACCAAGAAGGTGATGGAGTCGGCGCTGGGCGGCACGCTCCTCATCGACGAGGCCTACGCGCTTGCCCGAGGCGGCGAGAACGACTTCGGCCTCGAAGCAGTCGACACGATCGTCAAGTTCATGGAAGACCACCGTGACGACCTGTCGGTGGTCGCTGCCGGTTACCCCGCCGAGATGGTCGAGCTGATCGACACGAACCCTGGCCTGAAGAGCCGTTTCACACGGACCGTCGAGTTTCCCGACTATGACACCGAGGAACTCGTGGCCATATTTGGCCTGATCAGCGGCAAAAAGCAGTACCACCTCGACGAGGGCGGCACCGAGGCATTACGCGCGGTCATCGAGGCCGAGCCGCGCGGTCGAGGCTTCGGCAACGCTCGCTTCACTCGCAACGTTTTCGAAGCCGCCATTGGTTACCACGCCCTTCGCCTCTCGGATGTCGAGGCCCCAACGGTCGAGCAACTGACGACGCTCATCGCATCCGACATCGCTGGCGGCTGACGTGAGCTTTCGCGACCGGTTCTACACACCGCAGACGGCCAAGGCGATTCTCTCTTGGAGGATCCTGTTCGGGGTGGGGGTCGCCGCGGGTTCGATTTTGCTCGGCATCGCTCCAGCATTCGGCATCACACTCGGCGTTGTTGCCTACAGCGTTTCAGTGGCCGCTGCGATGCCGCGTGATACGCGAGTTCGAATTGATCCATTCACTGTGCAAGAACCTTGGCGTCAGTTCGTGCAGAGCGCACAGCGATCGGCCGTCAACCTCCATCAGGTCGTCGAGGGGGTGACTGCCGGCCCGGTACAGGATCGCATGGCCTCGATCGTCGCCAAGCTCGATCATGGGCTCGATGAGACCTGGCAGATTGCTCGCCGCGGCCACGACATCGACCAGGCCGTCCACCGAATCGATCCGACGGCACTCCGCTCGAAGCTTGACACGCTGCAGCGGCAGGGTGCGACCGAGGCAATCGCTTCAGTCCACGGCCAACTTGAAAGCGTCGATCGCTTGAAAGCCCAGTCGACCAAGACGGCCAACACCTTGCGGCTCGCACAGACGCGCTTGGACGAACTCGTCGCACGCGCCGCTGAAGTCAGCGTGGGAGCCGGCGACACCGACGCGTACGAGCACGACGTCGAGGATCTCGTTGTTGAGCTGGAAGGGCTGCGACAGGCGGTACAGGAGATCCGGCCCGCGTGAGCCTCCTCAAGAGCAATCTCACCGTTGCTGCCGGCACTGCGCTCTCCCGTGTCACCGGGCTGCTGCGGCTGAGCGTGCTCGCCGGGGTCATTGGCGGCACGGCCCTGAACGACGCGTACATCAACGCCAACGAGAGCCCGAACATCGTCTACGAACTCCTCTTGGGCGGCGTGCTCTCGGCAACGCTTGTGCCGCTGTTTTCGACGTTCGCCGAGGACGAAGACGACGAGTCGACCAACGTCGTGATCACGACTGCTGTCGTGATGATCGCCGGGCTGACGGTGCTCGCCGTGCTCGCTGCCCCGCTGATTTTCCGGCTCTTCTCCTTGAACGTCGCGGGTGGTGTCGACGCTGATCTGTTCCGCTCGGTTGGCACGACGCTGTCGAGAATCTTCCTGATCCAGATTTTTTTCTACGGACTGACCGGTTTGGCCAACGCCTTTCTCAACAGTCGTCGACACTTCTTCGCTGCAGCGTGGAGCCCGGTCCTGCCAAACCTGATCATTATCGTCACGCTGCTGTCGCTGCCCGACCCGGTGAGCACCGGATGGGATCTGGCTGACGTCCTCGACAACCAACGGCTTCGCCTGACACTCGGACTGGGTGCAACGCTCGGTATCGGCGCGATGGCGTTCGCGTTGATCCCTGCGGCATTGTCCACCGGCTTCCGTTTCCGGCCTCTCTGGAACCTCAAACACCCGTCGGTGAAAAAGCTGCTCAGCCTGTCGTTCTGGACGTTCGGGTTCGTCGGGTCGAACATCGTGGCCTTGGTCGTCGTTCGCAACTTGACCGAGCCAGGCTCAAGCGGAACGTTTGCCTACTTTGCAGCGTTCACATTCTTCGTGCTCCCGCAGGGCCTTCTCGGCGTCTCGATTGCGACGACCTTCCAACCCGAACTCGCCCGGTCGGTCGCTCGCAAAGACAAGGCCTCGTTTATCTCGACGATGTCGCTCGGCGTGCGGATGACCGCCCTCTTGACCATCCCAGCCGGTATCGGCCTGTTCGTGTTGCGCCGGCCTCTTGTCGGCCTGGCAATCGAGAACGGACGTTGTGACGCGGCGTGTGGTCTGAGCGCATCGCGGGCACTTGGCGGTTTTGCGCTCGGGCTCGGCGCCTTCTCGATCTACTTCTTCGTGTTGCGCGGCTTCTACGCCCACAAGGACACCAAAACCGCTTTCAAGGTCAACGTCATCGAAAACTCGATCAACATCGTGCTCGCGCTCCTCCTGGTTGGCTCCTACGGCGTACTCGGCCTCGGTGCCGCGTACGCAATTGCCTACGTGTTTTCAGCGTTCTGGGTCTTGCAAATCATGAGCTACAAGGTTCCTGGCTTCGAAATCCGGCCGATCTTCCAGAGCCTCTGGAGGATGATCGTCGCCGGCGCGGTGATGGGCGAGGCGGTATGGCTCGTCACCCGCAACGTCGGCGGCAATGTCGGTGTCGATGCGCTGTTGCGACTGGTCGTTGGCGCCGTTGTCGGCGTGATCGTGTACTTCGGATTACTCGCTGTGATGGGTGCGCCGGAGCTCGACGCACTGAAGCGTCGACTCCTCCCGAGTAACGGCGCTCGGAACGACACCCGGAACGACGTGCACCGCGGCCCTGACACCCAACTCTGACACCCAACTCTGACGCCCAACTCTGACGCCTGACTTGCACCGTTGGCCCATGGCCGTTGAGGCGCGTACCCGCAGCGCGTCCACGTATTAGGATCTCGGCCATGTTCAAGTACATGAAGAAGCAGTGGAAGTACCTCGTTGCGAAGTTGACCGGCCGGTTCAACGAGAACGCTGATCCAAAGGTGCAGCTCGAACAGGCCATTAGTTCCGCCCAGACACAGCACAAGCAGCTCAAAGAGCAGGCTGCCAACGTCATCGCCGGCCAAAAGCAGGCGGAGATTCGTCTGAACAAGAAGATGACCGAGCTCGAAAAGCTCAACGGCAACGCCCGCCAGGCTCTGATCATGGCTTCCGATGCTCAGAAGGCTGGCAATGCCGAGAAGGCTGCGCAATACACCAGTGCCGCCGAGACGATCGCCGACAAACTGCTGTCGATCGAAGCCGATGTCGAGAGCCTCAAGTCAATGGTGCTCGAATCAGCACAGGCATCCGATCAGGCCAAGGCAGCGGTCAAGCAAAACAGTCGCCTGCTCCAAGAGAAGATCTCCGAGAAATCCAAACTGCTCAGCCAGCTCGAACAGGCCAAGATGCAAGAAGAGATGAACGCAGCAATGAGCTCGCTCACCGAGACGGTCGGCGACGATGTGCCGACGCTCCATGAGGTCACTGAGAAGATTGAGGCGCGCTACGCCAAAGCCAAGGCGTCAGCCGAGCTCAACGAGGTCGGCGTCGAGAGCCGCGTGCTCGAAATCGAGCAGGCCACTGCCAACGTCCAGGCACAGGGCCGCCTCAGCGAATTGCGTGCAGAACTCGGCCTCGACGCTGTCGAAGCCCCGCAGAGCCAGCCGATTCCGGCACCCGAGGCCTAGCCACCGGTTCTGTGTGAGCAAGAGCAGCGTCGTTGCCCACTTCTGCTCACATAAAATGGGGTAACCAGGTTTTTCAGGCCAAGAGGACGAGGTCGTCGCGATGGACGACATGTCCGACGCCGGAGATCCCGGCGGCATCGGCCAGCTCGGTACTGCCCATCGAGGCGAGCCCTCGGGCGAACACGATGTCGCCATCGCTGATTTCGACGACCTGTCCGGACTCGAATTTACCGGCAACGGTCGTGACGCCGGCTGGCAGCAAACTCGTCGGACGATCCGTCAGCGCGGTTCGTGCACCTGGGTCGACGAAGATGGTCCCTGCCGGTTCGGCGGCGAAGGCAATCCAAAGCTTGCGGGCCGGCAGCCTGCGGTCGTGCGCCTCGAACGTGGTGCCGACCAGTTCGTCAGACACCGACCCGGAAAGCACACCCTTACGGCTCGCCCGGGCGATCACCGATCGGATGCCCGACGAGGACGCCATCCTCGCAGCAACGAGCTTGCTCGCCATGCCACCGCTCCCCCGGCCGCTCCCCCCGGCGTCGGCCGTAATCGACAAGAGCGGGTCGTCAGCGCGCACCAGCGGCACCAGGGTGGCACTGCTGTCAGTCCGTGGATCGGCTGTGAAGACGCCATCCATGTCGGTCAGCAAAACCAACACGTCAGCGTTGACGCTGTTGGCGATCATCGCTGCAATGCGGTCGTTGTCGCCATACCGCAGTTCGTCATTTGCAATCGCGTCGTTCTCGTTAACGATTGGAACGCAGCCGAGTTCGAGCAATCGGTTCATCGTCGAGCGCAACTGTAGGTACTGATTGCGCGTGACGAAGTCCATTGAGCCAACCAACAGCTGTGCACCGACCAAACCGTGACGGCCGAGCTCTTGGTTGTACGCCTCGACGAGGCGACTCTGGCCTGCGGCAGAAATTGCCTGCAGCGTCGGCATATCGACAGGGCGTTCGCTGAGACCAACCGCCGCGACTCCGGCAGCAACTGCACCGGACGACACGACAATCACCTCGTGGCCTTGCTGGCGGAGATCGCCGACCTCGTCACAGAGCTTGGCGATAGCCGAACGATCGATCGCGCCCTTGGCATCGGTGATCGACGCCGTACCAATCTTGGCGACAACCCGCATCAGATGTCCGGCGAGTAGCCGAAACTGAATTCGCCGATCCAGATGACGTCGCCCTCTTCAGCACCCACTTTGGCGAGCATCTTGGGCACGCCGAGCCGTTCGAGCCGGTGGTCGATGTACGCAAGCGCCTCGGGCGTCGTGACATCGTTCAGTGCGACGACACGCTCGACTTCCTTGCCGACCAAGCGGAACTCGCCTTCGCCGACGATTTCGACTGCTGCGCCCTTTGCTTCAGGGCGGATCGTGACCACACCTTCGGCGTGCTCGACGGCTTGGCGAGCATCGTGCACGGCCATTGCCATCTTGCCGACGAGGTCACTGAGGCCCTGCCGCGTCACCGACGACATGATGTCGCCGGTCCAACCGAGCAGTTCGAGTTCGTCGGCCTGGATGGCATCGGCCTTCGTACCGACGACGAGGCGCGGACGTTCGAGGAGGTCGGGCTGATATTGGCCAAGTTCCTGGAGAAGAATCCGTTCCTGCTCTTGCGGCGACACGCCATCCATTGGTGCGAGGTCGACCATGATGCAGAGCACCAGGGCTCGCTCGATGTGGCGGAGGAACTGATGCCCAAGACCCTTGCCCTCACTTGCTCCTTCGATGAGGCCCGGGATGTCAGCCACCACAAATTCGGTCGCCTCGTCGAGCTGCACCACGCCCAAGTTCGGTTCAAGCGTCGTGAACGGGTAGTTCGCGATCTTCGGCTTGGCCTTCGAGATCACACTGATCAGGGTCGACTTGCCGACATTTGGGAATCCGACGAGAGCGACATCGGCCATCAGACGAAGTTCCATCTTGAGCCAGCGCTCTTCGCCGTGCTCGCCCTGTTCGGCGAAGCTCGGCGCACGTCGCTTATTCGAGAGGAACTTGGCGTTTCCTCGGCCACCGCGGCCGCCTCCGACAACGAGCCAGCGGTCGCCCTGGTTGACCAATTCGGCCAGCAGCGCGCCGGTGTACAGGTCGGAGATGACGGTACCAATCGGTACGGCGATCTCGAGTGACTCGCCGCGCCTGCCATGCATGTCTTTGCCCTTGCCGTGCACGCCGTTGCCGGCCTTGCGGTGCGGGTAGTCGCGAAAGGCCAGGAGAGAGGCCACATTGTGGCTTGCGACGAACCAGATGTCGCCGCCGTTACCACCGTCGCCGCCGTTCGGGCCTCCGAAGACAACCGGCCCTTCACGGCGGAAGCTGATACAGCCTGCTCCGCCATCGCCTGCCTTCACGTTCAATTGGCATTCGTCGACGAACTGGGACATCTGCTTAAGGCTAACGCCGTACGATGCGAGCGATGGATGACCTGCCGTACCTCGACTCGGCAGACGTGCGTGCCGACCGCTGGGCGTCGACCATGACGGGACACGATCGGGACGACATTGTTCTCGCTCACGCCGACTCCAGAGCTGAAATCGGCGCCACCAAGATTCTCATTCGTGAGGAACGTGAAGCCCGTGAAGACGCCACGCTCGCGGAGTTCGCAACACGAGCGCACGGCGCTGGCAACCGAGCCCTCGAAGAAGCCCCCGATCCGCATCGCACCTGCTTCGAACGTGACCGCGACCGCATCCTCCACGACACGTCGTTTCGTCGACTCGCCGGCAAGACACAGGTGTTTGTGTTCCCTGAAGATCATCAGCGCACCCGGATGACCCATGCGCTCGAAGTGACCCAGATCGCACGGTCGGTCGCTCAGGCGCTCGGACTCAACGTCCCCCTCGCCGAGGCAATGGCCATCGGGCACGACTGCGGGCACGGTCCTGGCGGACATGCCAGCGAAGATGCGCTCTCGCCATATCTGGTGGGCGGGTTCGACCATGCCCCCTGGGGCGCCGACGTCACGCTGCAGCCGCTCAACCTCTGCGCCGAGACGCTCGACGGAATCCGCAACCACTCATGGAGTCTTCCGGCGCCACAAACACCAGAAGGCGAAGTCGTCTCGTGGGCCGACCGCATCGCGTATGTCTGTCATGACTTCGAGGACGCCGTTGCAACAGGCATCGTCACCGCCGACATGTTGCCCGACATCGTGGCCGAGCGGTGTGGACGTAACCGGTCGTCACAGCTCGGTGCCTTCGTTCGAGCAATGATCACCGCAGCAGTGACCTCAGGCCGCGTCGGCATGATGCCCGACACCGCCGAGGCGCTTGCCGCCTTCCGCAAATTCAACTACAAGCACATCTACCTCCGGCCAGCAAGCACCCGCCAGGCCGACTCGGTCATCGCACTTCTGCGGGCTCTGGTCGAGCACTACGCGGACCGCCCGCATTCGCTTCCGATCCAGACCACGCAGGCTGTCCTTGGCAGTGAGGTCGAAGTGAGCCACATCGACGCTGGCAGCGAGGCCGCACTCAAAGCTGCAGTGGCCTACGTGGCCGGCATGACCGACCGCTACGCCTGCCAGCAGGGCATCACGCAGCTGAACTGGGATCCTGCGAAGCTGCCGTTCGCCATCGGCATGTCAGCCTAAGTACACAGCCCGGATACCGAGGCCCATGATGAACAGCGAACCAAAGCCGTACAGCAGGTATTGCTTGTCTTTGATAAACGGGCTCGTCCGATAGCTGTACAGGATGCCAACGGCAACGATTGTCGTGAATCCGTACAGCGCGTGAAAGTCGTCAAGCTTGAGCTCGTAGCGACTCACGAGCAGCACACCGACGATCGCTGCAGCAAATACGGAGATCTGAGCGACACCGATTACCCACCACAACGCTGCTCGCCGGAGAGCCGGAACATATTGCGCCGCAAGCGCCCAGCAGCCCACGAGCGCGTTGCTGACGATCAGGAACCACCCGAGCTGCGCGTGGAGGTCTTGTAGAGCCTGCATCAGGTCGGGTCAGCGCAGTTCGGGCCACCGATGAGCTGGACCACCGGCGAGTCGTCGGCGAGACCGGCGACGAACCCTCGGAAGTTGTCGTTGACAACGAAGTTGGGGGGCACAAAGTCGTCGGCTGGATTGATCGTGAGGCCGGGATAGGTGGATTCAACTTCGATGATCGGGGTGCCAAGACCGACACCTTCGACGGTCAGTAGACCTGGCGGCGTTGCATCGAGCTGGGTGGTGGCCACGCCGTCAAAGCTGTATTGACCGTAGATGTAGGAGAAAAAGTGGCGACGCCCTTGCAGCACCTTCGACACATCACCGAACGTCAGCTGTAAGCCGCCCCATGAGACGATGCGCAACTCACTCCCTGAACAGGCGCTGATCTCGAACGGGTCGACCCAGCCGGTGTCGCCGGTCGGCGCTCCGATGAACGAACTCAGGTAGGCAATGACGCCTTCGGGCTCGCCGGTGAACACGGCGGCGCCGATTCCGTCGTCGCTGAGCCGAAGGGCCTCGACGATCGGCTCGGTGTCGGCCGGGATTGCCGGCACGATCAGCGCCGTGGTGGTTGCCGGCGATGTCATTGCGGTGGTGGTTGCGGTGATGGTTGCGGTGATGATCGTGGTGGTCGTGTCGTGCACAAGTTCGGACTCGCGAGGCGCCTCGGTGGTTGGCGGAACGGTCGTGGTCGTCATCGCGGGCAGCAAGGTGAGCTTGGTCGTGGTGGGCTGCGCCGCAGTGCTGTCGTCACCGCCGGCGCACGCAGCGAATGCAACGCATGCAACCAGGACGAGACCGATTCGTTTCATTGCCACATCTTGTCTGCCCCGAGGGACAAATTGGGCCAAATCGGTGCGGATCAATCGAAGAGCCAACCGCGTTGCATTGGAGGTGCGACACCCCGTTCGATGTACGACTCGGTTCCGAACATGGCGGCGAAGGCCTCAGGCGGCATGTCGAGGAAAAACGACTGGTCGCTGATCTGGCTTCGGTGGCATGTAATCGCCGCACGCTTCTGGTCGACGTAGCCGGTCACATCGACTTCGAGGGTCAGCTCGGCTTCGGGCATGCCGAACGGGTTGCCGTCGTCAGCCGGGCCGGCCGGGTCGAACGGTTCACCGTCGACACGACCCTGCGGTGGCGTCATCCCTGACTCCATCGCCTGCTGCATCATCGTGACGACTCGATCGCGATTCATTGTCGCCTCGAAGAGCCGAATGTTGTTGCCTTCTGCAGCCATAAGGTCGACTGCGGAGTTGCCGACCTCGTGCACCTTGATGTGATCCGGATGGCCGTAGTTGCCATGCCAGTCATACGTGGTGACGACATCGGCGTGCTCTTCGCGAAGCACGGCCGTCAGCCGTTCGGCGGCTTCATCGAGGTCGGCGCGCAAAAAGCTCTCGGGATCGCTGTTCTGTTCCCAACCGGTCATCCCCGAATCCTTGTACCCGAGGAAGACAACGCGGTGTGCCCCCAGGGCCTCGATCGATGCCTCGGTTTCCTTGCGTCGGCGATCGACGAGGGTCTCCCCCTCAGCGAGATCGTCGGGCACTTCGCCATAGTCGCCGTTTGTTGCGACGACGAGCACGACCCGGTGCCCTTCGGCCGCGGCACGCGCCATTGCGCCGCCAGTGGAGATCGCCTCGTCGTCGGGGTGAGCATGGAAACAGACGAGTGTCGACATCGGCAACAGTGTCGCAGCGTCAGGCAGTTGCCGCTACATCCAGAGTGTGGTCATTCGGCGTGCCGCACCGCACCCGACTCGATGAGCTGGCCAATCCGCTCGGCGTTGACACCCCAGTCGGCAAGCACCTCACGCGTGTGTTCGCCAGCGTGCGCTGGAAGCTGGGTGACCTCGGCAGCTGTCCGGCTGAATCGGGGTGCCGGAGCCGGCTGGATGGTGCCACCGAGTTCGATGAAGGTCTGGCGTTCAACGTTGTGCGGGTGCTGCGCTGCTTCGGACATCGTGAGCACCGGCGCGAAACACACGTCGGTCATCTCCATCAGCTCGCACCATTCGTCACACGTTTTCGTCTTGAAGAGTTCGGCGATCCGAACCTTGAGTTCGGGCCATTGCGTGGCATCCATCTGGCGCGCAAACTGATCGTCGCCTTCGAGGCCCGTGAGCCGCATCAGTTCGGCGTAGAACTGCGGCTCGATCGAACCAATCGAGATATACCGACCGTCGGAGCATTCGTAGACGTCATAGAAGTGCGCACCGGTGTCGAGCAAGTTGGTACCGGGATTCTGCTCGTCGAAAATGCCAGCAGCCTTCATCGACCAGAACATCGTCATCAGTACCGCGGTGCCGTCGACCATTGCTGTGTCAACCACTTGACCCTGGCCGCTCGTCTGGGCTTCGAGCAACGCTGCCACGACGCCGAGCGCAAGGAACATGCCGCCGCCGCCGAAGTCGCCGACCATGTTGAGTGGTGGGACCGGGGCTTCGCCAGCCCGGCCGAAGTGAGCGAGTGCCCCAGCAAGGGAGATGTAGTTGATGTCGTGGCCGGCGGCTTGGGCGTACGGCCCGTTTTGGCCCCAACCGGTCATCCGACCGAACACCAACTTCGGGTTGCGTTCGAGGCAAACGTCCGGCCCGACTCCAAGGCGTTCCATGACGCCGGGACGGAACCCTTCGATCAGGCCATCAGCTGACCCGACCAGATCAAGCAGTGTTGCGACACCGTCAGCGTGCTTGAGATCAATGGCGACATTGCGTCGGCCACGCAGGCTGACATCCCCTGCAGGCTTGCCCGGTGTTGGCCCGCGGACCGCGCCGGCACGTTCGACGCGGATGACCTCGGCGCCGAGGTCTGACAGGAGCATGGCCGCAAACGGGCCCGGTCCGATGCCAGCGATTTCAATGATGCGCTTTCCTGCGAGTGGTCCCATGATGATCTCCTTCAAACTTGGTTGCTGGTGTTGCTATTACTGACGCGAATGTGCCCCGCGATTGCTTCGACAAGCACGGGTGCGAGTGGCGCGGGGAGGTCGTGGCCCATGTCGGAGAGCAGCAGGTAGCGCGAGCCGTCGATGAGTTCGGCTGTCCGCTCGCCTCCCGATGGCGAGATCAACTCATCGTCACGCCCGTGGATCACCAAGGTCGGTACGTTGAGCTGCTGGAGTCGTTCGCTCCGGTCGCCCGTTGCGTAGATCGCTGCGAGCTGGCGGGTGAATCCCTCGGGGTAAAAGATCCGGTCGAACTGGCGCGCCGAGCGATCGCGAGTGACGTCCTCGGAGAAGTACTTTTTCGACAGCCAGACCTTCGCCCCGATGGAGTCGTTGATGTAGGCCTCGCGTTCGATAGACGGTGGCGCAAGCAATGCCGACCGGGCCTCTGCAGACGGCTGGCCGTAATCGGGGTGGCCTGGGCTACTCATGATCGAGCACAGGCTGAGTACCCGGTCTGGATGTTCAATGGCCATCATCTGCACGATCATTCCGCCCATCGACACACCGGCGATATGTGCCTGATCGATACCGAGGTGGGTCAGCAGGCCCATGCCGTCGGCCGCCATCGCGCTGAGTGTGTACGGGACCTCTACCGACTCGCCGGCAATGATTGACTGGAGCACCTTCATCGGCTGCACCTGTTGACCGTCGAGCTTGGTGGAGAGGCCGACATCACGATTGTCGTAGATGGCGACGTGGAGGCCCTGGGCCACGAGCCCATCGATCAGTTCGGTCTCCCAGACAATCATCTGGCTCGTGTAGCCGTTGACGAGCAGCAGGGTTGGGTTGCCAGGATCGCCGAAGGTCGCGAACTCCAACTCGATGGCGGCCTCGTCGGCAAGAGCGGGCAAGACGGCGCGTGGCATGGTCGCAGTGTTGCAGAGCGCGTGGGCCGCGAAACAAGCGGGCAGTGGGTACTTTCATGGTGTGTCAGAAACGCGACGTGTACACGCCCCCGGCCGAGTCAACCTGATCGGCGAACACACCGACTACACGGGTGGTCTCGTGTTCCCGATGGCAATCGACCGCGGAACGACATTCACGTACACTGCGACCGCCGACTCGATCGAGCTGACGTCGGGCGACGTGGCCGGCCGGGTCAACATCGGCGTTCCGTTCACTGGTTCGGCCGCCAACGTGAACCCTGAATGGGGCACGTATGTGGCGGCCATGGCCGCCGAACTCGGCGTAACGACCGGACTGCGCGGACACCTCGTTTCCAACATCCCCGCAGGTGCCGGCCTGTCGTCGAGCGCAGCACTCGAATGCGCTGTCGGCCTCGCGCTGGGCTTCGACGGAACGCCACTCGAACTCGCGCAGGCAGCACAACGCGCCGAGCATGCTGCGACCGGTGTGCCGACGGGGATCATGGATCAACTGTCCATCGCTGCGGGAGTCGCCGGGCACGCCACGCTGATCGATTGCCACAGCCTCGAAGTCACCCCGCATCTGATTCCCGACGACATCGACATCGTGGTCAAGTTCATCGTCCATCGTCGGCTGGTCGGCTCGGCCTACGCAGATCGAGTTGCTGAATGCGCTCGCGCCGAGGCCGACATCGGACCGCTGCGGCTCGCTTCGCCCGACGACATCGTGCGCGTTACCGACCCGATCGCCCAACGACGGGCCCGGCACGTGGTCGCCGAGAATCTGCGCGTCATCCAGTTCGCCACCGAACTGGCTGCGGGTAACTACGTCGCTGCAGGTCAGATCATGGTCGATGGCCACGCCAGCCTGCGCGACGACTTTGACACGTCGACCGACGAGATGGATGCTGCAGTCAGTGCGCTCAATGCGCTCCCAGGCGTGTTCGGAACACGGATGACCGGCGGCGGATTTGGCGGGTGCATCGTTGCGATCTGCGAGCCGGGCTCCGTCGCCGATGGCTGGGTTGTCAAGCCCTCAGCCGGCGCCCACCACATCGCGTAACGCATCACTCAGACGCCTGACCGCTGCCGGAGTCCGGCTCCCCCACCAGAACAGATCTTGCCCGTCCACGCGTCTCACCACACTCGTCGGGAACGCTGCACGGAGCTCGTCGAGGTGGGCGTCGGTGAACTCGTATGGCTCCGACGGCACAGCAACGACGTCGGGTGCTTCGACGTCGACCAGTTGCACTTCGGGATACGCGGTTGGTGCATCACCGGTCACCATGCGGCAGCCGAGATGGGTAAGCAGCGATCCGCCGTACGTGGCTGCCGAGATACTCATCCACGGCCGTCGCCAGATCGGAACGAAGACTGACAGGCCCAGCGGCTCAACCTGGGGCAGCTGATCAATGTCAATCACGGTCGGGCCGTTGACGAGCGCAGACAGTTCGGCCACGACGGTCATGGCCGAGGCCACGTCGGTGACGTCGCTGACGAAAAGTTCGATGCCCGCTGCCTCCAGCGCCTCGGCATCTTCTCGTCGATTCTCTTCTCGGTCGAGCACCACGAGGTCGGGTGCGAGAGCGATGATCGCAGCGATGTCGGGGTTCTTTGTCCCACCGACGTGTGCGATGTCCGGTTGCTCGCAGAACTTCGTACATGCGATGACATCAGCGCCAAGGCCGAGCAGTGTTTCGGTGCTCGACGGCACCAGGCTGACAATCCGGCGTGCGGGCGGCACGTCAGCTTCCCAGCAGCTTGTCTTTCTGGGACTGGAATTCTTCGGGTGACAGCGTGCCGCGCTCGAGCATGCCTTCGAGCTTCTCGAGCTGCGTAGCCACGTCGGACGTCGAGCCGCCGGTGTTCACCGTAAAGCGCCGCTTTTCATTTTCTTCCATCTGGGAATGCATGAGGTTTTGCACTCGGTCAGGGCGCCGAATATCGCTGAAGCTCTGCTGGCCGTCTTCGCCGCCTGACTCGATCAGCAGGTCGCCCGAGCCTGTCATCCGTTCAAAAATACTCTGGCTGAAGTGCACTGTATTGACTCGTTCAAGCGGGATCTCGACGCCCATCTTGGCGATCACACCAGCGCGGAAGATCAGCCGGTCCGAGGTGATCACAAAGTTCGTCGTTATCCATTTGAGATAACGGACGACAACCCAAATCGCGCTGACCACGATCAGGATGGCCACCAACCATTTCAAAATGTCACCGAACGTGCCGCTGACGTCGGAAACGATGGCGAGGATGCCGAGAACGATCGAACCGACGAGCGCTGCGACCGGTTCGGCGAAGTACCACCAGTGTGGGTGGAGGTCGACCGCAACGGTTTCGTAGTCGTTGAGCAGCTTCTTGGGATACGGCATATCGCCAGCGTACTCAACGCCGCAGTATCGTTCAGAGATGACCGATGGTCTGACGACCTCGTTCGTTCATGTGCCGAGCTTTGACGGCCTCCGCGGCGTCGCTGTCGCTGCCGTGGTCGTCTACCACCTGTGGCCGCACGCCTTGCCCGGCGGCTTCATCGGAGTCGACGTGTTCTTCGTCCTCTCAGGCTTCTTGCTGACGTCGCTCCTCGTCCGCGAGGTCGATGCCACCGGCGGGATTCGACTTGGTCGGTTCTTTGTCCGACGGACGCGTCGCTTGCTTCCGGCCATGCTGATGATGACGACGGCGGTAGCGGTCTACGCACTCACGTGGGCCGACGCAGTCGAGTTTGAGCGGTTGCGTCGCCACGGCCTCGCGACACTCCTGTACGCAGTGAACTGGGTGTTTCTCTCAGATGGCACCACCTATACCGACGTCGTGGCTGGCGAGTCTCCGCTGCGCCATGTGTGGTCGTTGTCGATCGAAGAGCAGTTCTACCTCGTCCTCGCACTCGCCGTTGCCATCGTCGCAGCCAAGTCACCGTCGACAGC